>NZ_JBWKCC010000019.1:132653-208662 GCF_056436655.1 Streptomyces sp. NPDC043427 | reverse complement strand
CCCCCCCCCCCCCCCCCCCCCCCCCCCCCCCCCCCCCCCCCCCCCCCCCCCCCCCCCCCCCCCCCCCCCCCCCCCCCCCCCCCCCCCCCCCCACGACCGGACGGGCGAGAGCCCTGCCCGCACGACGCTCACGGGGCCGGCAGCAGCACCGAATTCGACAGCGTGATCGTGGGAAGCGTGTCACCCGACACGGAGGTGACCTGCGTCGACGACACCTGAGTCGACGATGCCGTTGTCGACGACGCAGGTGTCAACGTCGTCAGTGCCAACGACGTGGGTGTCAACATCGTCGGTGCCAACGAGGTCGGTGTCGATGTGCCGGACAGCGTCGGCAGCAGGGGCAGGCCGCCTCCGGTCAGGGCGTCGATGAGGTCCGCCAGCTCGGTCAGCAGGTCGTCTGCCGTCGGAAGAACCTCGTCGTCGTCACCGGAGGTGATCGCCTCCAGGAGGCTGTCGACGGCGTCCTCCAGGTCGTCCAGCGCCTCCTCCACGGTGTCCAGCGCTTCGTCCGCGGCGTCCAGCGCTTCGTCCGCGGCGTCCAGTTCGTTCTCCACGGTGTCGGGGTCGTCGCTCGCGGGAGCGACGGCGGGCGTGGCGGGCACCTCGGGCACCGCGGGAGCGGCGGGCACCGCGGGAGCGGGCAGCAGCACGCCGATCCCCGGGGCAGGTGCTGTCGGCGTGACCGAGGCCGCCGGAGCCTTGGCAGCCGCCTTGGCGAGGGCGGCCTTCGCGGCAGCTCCCAGTTTCCTGGCATCGGCGACGGGCAGTCGGCCGTGGTCCGCTCTGAGAACGGCCTGCAGCAGGTCGGCGACCGGGGTGAGTTCGCCCCCGTTGATTTTCCTGGCCTGCGCCAGAACCGCCTCCGCGCCCGAGAACCACACGTGGGGCGATGCCGCATGGCTGTGCTCACGGGCCGGGTCGGCCGCCATGGCGGCGGGGCCGGTGATCCCGACCAGAAGGGCGGCGCACAGTGCGCTGGACGCGACGCGCCACGCGGGCAGAGTGGGCATGGGGGGTCCTCTCGACGGGCGTTGGATCTTGAGCCCACCGTGCAAGCACCCATCACTTTCCGCAACCGATCATACGCTTTTAGTGATCTTGCGCTTCCCTCTGTTGCCACGTCCAGCCTGCCCAGACGTCACGTCAGGACTGCTGCGCCGCGACCCGCGTTCGAGGGAACAGAACCGGCCGACCTCCGTCACGGAACTCCGTGGAGGAAGGCGCTGGTTTCACGATTCCGACACACTTGTCGGATTTCATCGAATATAGCCGTCTTTATCCGGTCGATGGTTAGAGTGCGAACCGCGTAGCGCACTCCTCAGCGCGGACACCTCGCGCTCGTGCCGCTGCTGTCACCCCCCACCTGCTGCGAAAGGGCACCGCCGGTCATGCGCCATTCCCTGGGTCCGCCGCTTCGTCGTGCAACCGTGGGCGTCCTCGCCCTTGCCGCGATGTGGGCACCGGGCGGCTCCCCCGCTGCCGCGAGGGTCGCACCGCCCGCACCGGAGGCGGACAGCATCGCGTTCGCCCAGCGGTACCGGGCGCACCAGCACGGCGGCATCGTGCGGGCGGCCAACGTCTCCATCAGCTGCGTGCCGGGGTCGCCACCTTCGTGCCGGGACGTGCAGGGCGGCGGGCACGGGGTGAACGGCGACTTCGACATGTTCTACAGCGACGTCGACAACGACCCGAACACCTACAACTCCTCCCGCGCGGAGGTCCGCCTGCCCGCCGGTTCCCGGGTGACGTACGCGCGCCTGTACTGGGGCGGCAACCTGCGCGTGGGCGAACAGAAGCCCCCGGAGGACAACGGGCGGGTGCTGATCGCCGAACCCGGCGGGGAGTACAAGGAGCTCCTCGCGGACACGGTCGTCGGACACCGCGTGGCGGACGGCGCGGACGCCTTCCAGGCCTCGGCGGAGGTCACACGAATGGTGCGGGAGTCCGGGCCGGGCATGTACACCGTGGCGCAGGTCAACGTCGCCATGGGCAAGTCGGCGGCCGGGGCATGGGGCGGCTGGACGCTGGTGGTGGCGTACGAGAACGCGGCGGAGCCGCTGCGGCGCCTCTCGGTCTGGGACGGCTTCACACCGCTGCGGTCCGGCGGGCAGGAGATCCGGCTGCAGGATTTGGACCTTCCCGCCGGCGCGGGGGGCCGCGCGGGACTGGTGGCGTACAACGGCGACCGCGGCACCACCGGCGACTCGCTCACCCTGACGACGGCGTCCGCCTCCACCGTCCTCAGCAACTCCGCCAACCCCCGGGACGACGTCCTGAACTCCACCATCAGTGAGCCCGGAGCGGATGCGGCGCGGGTGCCCGCGTACGCCCACACCCTCGGCTACGACTCCGACGTGTTCGACCTCGACAAAGGCCTGCAACTGGCCGGTGACCAGGCGACCTTGCGGCTCCAGTCCCAGCAGGACGCAGCGTGGGCCGGTGTGCTCTTCGTCGCCGTCGACGATCAGCGGTGAGCCCGTTGCCGCCCGCCCCGAGCGCCTTCGTGAGCGAGAAAGCCGCGCATATGCGCCTGTCACCCACCGCCTCTCGGCCGCGGGTTCTGCACCTCACCCAACCGGTGGACGGCGGTGTCGCGCGCGTCGTGACAGACCTGGTCCGGGCACAGCTGGCGTCCGGCCTGGACGTCACCGTGGCCTGCCCCGACAGCGCGCTCTGTGCGGAACTGCGGGCGCTCGGCGCGAAGGTACGGCACTGGGCCGCGACGCGGTCGCCGGGGCCGTCGCTCGTGCGGGAAGTGCGCCACCTGGCACGGGTGATCGACGAGGTGCGCCCCGATCTGGTGCACGCGCACAGCGCGAAGGCCGGGCTCGCCGGGCGGCTCGCGGTGCGCGGGCGGATCCCGACGGTCTTCCAGCCGCACGCCTGGTCGTTCGAGGCGGTCGACGGACGTACCGCGGCCCTGGCGCTCAAGTGGGAGCGATGGGGGGCACGTTGGGCCACGCGAGTGGTGTGCGTGAGCGAGGCGGAGCGCGCGACCGGCGTGCGTGCGGGGATCACCGGCCGGTGGGCTGTCGTCCCCAACGGCATCGATCCCGAACGCTTCCGCCCTGTCGCCGCCGACACCGTGCGGGCCGGGCTCGCACCGCTCGCCGACATCGACCCGGCCGCCCCGCTCGCCGTGTGCGTGGGGCGGCTGTGCCGACAGAAGGGGCAGGACGTCCTGCTGCGGGCGTGGGACGACGTCGTGTGCAAGGCGCCCGACGCCCGCCTCGTCCTGGTCGGCGACGGGCCGGACCGCGAACGGCTGCGCCAGGAGGCCCCGGAGTCGGTGCTGTTCGCGGGAGCCGTCACCGACGCCGCCCCCTGGTACCAGGCCGCCGATCTCGTCGTCCTGCCGTCCCGCTGGGAAGGCATGGCGCTGGCCCCTCTGGAGGCGATGGCCTGCGGGCGGCCCGTGGTGGTCACGGACGTCGACGGCGCCCGCGAAAGCCTGCCGCCCTCCTTCGCCGCCCGGTGCCTGGTGCCGCCGGAGGACCCGGAGGTGCTGGCCGCGGCCGTCACCGAGCTGCTGCTCGACCCGCCGGAACGTGAATCGCTCGGCGACCGCGGCCGCCGGCACGTGCTGTCCACCCACGACGTGCGGCACACCGCCGAGCAGGTCGCGGACGTCTACCGCGAGTTGCTCGGCACCTGGCCCGCCACCGACAAGGCGCGGCCGTCTCGAGCGAACGAGTGCGCCACGGTCCGCGGCACTGAGCACCGTCAGCCGCTCGACACGGGCTGTGGCGCCGAGGCGAACCAGACAACACAGCGCGTCGAGCCCACCGAGGACAGGGAGTCGATCCACTCGTGACCGCCGAACGTACCGTGCCCTCCCCCGGCGTATCGCCACGGGAGCACGGGCACTCATCCGTTTCTGTCATGCCGCCGCGCGGCACTGCCGCGGGTTTCCGCGCCCCTGTCCCGCGGCGCCCGGCCCGGTCGGCCTCACCGGTCCCGCTGCTCGTCGCGGACGGAATCGCCGCCTTGTCGGGCACGCCGGCGCTCGCCGAGGCCGAGCACCAGCCGCTGCTCGTCACCCTGCTCATCATCGGATCGCTGCTGCTGCGTCCACGCGACGGCCGGCCGCCCGTGCCGGGACTGCTGGAGGAACTGCCCGCCGTGTGCGGCCGCATCGCGGTGGTCTGGCTGGCGCTCTCGGCGCTCCTGGCGGCATACCGGCCGGAGCACGCGCTGTCCGTCCGCACCGTGCTGACGGGCCTCGCCCTGCAGGCGGTGGTGGGCTGTGTGCTGCGCGGAGCCGTGCACTGGCGAACACGCGCCGCTCTGCTGCGCCGCCCGCACACCGCGCTCGTCGTCGGCCCGGCGGCGACCGCGCAGCGCGTGGCCGCCGCCGTGCTGCGCCACCCGCGGTGCGGCGTGCGGCCGGTGGGGGTCGTCGCCGAGCAGCCGGACGGCACCGAGGGCCTGCCGGTGCTGACGACCGGCGAGGAGGTCGAGCGTGCGGTCATCCAGAACGGGGTGCGGGCGGTACTGGCCGTTCACCCCTCCGTACGCGCCGAACAGGCGCCGCTGCTACGAGCGCTGGCCGAGTCGGGCTGTGTGGTCTGGGAGGTCGACGCCGTCTCCCCGTCGTACGCGACGAAGGAGCGGCTGGCCGGGTTCACCTGCCGGCGTCTGGACCTGTCCCCGGCGCGCCGCGGCAGCGCGGGCAAGCGCATGCTCGACGTATCCGTGTCGGGGACCCTGTTGCTGCTGGTCAGCCCGCTGCTGCTGGCATTCGCGGTGGCGCTTCGGATCAGCGACGGGCCGGGCGTGGTGTTCCGGCAGGAGCGCATCGGCAGGAACGGGAAGCCGTTCACGCTGCTGAAGTTCCGTACGCACCGCCCGGTCGACGCGCACGAGTCGGCGACCCGGTGGAGCGTGGCGAACGAGAACGAGATGCGCTGGTTCTGCCGTATGTTGCGGCGCACCTCGCTCGACGAGTTGCTCCAGCTGTGGAACGTGCTCCGGGGCGACATGAGCCTGGTCGGACCACGCCCCGAACGCCCTTACTTCGTCGGGCAGTTCAGCCAGACCTACCCCGGTTACGCGGCCCGGCACCGCATGCGGACCGGCATCACCGGCCTCGCCCAGATCCATGGGCTGCGCGGCGACACCTCGATCGAGGACCGCTGCCGGTTCGACAACGCCTACGTCGACGACTGGTCGCTGTGGCAGGACATCTGCATCCTGCTGCGCACGGCGGCCCTGCTGGTGCGTCCGACGGGGAGCTGAGAGACATGAGCCACGCCCTGACATCGCTCCCAGGCCGGGCCGCCGCGCTGACACCGGTCCTGCCCGTCGTGGCCGTGCCCGTCCTGCTGGCCCTGCCGTTGACGCGGGACGGCGCGGGGCCCGCCGACGCGGTCTCGGGGCTGGCGGTCGTGTACTGCGTGATCCGTCTCCTGCGCGAACGGCGCAGCCCGCTGACGCCCACCGCGGCCGTGGTGCTGTGCCTGCCGGTCGTGGGGCTCGCGCTCGCCGCCGTGGGGGCCACCTCGCCCCAGGCAGGGCTCGCCGGCCTGGGCCGCTATCTGCAGATCTTCGTGCTCGTCCCGGCGGCCGTGCTCCTGCTGATCCGCGACCGGGCCGACTTCCGCGTGGTGACCTGGTCGTTCGTGGGGCTCGCCCTGTGCCAGGGTGCCCTCGGCGTCCACCAGTACGTCACCCGGACCGGCGCCTCCTACCAGGGCGCGGACATCCGGGCGGTCGGCACGTTCGGGCCCCATGACGTGATGGGCATGGCGACGGTCGTCTCTCTCGGCCTGGTGTGCGCGGTCGGGATCGCGCTGGGCCCGGCGTCGGCACGACAGCGGGCGATCGCCGCCGGGTGCGCTCTGGCACTGCTGGCGCCGCTCGCACTTTCCTTCAGCCGGGGCGCCTGGATCGCGACCGTCCTGACCTGCGCCGTGCAGCTGGCACTGGTCGGGCTGCGGCGCGCGCTGAAGGTGGCCGCGGCCGTGGCCGCCGCGGGCGTCATCCTGGTGGGCGGGTTCGGCCTCGGCTCGGCGCTGCTGCAGCAGCGGATCGACAGCATCACGCAGGTCACCGACGCCCCCGACCAGTCCGTCGTCGACCGGTACACCCTGTGGGCGTCCGCCACCGGCATGTGGAGCCAACGCCCCCTGACCGGCGTCGGGTTGAAGGGCTTTCCCGAGTACCGGGACGGGCACGCCACCCTGGCGCTGTCGTCGGCCAGCGACATCGAGGGCGCGGGAGTGACGTACGAGAGGCAGCCGCTGTTGTCGCCGCACAACATGTACCTGCTGGTGCTGAGCGAGCAGGGCCTCGTCGGGCTGCTCGGGCTCGCCGGGAGCTGGTTGGCGCTGCTGGTGTGCGGGCTGCGGAGGCTGCTGCGCGTCCGCGCCAGAGGGCCGGGACTCGACTGCGCGCTCGTCGCCTGCGGGCTGCTGGTCTGGCTGCTGACCGACTTCGTGTACGGAGACATCGGCGGCCCCTCGACCGTGCTGACCGCGGTGGGCATGGGGCTCGTGACCTGGTGGGCGCTGGCCGGCCACGAGCGCGCCGACGTGCCTCGGGGTGGAGTGCGGGAGCGCGTCGAGGAGGCCCTGGCGCGATGACGGTGATGCCTTCGCAACCCCCCGGCTCCGAGACCGAGATCGCGACGACCGTACCCGCGGCGCGTGCCGCCACCAAGGCCGCGGAGGGTGCCGACCCGACCTCCCCGGCCTCCGGGAGGTTCCTCGCCAGGGCCGCGCTCGTCACGGCGTCGCTGTCCATCGCCGGCTCACTGCTCGGCCTGGTGCGCGACCAGGCGCTGGCACGGCTGTTCGGTGCCGGAAGCGACACGGACGCCTTCCTGGTCGCGTGGACCGTCCCGGAGTTCGCCGCCACGCTGCTCATCGAGGACGGTCTGGCCATCGCGCTGATCCCGGCGTTCAGCATGGCACTGGCCCGCCGGGCCCGCGGCGCCCCGGGCGACCCGGTCCGCGCCCTGGTCGCCGCCACCCTGCCCCGCCTGTGCCTCGCGCTCGCCGCGGTGGCCGCGCTGGTCGCAGGCAGCGCTCCCTACCTGGTCCGGGCCCTCGCGCCCGGCCTGCCCGACCCCCGCCTCGCCGCCGACTGCACCCGGCTCACGGCGACCTGTGTGCTGGCCTTCGGGCTCGCCGGGTACTGCAGCGCCGCCCTGCGGGCCCACCGCCGCTTCCTCGCGCCCGCGGCGATCTACGTCGCCTACAACACCGGCATCATCGCCGCGATGTTCCTGTTCGGCGACCGCTGGGGCGTGCGCTCCGCCGCGGTCGGGGTCGCGGCGGGCGGCTGTCTGATGGTGGCGGTGCAACTGCCCTCGCTGTGGCGGCAACTGGTGGCGCGCAGGCCGACCCCCTGCGGGGCCGGGGCCGATGTCGAGGAGCGGCCGATGCAACTCGCCCTGGTCGCCGCCGTACTCCTCTTCGCCCTCTGCCGCCAGTCACAGGTCCTCGTAGAACGCTTCCTCGCCTCCACCTTGCCCTCCGGGGCCATCTCGCACCTGAACTACGCGCAGAAGGTCGCCCAGATTCCGATGACGCTGTCTCTGATGGTGTGCACCGTCACCTTCCCCCTGGTGGCGCGGGCGCTCGCGGACGGCGACACGGAACGGGCCCGCAGCCGGGTCGAGCGGGATCTGGCGCTGGCCTCCTGTCTGGTGCTGCTGGGTATGTGCGCGGTGATCGCCTGTGGCCCGCAGATGATCGAACTGCTCTTCCAGCGGGGCGCGTTCACCCCGAGCGACACCGCGGCGACGGCGGACGTCATGCGCGTGTACGCCCTCGGGCTGCTGGGCCAGACCCTGGTGGGCGCCCTGGTCCGCTCGTACTTCTCGGCGGGCCGGCCCAGCTGGTACCCCCTCGGCGTGATGACCGCCGGCATCGCCGTGACGTCCTTGATCGGCACCGCGACCGTGCGCGTCTGGGGTGTGGCGGGGATCGCCGCCGCCAACGCCCTCGGCATCACCGTCACGGCCGGCCTGATGCTGGTCGGCCTGCGAACGGCGCGGCAGAAGAGCCCCAACGGCGTCTCGATCCGCATCCGGCAGGTACTGGCCGAGCTGGCCAGGTCCGTGTGCGCGGCGGTCGTCGCCACCGTCGCCGGTGCGTTCGTCGCCGGCCGGCCGGAATCACCGGTGGCGGGTCTCGCGGCCGGCTGCCTGACCGTGACCGTCGTCTTCGTCCCGCTCACCTGGGCCCTGGGCGCCCAGGGCTTCGCATCCGCACTGCGCTCCGCGAGCGCCGTCACACGAAGGCTCACACATGGTCGCTTCCGTTGATTCCGTCGACACCGGCAGACTCCGCGCCCCGCGCGCGGCCCCGATCCCGTGGGTGGCGATGTACCACTCGGTGGGCGACTGCTCGGACGACCCGTACCGCATCACGGTCACGCCCGAGCGGCTCGACCGGCAGCTTGCATGGCTGCGCCGACGCGGGCTGCGGGGCGTGTCCGTGGCCGAACTGCTCGCGGCCCGCGCCCGCGGTGTGGGGCGGGGCCTGGTCGGGCTCACCTTCGACGACGGGTACGCCGACTTCGTCACCGACGCCCTGCCGGTGCTGCACCGTTGGGACTGCAGCGCCACCCTCTTCGTGCTGCCCGGACGGCTCGGCGGCGACAACTCCTGGGACCCCCTCGGCCCGCGCAAGCCGCTGCTGACCGCGGACGGCATCCGGCAAGCGGCCGCCGAGGGCGTGGAGATCGGCTCGCACGGGCTGACGCACGTCGACCTCACCCGGGTGGACAACCTCACTCTCCGGGCCGAGGTCGGCGAGAGCCGCGCGTTGCTCACGCAGCTGACCGGCGCCTGGGTCGACGGCTTCTGCTACCCGTACGGCACGGTCGACGCCCGCGCCGTCGAGGCCGTACGGGAAGTGGGATACACCTACGCCTGTGCCATCGACCCCGGCCCGCTGACCGGTCCGCACGCCCTGCCGCGCGTGCACGTCGGTCAGAACGACAAGGCCTGGCGCCTGCACCTCAAGCACCGTCTGCACCGGCTGCGCCGGCGCCAGGTGGAGGGCCTGTGACATGAAGGCTCTGCACATCATCACCGGCCTCGGCGTCGGCGGGGCCGAGCAGCAGCTGCGCCTGCTGCTGCGTCACCTGCCCGTCGACTGCGACGTCGTGACGCTCACCAACCCCGGCGCGGTCGCCGAGGGCCTCGCCGCGGACGGCGTCCGCGTCGTGCATCTCGGCATGGGCGGCAACCGCGATCTGGCCGCGCTCCCGCGCCTGGTCCGGCTGATCCGCGCCGGGGGCTACGACCTGGTGCACACGCACTTGTACCGGGCCTGCGTCTATGGCCGGATCGCCGCACGCATCGCCGGGGTCCGCGCGGTCGTCGCCACCGAACACTCCCTGGGCGACTCCCAGATGGAGGGCCGCAGGCTGACGGCGGGGGTGCGCGCCCTGTACCTCGCCAGTGAGCGGCTCGGCTCCGCGACGGTAGCCGTCTCCCCGACGGTGGCCGACCGCCTGAAGCGCTGGGGCGTGCCCGCGCCCCGCATCGAGGTCGTCCCGAACGGCATCGACCTGGACCGCTTCCGCTTCGACCAGGAGCGGCGCGAACGCACCCGCCGGCGCCTCGGCCTGCCGGAGGGCGCGTGGGTCGTCGGGGGCGTCGGACGGCTCACCCGGGGCAAGCGGTTCGACGTCCTCGTCCACGCGCTCACCCGGCTGCCGGACGATCACTGGCTGCTGCTGGTGGGCGGCGGCCCCGAGGAGCACGTCCTGCGCCGCACGGCGCACGAGGCCGGTGTGGCCGACCGCGTCCTGTTCACCGGCGAACGTCCCTACGTTCCCGACGGCTCGCACGGCCCCGACCTGCCCTCGCTCACCTCCGCGATGGACCTGCTCGCGTCTCCGTCCCTGGACGAGGCCTTCGGTCTGGCCGTCGTGGAGGGGCTGGCGGCCGGCCTGCCCGTGCTCTACGCCTCCTGCCCGGCGCTCGAGGACCTGCCGCCGTCGGCCACCACCGACGCCCGGCGGGTGCGCGGCGGCCCCCAGGCGTACGCCGACGCGATCGTCGAGGTCCGCGCGGTCGGCCTTCGGCCGCGCACGGCGCCGGAGGTCGCGCACCCCTACAGCATCACCCGCAGCGCAGCCCGCCTCATGGACGTGTATGCGGCAGCGGTCTCCAGTTCCTCGTCGTCCCGCTCACCTCTGGGAGCCAGCCCGTCATGACCGACACTCCGACCCGTCAGCGCCGCCTGTCCCTGGCCCGTGTCAGGAGGCTGCCGTCCTGGTCCGTCCTCGCGACCGGCACCCTCGTCGGAGGTCTGCTCGGCGGCGCTTACGGCATGGTCAAACCCCCGACGTACACGGCCACCAGCTACGTCATCGCCGTACCGACCGCGAAGTCCACCCCGGACTCCGCCCTCGGCTTCGCGCAGGCGTACGGCCGGGTCGCCACGCAGCTCGCGGTGCTCGGGGACGCGCAGGTGTGGGCGGGCGTACCGGTGCGCACGCTGCAGCACAGCGTGCGCACGGCGACCTCGCCGGACGCGCCGATGGTCGCCATCTCGGCCACCTCCTCGCACTCCGACCTCGCCGTCGACATGGCCGACGCGGTCTCCCGCGCGTTGACCCGGCACGCGGACCACAGCAAGAGCAGCACCCAGGTCCGACTCGTGCCGTTCTCGCGGGCGGTGAAGCCGACCGAGCCGACGTCCGCGTCGCCGGCGGTGACCGCTCTGGTGGGCGCGAGCGCGGGCGGACTGCTGTGCGGCCTGGCCCTGCTGGCGCGGCCGAGGAGGACCGGCCAGGACGACGACCCCGCGCCCGCCGCCTCGGTGCCCGGCCCGGCCGCCGCCGCCGATGCCCGCGGACAGCGGTGACGACGGTGGACCCGGCCGACCCCTCGACCGCACTCCTCGCCGACGGGCGCGTCGGCGGGGCCCTACCACCAGTCGGGGAGGCAGATCTTCCCGCCGACCCAGTACTCCACCCAGCTGCCCAGGTCCAGCTCCGTGCAGTCCTCCGGGGACGTCGGTGCGGTGGGTGCGGTGGGCGTGGCCGGCTCCGGTGTGGGCGTGGGAGCCGGGGTCGCGGTCGCCTCGTCCGAGCGGCCGGAGAGGGACGACCGGTAGACGTGGGACGACTTCGGGTTGGCCTCGCACTGCCACACGCCGTGCGGGCAGTAGTCGGTCAGCGTGTTGTAGAGCGGCCTGTGCTCGTCCATCCACGCGAGCATGCCCCGCATGTACTCGACATTGTCACCGTTGCGGAAGAGCCCCCATTCGGGATACGAGACGGGCTTGCCGTGGGCCTTCGCGAAATCCACATGTCTCCGCAGCCCGTAGGGCTCTCGTACCTGCTCGTCGAACGACATCCCGGTCGGCTGGTCGTAGGAATCCATCCCGATGACGTCGACCGTGTCGTCCCCCGGATAGCACTCCGTCCAGGGAACGGCGTCCAGGCCGCGGGCCGGCGTGAAATCGAACTTGAATTTCTGGCCCGGCACCGAGCGCATGGTGGTGACGATCCTGTTCCAGTACGTCTTCCAGGCCTGAGGGTCCGGCCCGCAGCGATGGGTGTACGTGGTGCCGTTCATCTCCCAGCCGAGCACGAGGGCCGCGTCCGGCACGTCCAGCCGAACCAGCCGCTCGGCGAGGGCGCGGAAGTGGTGGTCGAACTCCCCGGCCGCGCCTCGCCGCAACAGCTCCCGGACCTCGTCGTCGGAGGCGCCATCCTCGTTCCGCTCCTGCATGGGGACGTTGAGGACGAGCATCCGGTCGGCCTTCTGGTTGCGCCAGTGCGCCCACGCGTCGAGGAAGCCGACGGCACCCTCGATGTCACTCCAGCGGTTGCCGGGCAGATAGGTGTGGCCGACGCGGAGTTCGGCACCGCCCAGCCAGCGGCTGAACTGTGCCATGCGGGCCACGCCGCGGGCGTCGGACTGGAGGAAGGCACCGAAGGCCGGTGGCGGTACCGGCGCCGGGAGGAGCGACGGGGTCGGTGCCGGAGGGCGGGAATCGTCGGCGCGCACCACCCGCACCCCCGCCAGGGGGCCGGACACCATGGCTGCCGACACGGCGACCGCCACCGCGCCCGCGGCCAGCCAGCGGACCCGGACCCGCTTGTGCTGTGGGGCCATGTCTGCATTCTTCGCTGTCATCGGCCTTATGCCTCGGTTTCTATTGACGAGTAGTCATATGAAGTCAGGCACAGAAAAGGCAATGGCGCCATTGCCGTTGGGGCTTTCGAGTACTGCGCTCACCCGCACGGGTGAGCCGATCCGAAAGAAAGAGAGAATTCGTGTCGCTTCTCGACACCCGCGTCCCCGCCGTATTGCTGCGGATCGACCGGAATCCCTTTCACCACGGAACGCTGGGGGCCGTGCGTTCGCTCGGAAGGGCGGGAGTGGAGGTGCATGTCGTCGCCGATTCGGCGAGAAGTCCCGTCCACGCGTCGCGTTACGTACGGCGAATGCATCCCCCGCCACTTCCGGGAGCGTCCCCGGACGACATCCTCGTCGTGCTGCGCCGCGTGGCCGACCGGATCGCGCGTCCCACCGTCCTGATCCCGATGGACGACGCGAGCGCGATCGCCGTGGGACGGATGCGGGACGAACTCGCGCCCTCCTACCTGCTGCCGACGATGCCGGGCACGCTGCCCGAACGCGTCGCCGACAAGGCGGAGCTGGCCGCCATGTGCGCGTCCGCGGACATCCCGCACCCGGTGACGCTGGTCCCGGACAGTCCGGAGCGGGCCGCCGACGACGCGCGGCGGCTCGGGCTCCCCCTGGTGGCGAAGTGGAGCCGTCCCTGGCTGCTGCCTGCCGGCAGCGGGCTGCGCAGCACGGTGCTGGTCCGCTCCGAGCAGGAGGCCCGGGAGCTGTACCTGCGCACCGAGGAGGCGGGCAGCCGGCTGCTGCTGCAGGCGTACCTGCCGCCGGGAGAAGACCGGGACTGGTTCTTCCACGGCTACGCCGACCGCTCGGGTGCCGTGCGCGCGGGCGGGCCAGGGCGCAAGCAGCTGGCCTGGCCGCGTGGAGCGGGGCTGACCGCGGTGGGCTGCTGGACGCCCAACCCGCAGGTACAGGCGCTGGCCGAACGGCTCACCGGCGAGCTGGGCTACCGCGGCATCTTCGACCTCGACTTCCGCCGCTGCGGCGCGACGGGCCGCTATCACCTGCTCGACTTCAACCCGCGCCCCGGCGCCCAGTTCCGGCTCTTCGCGGACAGCGCGGGGCTGGACGTCGTACGCGCCCTGCACCTGGACCTGACGGGCCGTCCGCTGCCGGACGGGGCGCCGATGGCCGGGCGGAAGTTCGTGGTGGAGAACTACGCGCCGCTCGCCGCACTGCGTTCGGCGCCGGCCGGGCGCGAACTGGCCTGGTACGCCCGGGACGACCGCGTTCCCGGATGGGCGATGTGGGCCCAGTGGTGCCGTCATGTGTCCCGGCGGGTGCGTGAACGGCTGGGCTCGCCGGCTGTGGCGCCGCCGTCACGGCCGGCCCCCCGGGCGGCCTCCCCCTCCTCTGTCGACAACGAGAAAGCGAGCAGTTGATGATGTACGACCTTCTGGTGGTGGGCGCAGGTCCGTACGGCCTGTCCATCGCCTCCCACGCCGCGGCCGCCGGGCTGAACCTGCGCGTGTTCGGCCGGCCCATGGCGTCCTGGCGGGACAACATGCCCCGTGGCATGTTCCTGAAGTCGGAGCCGTGGGCGTCCAACCTCTCCGACCCGGACGGGCGTTGGCACCTGGGCGCCTACTGCGCGGAGCAGGGCCTGACGGCACGTCACGCGAAGCCGATTCCGGTCGAGGCGTTCGCGTCGTACGGCCTGTGGTTCGCGCGCCACGCGGTGCCGGGGGTGGACGAGCGCACGGTGACCCGGGTGGCGTCCGGCCCTGACGGGTTCACTGTGGTCACCGAGGACGGGGAGGTGCTGCACGCGCGGTCGGTGGCGCTGGCGGTCGGTGTGATGCCGTTCGTGGAGGTACCGTCGGCGCTGCGCGGACTGCACCCCTCGCTGGTGACGCACAGCAGCCACCACAGCGACCTCGACCAGTTCCGCGGCAAGGACGTCACGGTCATCGGTGGCGGCCAGGCGGCCCTGGAGACCGCGGCGCTGCTCGCCGAACAGGGCACGCGCGTACGGGTGCTGGCGCGAGCGGACCGGCTGGTGTGGAACGATGTGCCGCCGCCGTGGGAGCGTCCCTGGTGGCAGTCGGTTCGCTCCCCGCACAGCGGCCTCGGCCCCGGGTGGAAGAACTGGTTCTACTCCGAGCGCCCCAACCTCTTCAGGCGTCTGCCGGAGCCGACCCGGGCACGCATCGCGACCACGGCGCTGGGGCCGGCGGGCGCGTGGTGGGTGCGGGACCGGGTGGAGAGTGTGGTGGAGGTGCTGCCTGGTCACGAGGTCGCCGCGGCCAGTGCGGTACCGGGCGGCGTACGGCTGGACACGGTGAGCCGCGAGGGCGCCCTGCGCACCCTGGAGACCGAACACGTCATCGCCGCCACGGGATTCCGGCCGCGCTGCGACCGGATCGGACTGCTCTCCGCCGAGCTGCGCGGGTCGCTGGCGGCCCTGCCCGACGGCTCCCCCGCGGTCGGGCGGGACTTCGAGTCCTCCCACCCCGGGCTGTTCCTCGCGGGTCTGGTGACCGCCGGCGGCTTCGGCCCGGCCATGCGCTTCGTCCACGGCGCGACCTTCACGGCGGCGACACTCGTCCGAGGCGTACGGCGTCGGCTCAGGACGACCCCGATGGGCACAACGGTCCCCGTACCGGGAGCCGGTCGCCGGAACGAGTCGCCGGCGCCGGTACGCCCCTGACGGGGAACCGCGAGGCCGACCAGGGCCGCTGACGGCGCGGAAGTCGTCAGCGGCCCGCCCATGTGCGGCCGACCGGTGGCGGACGTCTGCGCCTGCCCGGGCCGGGCCGGGCAGGCGGTGATGACGACGGGACGCGCCGCCCGCCCGGGCGGGCCGGACTGGTCGCGTCCGGCACGGAGGAGCAGGTGGGGTCAGGAGTTGGCGCGGCCGCGGCGGTACATCATCGCCCCACCCGCGATCAGTGCGGCGCTGGCGGCCGAAGCGGCCACCAGGGTCCCGGTGCCGGTCTCGGCCAGCTGGGGCGGCTCGACAGGCTGCTCGACGCTGGTCGTGGGCGGCGTCTCGCTGTGCCGTGTGGGCGGATGCGCGGGACGGTGCGTCTCACTGATGCGAGTGGGAGGCGGGGTGGGCTTGCTGGTGGGCGGAGGCGTCTGACTCGGACGGGGCGACGGGGGCGTGTCCTCCTCGACGCCGTAGTCACCGTAGCCGTAGGTGGTGTTCTCGCAGGAGTTGCCGATCGCGGCGTCGAACGCCGCGATCACGGCGACGCTGTTGCCGCACACGTTCACCGGCACCTCGATCGGCACCTGCACGGTGTTCCCGGCCAGCACACCGGGAGAGTCCTTGGCGACTGCCGTCGCGTCCGTGTCGGCGAGGGCGGGGCTGCCGTACAGGGACAGAATGCCCGTGGCTGCGGCCGCCGCGAACACGCCCCTGCTCAGGGTCTGTCGCAATGTGCTTGCCTTCCTGCTTGAAGAATGGGGAAAACCGGCCCTGTCGACACAGATCGACGTCCAGGGCCGGCCGTGCCCAGGGCCAGGAGGGCGCCCGTGACGAAAGCAAGGCTCTTCTTCACGCGTCACCGCGGACGGCCCGGGCAGAGGAGTTTGGGGTCCGTTGTCGCTAGTCCACAGCAAGCACCGTGGGAGCGGCCGTCACCGGCGTACTGACGAGATGAGCGGTGGCCGCCACTGCGGCTCTGGCCTTCTTGTCCACGGCACGTTCCTTTCCCATGGCATCGCTGCCGTCCTGACTTCAGCAACCCGACGCATGAGAATTGGTTTCGCAGCTTCACCCGGTTGGACCGCGCCGCATCACAAGAGACCCGACTACGACACCACGTCCTTACGGGCGAAACCCCGGAAGGCCAGAGCGAAAAGCACCAGAGCGTACGTTATGGAAATCGCGGTGCCCTGGATCATGCCCGACCACTCGGGAGTGGGCTGGACGGCGTCGGCCCAGGCGAACTGCCAGTGGGCGGGCAGGAAGTCGCGCCAGTGGTCGAGGGCCGTCACGGCGTCCAGGACGTTGCCGACGATGGTGAGGCCCACCGCGCCGCCGACCGCGCCGAGCGGTGCGTCGGTCTTCGTCGACAGCCAGAACGCGAGGCCCGCGGTGACCAGTTGGGAGACGAAGATGTACGCCACGACGACCACGAGGCGCTGGGCGGCCGTCCCGGTGTCCAGCGCGCCGCCGGTGGGGATCTTGAGCGGCCCCCAGCCGTAGGCGGCCGTGCCGACGGCGAGCGCCATGAGGGGCAGCAGGAGCATCGCGGCGAGGCTCAGGCCGAGGCCGACGACGAGCTTGGACCACAGCAGGCGGGCGCGCGGCACGGGCGCGGCCAGCAGATAGCGCAGGGAGGACCAGCCGGCCTCCGAGGCGACGGTGTCGCCGCAGAACAGGGCGACTGGGATGACGAGCAGGAAGCCCGCCGAGACGAACAGGTTGACCGCGGCGAAGTTGGCGCCGGACGCGGTCGCGGTGTCCATGAGGGTGATCCGGCCGCCCTCGCCGCCCGGTTCGCCGCCGATGGCGAAGGCGACGACCAGGACGAACGGCAGGGCGGCGAGGATCGCGCCCATGACCAGGGTGCGGCGCCGCTTCAGCTGGCGCAGCAGCTCGACCCGCAGGGGCAAGGTGTGGGCCGCGCGGTAGCCGGAGGCCACGTCGGCGACGGTGGGCGTGCTCATGCGGAACCTCCGATCAGGGTGAGGAAGGCGTCTTCCAGGCGGCGGTGGGGGCCCACCGACTCGACGGGCACCTCGAGCCGGACGAGTTCGGCGACCAGGCGCTGGGCGCTGCCGTTAGCGTCGAGCCGGACCAGGAGTCCGTCGTCGGTGCGGACGGCCGAGGCGACGCCGGGCAGCGCGGCGACCTTCTCGGTGAGGGGCTCCTCCACGGGTGTGGCGGTGCCGACGAGCAGGGTGTCGCCGGAGCCGACGATCTCGCCGACCGGGCCGGCCTGCACGAGGCGGCCGCGGTCCATCACCACGAGGTGGGTGCAGGACTGTTCGACCTCCGCCAGCAGGTGGCTGGAGACGATCACCGTGCGGCCGCCGGCCGCGTACCGGATCATCACCTCGCGCATCTCGCGGATCTGGGGCGGGTCCAGGCCGTTGGTCGGCTCGTCGAGGATGAGCAGGTCCGGCAGGCCCAGCATGGCCTGGGCTATGGCCAGCCGCTGGCGCATGCCCTGTGAGTACGTGCGCACCGCGCGGGCGAGCGCGTCGCCGAGGCCCGCGATCTGAAGGGCCTCGTCGAGGTGGGCGTCCTGCGGTGGGCGGCCGGTGGCCTGCCAGTACAGCTCCAGGTTCTCCCGCCCGGACAGGTGCGGCAGGAAGCCCGCGCCCTCGACGAAGGCACCCACCCTGGACAGCACGGGCGCGCCGGGCCGGATGGCGTGGCCGAAGACCCGGATCTCGCCGCCGTCGGGCCCGATCAGGCCCATCAGCATGCGCAGGGTCGTCGTCTTGCCCGCGCCGTTGGGGCCGAGCAGTCCGAGGACCTGGCCCTTCTCCACGCGGAAGGACAGGTCCCGCACCGCGTACCGGTCCGCCGAGCGGGCGTACCGCTTGCTCAGGTCCGTTATCTGCAAGGGGACTTCGGCGAGCGCGGGGTCGGGGACGGGGGTGGCCGTGCGGCGGCGGCCGGTCAGCAGCAGGGCGAGGGCGGCGACGGCGCCCGCTAGGGGCAGCCACCACACCCACGCCGGGAGCGCGGCGGCCGCGGTGCTCACGCCGGGAGCGGTCGGGACCTTCAGGTCGCCCTTCAGAGAGACGGTGTATGTCGCCGGGGCGGCCGGGGAGGCGTAGCCGAGGTCGGTGGAGGCGAGGACCAGGCGGAGGCGGTGGCCCTTGTCGACCTCGTGGTCGATCGCCGGCAGTGTGATCGTCACGTCCTTGCCGGCCTTGGCGCCCTCGACGCGGATCGGTGTGACCAGTTGGGAGGGCAGCACCCGCTGGGTGCCGTCGGGGCCGACGTCGTACACCTTGCCGAAGAGGACGGCGTCGTCGCTCGTCGACTTCACGTGGAGGGTGGCGGTCGGGGAGCCGGTGATGCGGAGGTCGTCGGTGACGGGCGCCGACTGGAAGGCCGCGAACTGGCCCGGAAAGTCGAGGGAGATACCGACGCCGAGGGACGACAGCTGGGACAGACCGCCGGCGCCGCCGAGGCCGGGCAGGGCGGAGACTGCGGGCGGGCTGGCGCCGGCCGGGTTGTCGAAGCGCTGCTCGCGGCCGGTGAGCGCGAGGGACCGCTCGCCGCTCTGAAGGCCGGGGTAGGTGTCGCCGCTCGCGCCCCGTGTCTGGGCCTGGCCGTCGGTGGAGTCGACGCCTCCGGTGCGGGTGATCCGGAACGCCGGGCCGGTGTCGGCGCCCTTGTCGTCCTTGAGGTAGCGGTCGAACCACGCCGTCGTGCGGGCCTGGACGCGGTCGGCCTCCATGTCGCCGCCGTCGTGCCCGCCCGCGATCCAGTCGACGTCGACGGGGGCGCCGCCCGCGCGGATCGCCTTCGCGGCCGCGTCGGCCTGGCCGAGCGGGAAGAGGGAGTCGGACTGGCCCTGCATCAGCAGCGTGGGCACCTTGATGCGGTCGCCCACGGCGGACGGCGAGCGCCCCTCCAGCAGCTTGCGCGCGGCGGCGTCCGGGGTGCCGGACTCGGCGACCCGGTCGTACATCGCGCACAGCGCGGGCTCGAACTTCTCGCAGCCGCCGCCGTTGTTGAAGAAGATCCCGGCCCACAGCTTCTTGAACACGCCGTTCGGGAACAGGGCGTCGGCGAGGTTCCAGTACGTGATGGACGGGGCGATGGCGTCCACCCGGTCGTCGTACCCGGCGGCCAGCAGGGAGATCGCGCCGCCGTAGGAGCCGCCCGCCAGGCCCAGGCGCGGGTCGCCCGCCTTGTCGAGGCGGACCTGGGGCTGCTCGGCCAGCCAGTCGATGAGCTTCGAGACGTCGGCGACCTCGGCCTTCGGGTCGTTGATCCCGATCTTCCCGGTCGACCTGCCGAAGCCGCGCGCCGACCACGTCAGGACCGCGTACCCGTCCCGGGCGAGGTCCTCGGCCTGCTTCCGGACGTCGTCCTTGTTGCCGCCGAAGCCGTGCCCGAGCATGACGGCGGGGCGGCGGCCGTCGGAGCCGGAGGTGAAGTACGAGGTGTCGATGCGCACCCCGTTCACCGCCATGACCCGGTCGCTGCGGTGCACCGGCGGCGCCCCGTCGGAGGCGACGGCCGTCCAGGTACCGGCACCGGCGAGGACGACGACGGCCGCCGCGGCGGCCAGTAGCCGCCGCGGCTTCCGCAGCCCTCGCAGGGCGGGCAGTCGAAGATCCATGCGTCAACGGTACGGGCCGCCACCGACAACGGATGCCGCCCCCGGTCTGAACACTTCGCCATCCCGCGGGGGTACGGGGGCCTCCCGGCGTACAGCAGCGGGAGTACGCCGCCCGATCCGGTGACCTTGGCCCTCCCTGCGGGAGCGCCTCAGTGGTTGCGCGGGAACCCGAGGTCGACGCCGGCGGGGGCGTCGGCCGGGTCGGGCCAGCGGGTGGTGACGACCTTGCCGCGGGTGTAGAAGTGCGTGCCGTCGTTGCCGTAGATGTGGTGGTCGCCGAAGAGCGAGTCCTTCCAGCCGCCGAAGGAGTGGTAGCCGACGGGCACCGGGATCGGGACGTTGACGCCGACCATGCCGGCCTCGACCTCCAGCTGGAAGCGGCGGGCCGCGCCGCCGTCCCGGGTGAAGATCGCGGTGCCGTTGCCGAACGGCGAGGCGTTCATCAGCGCCACGCCCTCCTCATAGGTGTCCACGCGCAGCACGCACAGCACCGGGCCGAAGATCTCGTCCTGGTACGCCTTCGCGGTCGTGGGCACCTTGTCGAGCAGGGAGATGCCGATCCAGTGGCCGTCCTCGTAACCGTCGACGGTGTAGCCGGTGCCGTCGAGAACGACCTCGGCGCCTTCCGCCGCCGCGCCCGTGACGTAGGAGGCCACCTTGTCGCGGTGGGCGGCGGTGATCAGCGGGCCCATCTCGGAGGTCGGGTCGTTGCCGGGGCCGATCTTGATCTTTTCGGCGCGCTCGCGGATCTTCTCCACCAGCTCGTCGCCGATCGCGCCGACCGCCACCACGGCCGAGATCGCCATGCAGCGTTCGCCCGCCGAGCCGTAGGCCGCGCTCACGGCCGCGTCGGCCGCCGCGTCGAGGTCGGCGTCCGGAAGGACCAGCATGTGGTTCTTGGCGCCGCCCAGGGCCTGGACGCGCTTGGCGTTCGCGGAGGCCGTGGTGTGGATGTAGCGGGCGATCGGGGTCGAGCCGACGAACGACACCGCCTTGACGTCCGGGTGCTCCAGCAGACGGTCGACGGCGACCTTGTCACCGTGGACGACGTTGAAGACGCCGTCCGGCAGACCCGCCTCCGCGAGCAGCTCGGCGATCTTGATGGACGCCGACGGGTCCTTCTCGGACGGCTTCAGCACGAAGGTGTTGCCGGTCGCGATGGCGATCGGGAACATCCACATCGGGACCATCGCCGGGAAGTTGAACGGCGTGATGCCCGCGACGACACCCAGCGGCTGCCTGATCGACGCCACGTCGACCCGGCTCGCGACCTGCGTCGACAGCTCGCCCTTCAGCTGCACGTTGATGCCGCACGCCAGGTCGACGATCTCCAGACCGCGCGCGACCTCACCGAGCGCGTCGCTGTGCACCTTGCCGTGCTCGGCGGTGATCAGCTCGGCGATCGCGTCACGGTTGGCGTCCAGCAGCGCGCGGAACTTGAACAGGATGGACGTGCGCTGGGCCAGCGAGGACTGGCCCCAGGTGGTGAAGGCGTCCTTCGCGGCGGCGACGGCGGCGTCCACCTCGTCGACCGTGGCGAACGCGACCTTCGTGGTGACCGCGCCGGTCGCCGGGTCGGTGACCGGCCCGAACGTACCCGACGCGCCTTCGACGGTCTTGCCGCCGATCCAGTGGTTGACGATCTTCGTCATGACCGAGTGCTCCTTCACAGATGGCGGCGTCGGGTAGAGACGTGCCGTTCGTACAGCTCACGGGCCTTCACCGCCGACGCGCGGGTCGCGGTTTCGGCCACAGGTACATCCCACCAGGCCTGCGCCGGAGGCGCGCCCGACACTGTGTCTGCCGTTTGGGTCTCGACGTAGACACAAGTGGGGGTGTCGGCGTCCCGCGCCTCCGCGAGGGCGGTGCGCAGAGCGCGGACGGTCTTGGCGCGCAGCACGCGCATGCCGAGGCTCGCCGCGTTGGCGGCGAGATCGACGGGCAGGGGCGCCCCCGTGTACGTACCGTCCTCCGAGGTGAAGCGGTACGCGGTGCCGAACCGCTCGCCGCCCACCGTCTCCGACAGGCCGCCGATGGAGGCGTAGCCGTGGTTCTGCACGAGCAGGATCTTGATCGCGATCCCCTCCTGCACGGCCGTGACGATCTCCGTCGGCATCATCAGGTACGTGCCGTCGCCGACCAGCGCCCACACGGGCCGGTCGGGAGCGGCCATCTTCACGCCGATCGCCGCCGGGATCTCGTAGCCCATGCAGGAGTAGCCGTACTCCAGGTGGTACTGGTCCCGGGAGCGCGCCCGCCACAGCTTGTGCAGGTCGCCGGGGAGCGAGCCGGCCGCGTTGATGATCACGTCCGTCTCGTCGACGATCGCGTCCAGCGCTCCCAGCACCTGCGGCTGCGTCGGGCGTACGTCGGGCTCGTCGGCCTCGTAGCAGGCGTCGACGCGCTGCTCCCAGGTCTCCTTGTCGAGGGTGTACTCACCGACGTACGAGTCGGCGACCCGGTGGCCGTGCATCTGGAGGGCCTGGGTGAGTTCCTGCAGGCCGCTGCGGGCGTCCGCGACCAGGGGCAGGCCGCCGAGCTTGTGGCCGTCGTAGGGGGCGATGTTGAGGTTGAGGAAGCGCACGTCGGGCTTCTCGAACAGCGTCCCGGAGGCGGTCGTGAAGTCGGTGTAGCGCGTGCCGACACCGATCACGAGGTCCGCCAGGCGGGCCAGTTCGTCGGCCGTGGCGGTGCCGGTGTGGCCGATGCCGCCGACGTCCTGGGGGTGGTCGTGGCGCAGGGAACCCTTGCCGGCCTGCGTGGAGGCGACCGGGATGCCGGTGGCCTCGGCGAACTCGGCGAGGGCCTCCTCGGCACGGCTGTGGTGGACACCGCCGCCCGCGATCAGCAGCGGCCGCTTCGCCGAGCGGATCGCGCGGACCGCCTCGGCATGTTCTGTCGGGTCGACGCCCGGGCGTCGTACGACCCAGGTGCGCTCGGCGAAGAACTCGTCGGGCCAGTCGTACGCCTCCGCCTGGACGTCCTGCGGGAGGGCGAGGGTGACCGCGCCCGTCTCCACCGGGTCGGTGAGCACCCGCATCGCCTGGAGGGCCGCCGGGATCAGGGCCTCCGGGCGCGTGACACGGTCGAAGTACTTCGACACCGGGCGCAGGGTGTCGTTGACCGACACGTCGCCCGCGTACGGCACCTCGAGCTGCTGGAGGACCGGGTCGGCGGGGCGGGTGGCGAAGGTGTCGCCGGGGAGGAGGAGCACCGGGAGGTGGTTGATCGTGGCGAGGGCCGCACCCGTGACCAGGTTCGTCGCGCCCGGGCCGATCGACGTCGTCACCGCGTGCGTGGACAGGCGGTTGGACTGGCGGGCGTAGCCGACGGCCGCGTGCACCATGGACTGCTCGTTGCGGCCCTGGTGGTAGGGCATCTCGTCGGTGTACTCGACGAGCGCCTGGCCGAGGCCCGCCACGTTCCCGTGGCCGAAGATGCCCCAGGTGGCGCTGATCAGCCGCTGTCGTGCGCCGTCGCGCTCGGTGTACTGGGCGGCGAGGAAACGAACCAGCGCTTGCGCGACGGTCAGCCTGGTCGTCATCGGTAACCCTCCGTGTGATCCGGGTGGAAGCAGATCCGCCACTCCCGTGTCTCGCCCGGCCCGGCCATGACGTTCAGGTAGTACATGGCGTGGCCGGGCTGGGCGATGGACGGGCCGTGCCATCCGTCGGGGACGAGGACGGCGTCGCCGGAGCGGACCTCGGCGAGGACGTCCGATCCGCCCTCACGGGAGGGGGACACGCGCTGGTAGCCGAAACCGTTCGGGCCGTCGATCTCGAAGTAGTAGATCTCCTCCAGCTCCGCCTCCACGCCCGGCCGGTGCTCGTCGTGCTTGTGCGGCGGGTACGAGGACCAGTTGCCGCCGGGCGTGATGACCTCGACGGCGATGAGCTTGTCGCAGTCGAAGGCGTCGGCGGAGGCGAAGTTGCGCACCAGACGCGCGCAGGTGCCGCTGCCGCGCTCTTCGACGGGGACCTCCGGCGCGGGGCCGTAGCGGGCGGGGAGTCGTCGCTCGCACTTCGCTCCTGCCAGGGCGAAGCGGCCTCCCGCGCCGGAGGCGATCTGGGCCCGGGCGTCACGGGGCACGTACGCGAAGTCGGAGACCGACGCGAACACGCTTTCCCTGCCCAGGAGTTGGAATTCGTCATTCCCTGTTTGCACGGTACAACCGCCTTGCAGCGGAAGCACGATCCACTCACTGTCCCCGGTGGTGAAGGTGTGCGTGCCACCGGGCTCCAGCTCGACGATCCGCAGGCTGCTGTGTGCCCAGCCGGCCCGCTTGGGGTCGATGTCGAGGACGTAGTTCGCGTCCGCGGTGCTCCCGCGCGCGATGTACAGGTCGTTGCTCATGCGGCCCTCACAACAGTCCTACGGCGGTGTCCACGGCGGCGGCCACGTCCCCGTCCGCCGGGTAGAGCAGCGAGCGCCCGACCACCAGGCCCCGCACGGTGGGCAGCTGCAGCGCGCCGCGCCACTTCTCGTACGCCCCGGCTTGTTCCTCGGCGGTGCCCCCGACCTCGCCGCCCAGCAGGACGGCAGGCAGCGTGGACGTCTCCATGACCTCGGCCATGTCGTCGGGGTTGTCGGTGACCGGGACCTTCAGCCAGGTGTAGGCGGAACTTCCGCCCAGGCCCGAGGCGATGGCGATGGACTTGGTGACGGCCTCGGCGGACAGGTCGTTCCTGAGACGGCCCTCGGGGGTGCGGCGGCTGATGAACGGCTCGACGAAGAGGGGGAGCCGGCGTGCGGCCATGTCGTCGATCGCGCGGGCCGTCGTCTCCAGCGTGGTGAGGGAGCCCGGGTCGTCGTAGTCGATCCGCAGCAGCAGCTTGCCCGCGTCGAAGCCGAGCCGCTCGATGTCCTCGGCTCGGTGGCCGGTGAAGCGGTCGTCGAGCTCGAAGACGGCGCCCTGGAGGCCACCGCGGTTCATCGAGCCCATGACGACCTTGCCGTCGAGGGCCCCGAGCAGCAGCAGGTCGTCGAGGATGTCGGCGGTCGCGAGGACCCCGTCGACGCCGGGGCGGGACAGCGCCAGGCAGAGGCGCTGCAGCAGGTCGGCGCGGTTGGCCATGGCGAGCTTGCGGTCGCCGACGCCGAGGGCGCCGCGGGCCGGGTGGTCGGCGGCGACGATCATCAGGCGGCCGCTGTCGCCCAGCAGTGGCCGACGGGAGCGTCGGGCCGCCGCCTCGGCGATCGCCTCGGGGCGGTGGGCGCGCAGGCGGACGAGTTCGGAGACGTCGACGGTCACAGGACCGCCCCCGCGGTGAGCGCCGCCGCCACCTCGTCGGGGGTCGGCATGGCGGACGAGCACTCCAGGCGGGAGGCGACGATGGCGCCGGCCGCGTTGGCGTGCCGCATGATCCTCTCCAGGTCCCAGCCCTCCAGCAGACCGTGGCAGAGGGAGCCGCCGAAGGCGTCGCCGGCACCGAGTCCGTTGAGGACGTTCACCGGCAGCGGCGGGACCTCGGCGGACTCGCCCTTGCTGTTGACGGCCAGGACGCCCTTGGGGCCCTGCTTGACCACCGCGAGCTCGACACCGGCGTCCAGCAGCGCCTGCGCGGCGGCCCGCGGTTCGCGCACCCCGGTGGCCACCTCCACCTCGTCGAGGTTGCCGACGGCGACGGTGGTGTGCTTCAGGGCCTCGACGTAGAACGGGCGTGCCGCGTCCGGGTCGGTCCAGAACATGGGGCGCCAGTCGAGGTCGAAGACCGTCGTACCGGCCTTCGCGCGGTGGGCGAGCGCCGCCAGCGTCGCGGTACGGCTCGGCTCCTCGCTCAGGCCGGTGCCGGTGACCCAGAAGATCCGGGTCTCGCGGATGGCGTCGAGGTCGAGCTCATGGGCGTCGATCTCCAGGTCGGGTGCCTTGGGCTTGCGGTAGAAGTACAGCGGGAAGTCGTCCGGCGGGAAGACCTCGCAGAAGGTGACCGGGGTCGGCAGTCCGGCGACCGGGGTGACCCAGCGGTCGTCGACGCCGAAGCCGCGCAGCGCCTCGTGGAGGTAGATGCCGAAGGGGTCGTCGCCGGTGCGGGTGATCACCGCGGTGGACCGGCCGAGACGGGCCGCGGCGACCGCCACGTTGCTCGCCGAGCCGCCCAGGAACTTCCCGAAGGTCGTGACCTGCGGGAGCGGCACGCCCGTCTGCAGCGGATAGAGGTCCACTCCGATCCGCCCCATGGTGATCAGGTCGTACGCCATCGAGTTCCCTTCGTCCCGCCCGGCCGGTGCGCCTTCAACTCGGCTCTCCACGGCTTTGTAGTCCGGCGCGGCACGCCCTGTCAATGCTTTGTCCAGACATTCGGACCAGCCCTTGACAGCCCTTTCATGAGACCGCAGTCTGGCGCCCATGACGTCGTTGTCACCCCAGTCCTCAGTTTCCGGCCTTTCCCGCATCCGTGTCGGATCCGCCCCCGACAGCTGGGGCGTCTGGTTCCCGGACGACCCCGCACAGGTGCCCTGGCAGCGCTTTCTCGACGAGGTCGCGCAGTCCGGCTACGAGTGGATCGAGCTGGGCCCCTACGGGTATCTGCCGACCGATCCCGCCGTCCTCAGCGAGGAGACGGCGAAGCGTGGCCTGAAGGTGTCGGCCGGCACGGTCTTCACCGGGCTGCACCACGGCGAGGCCGTCTGGGAGAAGACCTGGGCGCACGTCGCGGACAACGCGGTCCTCGCGCAGGCGATGGGCGCGAAGCACCTCGTCGTCATCCCGTCCTTCTGGCGGGACGACAAGAGCGGCGAGGTGCTGGAGCCGGACACGCTGACGCCCGAGCAGTGGCGCAATCTCACTTCGTTGACCGAGCGGCTGGGCAAGGAGGTGCGGGAGCGGTACGGGCTGCAGATCGTCGTCCACCCGCACGCCGACACCCACATCGACAGCGAGGAGAACGTCGTCCGGTTCCTGGACGGCACGGACTCCGATGTCGTCTCGCTGTGCCTGGACACGGGGCACTACGCGTACTGCGGGGGCGACAGCGTGAAACTGATCGAGACGTACGGGTCGCGGATCGGGTATCTGCATCTGAAGCAGGTGGATCCGGAGATCCTGGCGGACGTGCGAGCCCATCAGGTGCCGTTCGGGCCGGCCGTCGCGCGGGGCGTGATGTGTGAGCCGCCGGCCGGGGTGCCGGCGCTGGGGCCTGTGTTGGAGGCCGCGCAGAAGCTGGATGTCGATCTGTTCGCGATTGTCGAGCAGGACATGTATCCGTGCGAGCCGGACACTCCGTTGCCGATCGCGCAGAGGACGCGGGCGTTCTTGAGGTCGTGCGGGGCGTAGGCGTCGCCTGGCACAGCCCCGCGCCCCCGACGGCACTGGATGTCGCCTGTGTCACAAAAGTCCGGTTTCTGTCACATCCCGTGCACAGGCGCTCCCCTCCCCGCAGTCCGTGTCGTTCAACGGTGCACAGGCTTGCTGATCAGCAGGGAGGTGCACGTCATGACCGACCGAAGGCTGTGGTCGTACAAGGAGATCGCGGCGCACATCAAGGTACAGCCGGACACCGTGCGGTCGTACCGCAAGCATGGACTGCTGCCGCCGCCCGATCATGTGGAGAACGGCAAGCCCTACTGGTTCGCCGACACCGTCCGTGCCTGGGTGGCGTCCCGGCCGGGCAACCGGGGGCGTAGCCAGGACTGACGTTCTCCAGCGCGCCCTCAGCTCCACGGTTCGATGACCGTGACCCCTGCCCCCGGTGCCGTGCCCATCAACGCCAGTGCGTCGGGGACCGCGGGCAGGGGGATGGAGGACGTGGCCAGGAGTTCGGGGCGCAGGACGCCCGAGCGGACGAGTTCCAGCATGGCCGGGTAGGTGTGGGCGGCCATGCCGTGACTGCCGAGGAGTTCCAGTTCCAGGGCGATCGCGCGGGCCATGGGGACAGGGGTCAGGCCGTCGGGTGAGGGGAGGAGGCCGACCTGGACGTGGCGGCCTCGGCGGCGCAGGCCGTTCACCGAGGCGGCGCAGGTGGTGGGGGCGCCGAGGGCGTCCAGGGAGAGGTGGGCGCCGCCGCCGGCCAGGTCGCGGACCGCCTGGGCGGTGTCCGGGGTGGTCGTCGCGTCGACGCACTCCGCCGCGCCGAACCGGCGTGCCAGGTCCAGGGCTCGTGGTGAGACGTCCACCGCGATCACCCTCGCGCCCGACGCCGCCGCGATCATCACCGCCGAGAGGCCGACTCCGCCGCAGCCATGGACGGCCACCCACTCCCCCGCCGTGACCCGGCCCTGCTGGACGACCGCGCGGAACGCCGTGGCGAACCGGCAGCCGAGGGAGGCGGCCGTGGCGTAGGACAGGTCGTCGGGGATCGCGACCAGGTTCACGTCGGCGTGGTCGAGCGCCACGTACTGGGCGAAGGAGCCCCAGTGGGTGAAGCCGGGCTGGGTCTGGCGTTCGCACACCTGCTGGTCGCCCGCCGCGCACGCCCCGCAGCTGCCGCAGGCGCAGACGAAGGGCACGGTCACGCGGTCGCCGGGGCGCCACCCGGTGACCCGGTCGCCGACCGCCTCCACGACACCGGCGAGTTCGTGGCCGGGGACATGCGGGAGGGTGATGTCCGGGTCGTGGCCCATCCAGCCGTGCCAGTCGCTGCGGCACAGGCCGGTCGCCTCGACACGGACCACCACACCGTGCTCCGCAGGCCGGGGGTCGGCCACGTCCCGCACCTCGGCCGGTTCCCCGTACCGCTCGAACACCACAGCCCGCATGCGTCCGTCCTCCACTTCCCCACTTGGCGTCGGCCTCTGCGGTCACCAAAAGGGGACCGCTTCCGGCGGAACGCTAGCCGCGTGCCGTGGCCTTGTCCCGGGCCGGGGTGGAGTCGGTGGACGGTATGGACTCGCCCTCGCTGAGGCCGAAGCGGGAGTGGAAGCGGCGCAGTGGGGCCGGGGCCCACCAGGTGGCGCGGCCGGTGAGCCGCATGATCGCGGGGACGAGGAGGCTGCGGACGACCATCGCGTCCATGAGGACGGCCAGGGCGATGCCCAGGCCGAGCATCTTGGTGTTGGTCACGCGTGAGGTGCCGATGGCGACCATGACGACGGCCAGGATGACGGCGGCCGCGGTGATCAGGCCGCCCGTGCGCTGGAGTCCGAGGCGGACCGCGCGGGCGTGATCGCCGGTGTGGTCGTACTCCTCCTTGATGCGGGAGAGCAGGAACACGCCGTAGTCCATGGAGAGGCCGAAGGCGACGCAGAACATGATGACGGGCAGGGTCGTCTCTATGGAGCCGGTGCTGGTGAAGCCGAGCAGGCCGGAGAGATGGCCGTCCTGGAAGACCCAGACCACCGCGCCGAACATCGCGGTCAGGCTGAGCGCGTTGAGGATGACCGCCTGGATCGGTATGAGCACACTGCCGGTCAGCAGGAAGACCAGCAGCAGCGTGACGATCGCGATGAAGGCGACCGCCCACGGCAGTTGGCCGCCTATGGCGTGCTTGGAGTCGACCAGGACGGCCGCGGCCCCGGTCACCTTGGTGTCGAAGGGGGCCTTCGTCTCGCGCAGGTCGCCCACCAGGCGTTGCGCGGCGTCGTCGACGGACTCACCCTTCGGCAGCACGGTGAAGTACGCCGCGTCGCCCTTCACCAGGGGGCCGTCGACGCGCACCACCTCCGGCAGGGCGGCGACCCGCTTCTTGTAGGCGGCGTACTGCGCCGGTGTGGCCTTGCCCTCGGCGAGCACTTCGAGTCCGCCGCCGGGGCTGCCCGGGAAGCCGTCCCTGATGTGCTGCTGGACGGTGTGGGACTCGGCGGAGGAAGGCAGCTGGCGGTCGTCGGCGGTGCCGAACTTCACACCCAGGAAGGGCAGTCCGAGGACGATCAGGGCGGCGGTGGTGGCCACCGCGAAGAACGGGGCGCGGCGCATGACCAGGTTCGCCGCGCTCGCCCAGGCCGTGCCCTCCGCGTCCGCGGTGGCGCCGGTGTCGTCGGGCTTCGGCCTTCCGCGGCGCAGGAGGCGGCGCAGGTCGAGGGAGTTGACCCGGTCGCCGAGCAGCATCAGCGCCGCGGGGAGCAGGATCAGGGCGGCTCCGGCGGCCAGCAGGACGACCGCTGTGCCGGCGTAGGCGAAGGACCGCAGGAAGTACTGGGGGAAGACGAGCATCGCCGCCAGGGAGACGGCGACCGTGAGCGCGGAGAACAGGACCGTGCGGCCGGCTGTGCGCAGGGTGGTGGCCACGGCGGCCTGCGTGTCGGCGCCGGTGGCGAGTTCCTCGCGGAAGCGGCGGACGATGAACAGGGCGTAGTCGATGGCGAGGCCCAGGCCCAGGGCGGTGGTGAGGTTCATCGCGAAGATCGAGACGTCGGTGAACTCCGCGAGACCGCTCAGCACCGCGTTGGTCCCGAGGATGGCGACGATGCCGACGGCGAGCGGGAGCAGGGCCGCGATCGCGCTGCCGAAGACCATCACCAGCAGCACCAGAGTGATCGGCAGCGCGATCATCTCGGCACGGGTGAGGTCCTCCTGGATGATCGTCTGCATCTCGTGCCGCACGGCGACGATGCCGCCGACTTTGACGTCCACCGGTCCTCGCGTGCCGCGGTAGTGCGGCGCGATGCGGTCCAGGGTCTTGCCCATGGTCTTTTCGTCGCCGGTGATACGGGCGGCGATCAGCGCCTCGTGGCCGTCCTGCGCGCGCAGGGCGGGTGCCTTGGACTGCCAGTAGGAGCCGACGCCCGTGACGCCCTTCTCCCGCGCCAGACGCGCGGTGAGACGGTCTGCCTCGGCGGCGACCGCCGGGTCGTCCACCGAGGCGCCGCCCGCGTCGAGCAGCAGCAGGAGGTTGGGCTGGGAGTCGGGGAACTCGCGCTCCAGCGCCTTCGTGGCGTACGTCGACTCCGCGTCCGGGTCCTCCCAGCCGCCGCTGCCCAGCCGGTCGGCGACACCGCTGCCGGCCAGCACGGCGAGCACGGTGAGCACCAGGGCCGCGAGCAGCGACAACCGGGGGCGGGCGGTCACGAGGCGCGTCCAGCCTCCGACGCGGGGCGGCCTGTTGACTTCGGTCATTGTGCGGTGTCCCCTTCACCTGATCTGTGCTCCCGTGCGCCCCTGCGGGCAGGCGGCACGGATCCGCCGCTGCCATAGACTGGCAAATACGAGAGATCGCTCGCGTTTCTCCAGAATGCGAGCGTCCACTCGTGTTTGTCAATCCCGTTCGGAGATCTGGGGATAACGCGTGTCCGACAACGTGTCCGACAACAAGTCCGGCGACGTGTCCGACGGCCAGGAAAAGACACAGCCGCGCCGCAGACAGGCGCGTGGCGAGCGCCGGATCGCCCAGCTGCTCGAGGCCGCCGCGACCGTCTTCACCACCACCGGGTACACAGCGGCCAGCACCAGCGCCATCGCCCGCGAGGCGGGCGTCTCCCCCGGCACGCTGTACCAGTTCTTCCCGAACAAGGAAGCGATCGCCATCGAGCTCGGCGACCGCCTCATGCACGAGATGCGGGAGACGTACGGCGAGGCACTCGCCCCCGTCGATCCCGCGACGCCGCTGGAGGAGGCGGTCGGGGCGGCCGTCGACCGCTTCATCGCCTTCAACTGCGAACACCCGGTGTTCTTCGCGCTGATGCACGGCCCCGACATCCCCGGCCGCATCACCGAGGAGCACGACGCCCTGCACGCGACCCTGCTCGCCCGTATAGAGGGCCTGCTCTCCTCGTTCCTGCCCGCCGCACCCCCGGCCGACCTCGCCCGCACCGCGAACATGTGCCTCGGGCTGTACAAGGCCGGCCTGGAACTGGCTCTGGGCCACGAGGGCGCCGAGCGCGACGCGTACGTCCAGGAGCTGAAGGACGCGCTGACCCGCTACCTCGGCCCCCTGGTCGGCGACCGCTTGGGCCGCGCCGGCCAGACGCGCTCCTGACTTCTTGGAGAAATACCCCCTAGGGGTATAACGTGGGGGTGCGAGCCCCCTCGTGGGCCTCGTCGGCCCCATATGCCCCGATGAGGAGTAACGACATGACCGCCCAGACCGACACCCAGGGAACCGTCACCGCCGTCTACAAGGTGGACGGAATGAGCTGCGGCCACTGCGAGGGCGCCGTATCCGGCGAGATCTCCGAGCTCCCCGGTGTCAGCTCGGTGAAGGCCGTCGCCTCCACCGGTGAGGTCACCGTCGTCTCCGCCGCCCCGCTCGAGGAGGCCGCCGTGCGTGCCGCCGTCGACGAGGCCGGCTTCGAACTCGTCGGACAGGCCTGAAAAATCCCGCTCTCTTCCCCGCCCGGGCCGCGCCGCCCAGCTGATACTGGATCCGCACGGTCCGGTCCGTCGTCTGGAGTCCGGACATGACCAGCACCACCACGGCTCCCATAGCCGCCCCGGCCGCCGAGGTCGAGCTGCACATCGGCGGGATGACCTGCGCCTCCTGCGCGGCCCGCGTCGAGAAGAAGCTCAACCGCATGGAGGGCGTCACCGCCACGGTGAACTACGCGACGGAGAAGGCGAAGGTCAGCTACCCGACGGGGACCGAGGTCGCCGACCTGATCGCGACCGTGGTGAAGACGGGTTACACGGCCGAGGAACCCGAACCGCCGCGCGAGGAGGCACCGGCCGAGAGCGAGGGCCAAGGCCAGGACCCTCACCACGACGAGGATCCCGAACTGTCGGCCCTGCGCGGGCGCCTCCTGGTGTCCGCCCTGCTGTCCCTCCCCGTCGTCGTGCTGGCGATGGTCCCCGCGCTCCAGTTCGACAACTGGCAGTGGCTCTCCCTCACCCTCGCCGCGCCCGTCGTCGTCTGGGGCGGCCTGCCCTTCCACAAGGCCGCCTGGACGAACGCCCGGCACGCCGCCGCGACCATGGACACCCTCGTGTCCATCGGCACGCTGGCGGCCTTCCTGTGGTCCCTGTGGGCCCTGTTCCTCGGTGACGCGGGCATGCCCGGCATGCGGCACGGATTCGACCTCACCGTCTCCCGTACGGACGCGTCGTCGACCCTCTACCTCGAAGTCGCCGCCGGAGTCACCGCCTTCATCCTGCTGGGCCGCTACCTGGAGGCCCGCTCCAAGCGACGCGCGGGCGCGGCCCTGCGGGCACTGATGGAGCTCGGCGCGAAGGACGTGGCCGTGCTGCGGGACGGGCGCGAGGTGCGGATCCCGGTGAGCCGGCTGGCCGTCGGGGACCGCTTCGTCGTGCGGCCCGGCGAGAAGATCGCCACCGACGGCACGGTCACGGAAGGGACGTCCGCCCTCGACGCCTCCCTGCTGACCGGCGAGTCGGTGCCGGTGGACGTGACGGTCGGCTCCGTCGTCACCGGCGCGACCGTGAACGCCGGCGGGCGCCTCGTCGTCGAGGCCACCCGGGTCGGTTCCGACACCCAGCTCGCGCGGATGGCGAAGCTGGTCGAGGACGCGCAGAGCGGCAAGGCCGAGGTGCAGCGGCTCGCCGACCGGATCTCCGCGGTCTTCGTCCCGGTGGTGCTGCTGATCACCGCCGCCACCTTCGGCGCCTGGCTCGGACTCACCCACGACACGGTCGCCGCCTTCACCGCCGCCGTCGCCGTACTGATCATCGCCTGCCCGTGCGCGCTGGGTCTTGCCACGCCGACCGCCCTGATGGTCGGCACCGGGCGCGGTGCCCAGCTCGGCATTCTCATCAAGGGCCCCGAGGTCCTGGAGTCCACGCGTCGCGTCGACACCGTCGTCCTCGACAAGACCGGCACGGTGACGACCGGCCGCATGACCCTCCAGGAGGTCTACGTCGTCGAGGGCGTCGACGAGAAACAGGTGCTGCGGCTCGCGGGCGCCCTGGAGCACGCCTCCGAGCACCCGGTCGCCCGGGCGGTGGCCGCCGGCGCCGAGGATCGCGCGGGCACGCTGCCGAGCGTCGAGCACTTCGAGAACGTGCCCGGGCGGGGCGTACGCGGCCGCGTGGAGGGCCGTGAGGTGGCCGTGGGACGGCTCGCCGAGTACACCGACGCGCTCCCCGAGGAACTGGCCCGCGCGAAGGACGAGGCCGAGCGGCGCGGCCGTACCGCGGTGGTGGTCGGCTGGGACGGAGCGGCCCGCGGGGTCCTCGCGGTCGCCGACGCCATCAAGGAGACCAGCGCCGAGGCGGTCCGCGAGCTGCGTGCGCTCGGGCTCACGCCGGTGCTGCTGACCGGGGACAACCGGACGGTGGCCGAGACCGTGGCGGAAGCCGTGGGGATCGATCGGGTGGTGGCGGAAGTGCTGCCCGAGGACAAGGTGGACGTCGTACGGCGGCTGCAGGGCGAGGGGCGGACCGTGGCCATGGTCGGCGACGGCGTCAACGACGCGGCCGCGCTCGCCACCGCCGACCTGGGGCTCGCGATGGGGACCGGGACGGACGCGGCGATCGAGGCGAGCGATCTGACGCTGGTACGCGGGGATCTACGGGTGGCCGCGGACGCGATCCGGCTCTCGCGGCGGACGCTGTCCACGATCAAGGGCAATCTCGTGTGGGCGTTCGGATACAACGTGGCGGCTCTGCCCTTGGCCGCGGCGGGGCTGCTGAACCCGATGATCGCGGGGGCGGCGATGGCGTTCTCGTCGGTGTTCGTGGTGACGAACAGTCTCCGACTGCGTACGTTCCGCTGAGCCACACCCGGGGTTACCTGCGGTTACCGACGCGTTTCGGGCAGTCGGAGGCTCAGACCCTCTGGAGTCCGGCGCGAGCCTCACATAAGCTCTTCACAAGGCTCGCGCATCATCCTTACGCTAGGGGCTCGATTTTCATACCGAGCCTCTTGCGCATCTAACGGGACAAATGCAAGAGACGCAGATCACAGTGATGTGAACGTAACCATCGAAGGGGTTCGAAGGTCTAAGTTGGCGATGTCAGGAAGCGTCTTGGGGGGCGCCGACTGGCATCTGGGGATGTCTTGGGGGACTTCCTCAGAGATGCGTTGCCGGGACACGTACACCGGGGAGCTTTGAGCGGCCCTCCCAACGTGCGCTGTCCCGGCAGACCGCACACCGGAGTAGTACGACGAGTTTTGCTCGTTCTGCTCAAACAGCGATTCAGGCGCTGGTCTCATAGACGCCCGGCCGGATCCCGTGGGGGGAATCCGCACCGGGACATGGGAAGGCGCCCTGGACGTCGGCCCGTGGGGGGACCGGCGCCAGGGCGCCTTCTGTAATTTTCGGGCTCTGGCTCAGCGCTGCTCGACCGGCACGAAGTCGCGCTCCACCACGCCCGTGTAGATCTGGCGCGGGCGGCCGATGCGGGAGCCGGGCTCCTTGATCATCTCGTGCCACTGGGCGATCCAGCCCGGGAGGCGGCCGAGGGCGAAGAGGACCGTGAACATCTCGGTCGGGAAGCCCATGGCGCGGTAGATCAGGCCGGTGTAGAAGTCGACGTTCGGGTAGAGGCTGCGCGAGACGAAGTAGTCGTCGGAGAGCGCGTGCTCCTCCAGCTTCAGGGCGATGTCCAGCAGCTCGTCGGACTTGCCGAGGGCGGAGAGAACGTCGTGCGCGGCGGCCTTGATGATCTTGGCGCGCGGGTCGAAGTTCTTGTAGACCCGGTGGCCGAAGCCCATCAGGCGGACGCCGTCCTCCTTGTTCTTCACCTTGCGGATGAAGGAGTCGACGTCGCCGCCGGTGGCCTGGATGCCCTCGAGCATCTCCAGCACCGACTGGTTGGCACCACCGTGCAGCGGCCCCCACAGGGCGGAGATGCCGGCGGAGATCGAGGCGAACATGTTCGCCTGCGAGGAACCGACCAGGCGGACCGTGGAGGTCGAACAGTTCTGCTCGTGGTCCGCGTGCAGGATGAGCAGCTTGTCCAGGGCGGACACGACGACCGGGTCGAGGTCGTAGTCCTGCGCCGGGACCGAGAAGGTCATACGGAGGAAGTTCTCGACGTAACCGAGGTCGTTGCGCGGGTAGACGAACGGGTGACCGATCGACTTCTTGTACGCGTACGCGGCGATCGTCGGAAGCTTGGCGAGCAGACGGATCGTCGAGAGGTTGCGCTGCTTCTCGTCGAACGGGTTGTGGCTGTCCTGGTAGAACGTGGACAGCGCGGAGACGACCGAGGACAGCATGGCCATCGGGTGGGCGTCACGCGGGAAGCCCTTATAGAAGTTCTTGACGTCCTCGTGCAGCAGAGTGTGCTGTGTGATGTCGTTCTTGAAGGACGAGAGCTCGTCGACCGTCGGCAGCTCGCCGTTGATCAGCAGGTAGGCGACCTCCAGGAAGGTGGAGCGCTCCGCCAGCTGCTCGATCGGGTAGCCGCGGTAGCGGAGGATGCCCGCTTCACCGTCCAGGTAGGTGATCGCGGATTTGTAGGCGGCGGTGTTGCCGTATCCGCTGTCCAGGGTCACCAGACCGGTCTGGGCGCGGAGCTTGCCGATGTCGAAGCCCTTGTCGCCGACGGTGCTGCCGATCACCGGGTAGGTGTACTCGCCGTCGCCGTACCGCAGTACTACAGAGTTGTCGCTCACGTCTTCCCTCACCGACGTTGTGCCTCATCTTCGAGGTTGCCCTGACTGTCTCTACCATCCCCCATTTGGCGCAGGAGAGTGCACTCGGGGTCGGCCATTGGGCTTATCGGCGGCACTCAGTGCCGCCAACTCGCCCATCCTGCCCCCTCCGTTCCCCAACCGGAAGTGCTCTGTGACCTTCGTGACTCATTTGATCGATCATTTTGTGTGATCCTCACCCTTGCCGTCACCGGGCGCACATGGCAAGGGGTCAGGCGCCGGAGAGTCTGAAGTCCAGTGCCGTGCAGCGCCGTCCCGCCGACACCGTGCGCACGGCCTGCCCGATCGCCTTGCGCGAACCGACCAGGACGACCAGCTTCTTCGCCCGGGTGACCGCCGTGTACAGCAGGTTCCGCTGGAGCATCATCCAGGCGCCCGTGGTGACGGGGATCACCACGGCGGGATATTCACTTCCCTGCGACCGGTGAATGGTCACCGCGTACGCGTGGGCCAGCTCGTCCAGTTCATCGAATTCGTACGAAACCTCCTCGTCCTCGTCCGTCAGCACCGTCAGGCGCTGGTCGACCGGGTCGAGCGAGGTGACCACGCCCACGGTGCCGTTGAAGACACCGTTGGTGCCCTTCTCGTAATTGTTGCGAATCTGCGTGACCTTGTCGCCGACGCGGAAGACCCGCCCGCCGAACCGCTTCTCCGCCAGGTCGGGCCGACCCGGCGTGATGGCCTGCTGGAGCAGGCCGTTGAGGGTGCCGGCACCGGCGGGCCCCCGGTGCATGGGCGCCAGGACCTGTACGTCCCGGCGCGGGTCGAGGCCGAACTTGGCCGGAATGCGCCGAGCCGCCACGTCGACCGTGAGCCGGCCGGCCTCCTCGGTGTCGTCCTCGACGAAGAGGAAGAAGTCCTTCATGCCGTCGGTGACCGGGTGCTGCCCGGAGTTGATCCGGTGGGCGTTGGTCACCACGCCCGACTGCTGGGCCTGGCGGAACACGCGGGTCAGGCGCACGGCGGGGATCGGGCTGTCGTCGGCCAGCAGGTCACGCAGGACCTCGCCCGCGCCGACGCTGGGCAGCTGGTCGACGTCCCCGACGAAGAGCAGATGGGCGCCCGGCGGGACGGCCTTGACCAGCTTGTTGGCCAGGAGCAGGTCCAGCATGGACGCCTCGTCGACCACCACCAGGTCGGCGTCCAGCGGGCGGTCCTTGTCGTAGGCCGCGTCGCCGCCGGGCTTGAGCTCCAGCAGGCGGTGCACCGTGGACGCCTCGGCCCCGGTGAGCTCGGCGAGGCGCTTGGCGGCCCGGCCGGTGGGGGCGGCGAGCAGCACCTTGGCCTTCTTGGCGCGGGCCAGCTCCACGATCGAGCGGACCGTGAAGGACTTGCCGCAGCCGGGGCCGCCGGTGAGGACGGCGACCTTCTCGGTGAGCGCGAGCCTGACGGCGGCCTCCTGCTCGGGCGCGAGGTCGGCGCCCGTACGTTGCTTCAGCCAGGTCAGCGCCTTGTCCCAGGCCACCTGCCGGAAGCTCGGCATCCGGTCCTCCCCGGTGCGCAGCAGGCGCAACAGCTGGGCGGAGAGGGAGAGTTCGGCGCGGTGGAAGGGGACGAGGTAGACGGCGGTGACGGGGTCACCACCCTCCGGGCCGGGAACCTTCTCCCTGACGACCCCGGGGTCCTCGCCCTCCTCCGGTTCCGCGGCCAGCGCGCCGAGGCACTCGATGACCAGGCCGGTGTCCACCTGGAGCAGCTTCACCGCGTCGGCGATCAGCTTCTCCTCGGGGAGATAGCAGTGCCCCTGGTCGGTGGCCTGGGACAGCGCGTACTGAAGCCCCGCCTTCACCCGGTCAGGGCTGTCGTGCGGGATGCCGACGGACTGGGCGATCTTGTCGGCGGTGAGGAAGCCGATGCCCCAGACGTCGGAAGCCAGGCGGTACGGCTGGTTCTTCACCACGGAGATCGAGGCGTCGCCGTACTTCTTGTAGATGCGCACCGCGATGGACGTGGACACCTCGACGGTCTGGAGGAAGAGCATGACCTCCTTGATCGCCTTCTGTTCCTCCCAGGCGTCGGCGATCTTCTTGGTCCGCTTGGGGCCGAGCCCGGGGACCTCGATGAGGCGCCCCGGCTCCTCCTCGATGATCGTCAGGGTGTCCAGGCCGAAGTGCTGGGTGATGCGGTCGGCGAAGACCGGGCCGATGCCCTTGACCAGGCCGGAGCCGAGGTAGCGCCGGATGCCCTGGACGGTGGCCGGCAGGACCGTCGTGTAGTTCTCGACGGTGAACTGCTTGCCGTACTGCGGGTGCGAACCCCAACGGCCCTCCATCCGCAGGGACTCGCCGACCTGGGCGCCGAGCAGCGCGCCGACGACCGTCAGCAGATCACCGCCGCCCCTGCCGGTGTCGACCCGGGCGACCGTGTAGCCGTTCTCCTCGTTGGCGTACGTGATGCGTTCGAGCACGCCTTCCAGCGTGGCCAGCCGCCGCTCTCCCGCCTGGGAGGCCCCCGCCTGATTGGACATGATCCGACGGTACCGCCCGGCACCGACAGCGGACGTGGGTCGCCGGGCACGGGCCCGCGGCCGCATCACGATCAGGTCTCGGGATGGGAAGGAGGGGTTGATTACCGGCGTGTAATCGATTCCAATCCTCCATGTCGTCGATGTAAACGATTCCACGAGGAGGTGGACGGCGATGGCGAGCATCAAGGATGTCGCCGCCGCGGCCGGTGTGTCGGTCGCCACGGTGTCGCGCGTCCTGAACGACCACCCGTCCGTCAGCGACGACGCACGCGCACGCGTGCTGGCCGCCGTCGAGACGCTGGGCTACCGCCCGAACGCCGTCGCCCGTTCGCTGCGCACGGACCAGACCCACACCCTCGGCCTGGTCATCAGCGATGTGATGAACCCGTACTTCACGGAACTGGCCCGCTCCGTCGAGGAGGAGGCCCGCGCGCTCGGTTACAGCGTCATCATCGGCAACGCCGACGAGCGGCCCGACCTCCAGGACCACCACGTACGCAACCTGCTGGACCGCCGGATCGACGGTCTCCTCGTCTCCCCCACCGACGGCGGCTCGCCGTTAATGCTGGACGCCGCGCGCGGGGGGACGCCGATGGTCTTCGTGGACCGGTGGATCCCGGGCGTGGACGTGCCGGTCGTCCGGTCGGACGGGCAGGCGGCCGTACGGGACCTCGTCGCGCATCTGCACGGTCTGGGGCACCGCAGGCTCGCCATCATCGCGGGGCCCGCGGCGACCACGACCGGGCGGGAGCGCGTGGACGCCTTCCGTGCGGCGCTCGCCGCGTACGGTCTCGGGCTCCCCGAGGCCTACATCGGACAGGGCGACTTCCAGGCCGAGAGCGGACGGCGGGTCACCGACGGCTTCCTCGACCTGCCCGAGCCGCCCGAGGTCGTGTTCGCGGCCGACAACCTGATGGCGCTGGGCGCGCTGGACGCCGTACGCGCGCGTGGGCTGCGCGTGCCCGACGACATCGCGCTCGCCGCGTTCGACGACATCCCGTGGTTCGTGCACACCGACCCGCCGATCACCGCGATCGCCCAGCCCACGGGCGAACTGGGCCGCGCCGCCGTGCGCGCGCTGGTCGACCGCATCGAGGGACGGCCCGGCGAGTCCGTCACCCTCCCCGCCCGTCTCGTCGTACGCCGCTCGTGCGGCGAGCCGGCGCCCCCCGAGTCGCCCCCCGCGCAGTCCCCCGCTGCGCAGTCCCCCGTAAAAAGGAGCAAGTCGTGAGCAACCCGGACGAGTTGCTGCGCATCGAGGGCATACGCAAGTCCTTTCCCGGCGTGGTCGCGCTCGACGGCGTCGACTTCGACCTGCGCCGCGGTGAGGTGCATGTGCTGCTCGGTGAGAACGGCGCCGGCAAGAGCACGCTCATCAAGATGCTGTCGGGTGCGTACACGCCCGACGCCGGCCGGATCCTGGTCGGCGGCGAAGAGGTCCGCATCGGCGGTGCGCAGGATTCCGAACGCCTCGGGATCGCCACCATCTACCAGGAGTTCAACCTGGTCCCCGATCTGACGGTCGCCGAGAACATCTTCCTGGGACGGCAGCCCCGCCGCCTCGGGATGATCGACCGCAAGCGGATGGAGGCCGAGGCCGCCGAGCTGCTGGAGCGGGTCGGCGTGAAAGTGTCGCCACGCGCGCGTGTGCGTGAACTCGGTATCGCGCGGCTGCAGATGGTTGAGATCGCGAAGGCGCTGAGCCTGAACGCGCGCGTGCTCATCATGGACGAGCCGACCGCCGTGCTCACCTCCGAGGAGGTGGAGAAGCTCTTCGCCATCGTGCGCACGCTGCGCGAGGACGGCGTGGGCGTCGTCTTCATCACGCACCACCTGGAGGAGATCGCCGCCCTCGGCGACCGCGTCACCGTCATCCGCGACGGCAGGAGCGTCGGGCAGGTCCCCGCGAGCACGCCCGAGGACGAGCTAGTACGCCTCATGGTGGGGCGCTCCATCGAGCAGCAGTACCCGCGCGAACGGCCGGACACCGGAGCCGCGTTGCTCACCGTCGAGGGGCTCACCCGCGACGGTGTCTTCCACGACGTGAGCTTCGAGGTGCGGGCCGGTGAGGTCGTCGGCATCGCCGGGCTCGTAGGAGCGGGCCGCACCGAGGTCGTACGGGCCGTGTTCGGCGCCGACCCCTACGACAAGGGCGCCGTGAAGGTCGCCGGCGCGCAGGTGCGGCGGCACGACGTCGGCGCCGCCATGACGGCCGGGATCGGGCTCGTGCCCGAGGACCGCAAGGGCCAGGGGCTCGTCCTGGACGCGTCCGTGGCGGAGAACCTCGGGCTCGTCACCCTGAGGTCCGCCACCCGGGGCGGACTCGTCGACCTCAAGGGCCAGCACGACGCGGCCGCCCGGATCGCCGAGCAGCTCGGTGTGCGCATGGCCGGCCTCGGCCAGCACGTGCGCACCCTGTCCGGCGGCAACCAGCAGAAGGTCGTCATCGGCAAGTGGCTCCTCGCCGACACCAGGGTCCTCATCCTCGACGAGCCGACGCGCGGCATCGACGTCGGCGCCAAGGTCGAGATCTACCAGCTGATCAACGAGCTGACGGCCCAGGGCGCCGCCGTCCTGATGATCTCCAGCGATCTGCCCGAGGTGCTCGGCATGAGCGACCGGGTGCTGGTGATGGCCCAGGGCCGCATCGCGGGCGAACTCGCCGCCGCGGAGGCCAGTCAGGACGCCGTGATGGCGCTCGCCGTAAGCACACCCAACACCACTGAACTGGAGGCCGGCCGTGGCCGCTGACACGCTCAAGAGCACCACGGGCGCCGGTGGCGCCGCGGCGGTGCGCCGCCTGCTCCTCGACAACGGCGCGCTCACCGCGCTGATCGTCCTCGTCGTCGCGCTGTCGGCGCTGTCGGGGGACTTCCTGACCACCGACAACCTGCTCAACATCGGCGTCCAGGCGGCCGTGACCGCCATCCTCGCCTTCGGTGTCACCTTCGTGATCGTCTCCGCGGGCATCGACCTGTCGGTGGGCTCGGTGGCGGCCCTGTCGGCCACCGTCCTCGCCTGGAGCGCCACCTCGCACGGCGTGCCGGTCTTCCTGGCCGTCCTGCTGGCCGTCGCCACCGGCATCGCCGCCGGCCTGGTCAACGGCTTCCTGATCGCGTACGGCAAGCTGCCGCCGTTCATCGCGACGCTCGCCATGCTGTCGGTGGGCCGCGGCCTGTCGCTGGTCATCTCCGAGGGCTCCCCGATCCCGTTCCCGGACTCGGTCTCGCACCTCGGTGACACGCTCGGCGGCTGGCTGCCGGTGCCGGTGCTCGTGATGGTCGTCATGGGGCTGCTCACGGCCTTCGTGCTCGGGCGGACGTACATCGGACGCTCGATGTACGCGATCGGCGGCAACGAGGAGGCGGCCCGCCTGTCCGGGCTGCGGGTGAAGAAGCAGAAGCTCGCCATCTACGCGCTGTCCGGCCTGTTCGCCGCCGCGGCGGGCATCGTGCTCGCCTCCCGGCTGTCCTCCGCGCAGCCGCAGGCCGCGCAGGGCTACGAGCTCGACGCGATCGCCGCCGTCGTCATCGGCGGGGCGTCCCTCGCTGGCGGTACGGGCAAGGCGTCGGGGACGCTGATCGGCGCGCTGATCCTGGCGGTGCTGCGCAACGGCCTCAATCTGCTGAACGTGTCCGCGTTCTGGCAGCAGGTCGTCATCGGTGTGGTGATCGCGCTGGCGGTGCTGCTCGACACCCTGCGCCGCAAGGCCGGGGCGACCCCGGTGGCCGCGGGCACCTCCTCGGGCGGCAAGGGGAAGCAGGCGGCGACGTACGCGCTGGCCGCCGTGGTCACCGTGGCCGTCGTGGGCGCGACCTCCCTCCTGCACAGCGGCGGCTCCTCGGCCGCGGCGAACCCGAAGATGGGCCTGTCCCTGTCCACCCTCAACAACCCCTTCTTCGTGCAGATCCGGGCGGGCGCCCAGGCCGAGGCGAAGAAGCTGGGCGTGGACCTGACCGTCACGGACGCGCAGAACGACGCCTCCCAGCAGGCCAACCAGCTCCAGAACTTCACCAGTTCGGGACTTGACGCGATCGTCGTCAACCCGGTGGACTCGGACGCGGCCGCCCCGTCGGTACGGGCCGCCGACAAGGAGAAGATCCCGGTCATCGCCGTCGACCGGGGCGTCAACAACGCGACGACCGACGCGCTGGTCGCCTCCGACAACATCGCGGGCGGTGAGCTCGCCGCCAAGAGCATCGCCGAGAAGCTCGGCGGCAAGGGCAAGATCGTGATCCTCCAGGGCCAGGCGGGCACCTCCGCCGCCCGGGAGCGCGCCGAGGGCTTCGCCAAGGGGCTGAAGGCCTACCCGGGCATCCAGGTCCTCGCCCAGCAGCCCGCCGACTTCGACCGCACCAAGGGCCTCGACGTGATGTCGAACCTGCTCCAGGCCCACCCTGACGTCCAGGGCGTCATCGCCGCCAACGACGAGATGGCGCTCGGCGCGGTCAAGGCGCTCGGCTCGAAGGCCGGTAAGTCCGTCCAGGTCGTCGGCTTCGACGGCACGCCGGACGGCCTGAAGGCGGTCGAGACAGGCACGCTGTACGCGTCGGTGGCGCAGCAGCCGAGCCAGTTGGGGAAGATCGCCGTGGACAACGCGCTGCGCGCGCTCCAGGGCAAGAAGATCCAGCAGACGGTGAAGGTGCCGGTGAAGGTGGTCACGAAGGAGAACGTGGCCGGCTTCAGCGGCTGACAGCGGCGAGGGGGCGGGCGGTCACGACGACCGCCCGCCTTCCGTCACGTAGACAGTCACTTACACAGGCACGTACACAGGGGAGTCACTCATGTACGACTACGACCTGTTGGTCGTAGGGTCGGCCAACGCCGACCTGGTGATCGGAGTCGAGCGGCGGCCGGGGGCCGGGGAGACCGTGCTCGGCTCCGACCTGGCCGTCCACCCGGGCGGCAAGGGAGCGAACCAGGCCGTCGCCGCCGCCCGCCTCGGCGCCCGTACGGCCCTGCTGGCCCGGATCGGCGACGACGCGCACGGCCGGCTGTTGCTGGACTCCCAGCGGGCCGCCGGCGTCGACACGGTGGGCGTCCTGGTCGGCGGCGCGCCGACCGGTGTCGCGTTGATCACCGTGGATCCGTCCGGCGACAACAGCATCGTGGTCTCGCCGGGCGCGAACGGCCGCCTGCTGCCGGAGGACGTCCGGGCGGCCGGCGGCCTGTTCCACGCATCACGTGTCGTCTCGACCCAGCTGGAGATCCCGCTGGAGACGGTGGTGGAGGTCGTACGGAGCCTTGCTGAAGGGAGTCGCTTCGTCCTGAACCCCTCCCCGCCGCGCCCACTCCCCTCCGAGGTGCTGGCGGCCTGCGACCCGCTGATCGTCAACGAGCACGAGGCGAGGGTCATCCTGGGCGAGGCCTGCGTGAGCGACACGCCCGAGGACTGGGCGCGGCTGCTGCTCTCGAAGGGCCCGCGGTCGGTGGTCGTGACCCTGGGCGCGGAGGGTGCGCTCGTGGCGTCCTCGGCGGGCGTCACTCGGGTGGCGTCGGTGAAGGTGGACGCCGTGGACACGACGGGTGCGGGCGACGCGTTCACGGCGGCGCTGGCCTGGCGGTTGGGTGCGGGGGCTTCCCTGGCCGAGGCGGCGGCGTACGCGGCTCGGGTGGGGGCGGTGGCGGTGACGCGGAGGGGGGCGCAGGAGTCGTTCCCTACGGCGGCGGAGGTCGAGAGCCTGTGAAGCGGGGCGGAATCCTGAACCGCCATCTCTCCGGCGCGTTGGCCGAGCTGGGCCACGGGGACGGGGTGCTGGTGTGCGATGCGGGCATGCCGATACCGGATGGTCCGCGGGTGGTGGACCTGGCGTTCCGTGCCGGGGTGCCGTCCTTCGCCGAGGTGGTGGACGGGCTGCTGACCGAGCTGGTGGTGGAGGGCGCGACGGCGGCGGAGGAGGTGCGGGCGGCGAATCCGGCGGCGGCCTCGCTGCTGGACGGCCACTTTCCCGAGTTGGCGCTGGTGCCGCACGAGCGGCTGAAGGAGCTGTCGGCCGGGGCGCGGCTGGTGGTGCGGACGGGGGAGGCACGGCCGTACGCGAACGTGCTGCTGAGGTGTGGGGTGTTCTTCTAGCAGGCGCTGATCATGATTCGAGGGGGCCCGGTCCGTCGACCGGGCCCCCTCGGCTTTCCCCTCCACGATCAGAACCCCCGCGATCCCCCCGGATCCCCCTCCAGAAGTCCTGACGCCATGTATGACCCTCTGGATGGGGAAAGGGTTGCATCCTCATTCCGTTTTCTTTCCGGAGTTTTTTCGAGCCCTGGAGGCTGCGCCGCCCGCAAGCCGTACCGCGTCCCCTTCCCGGACCGCCCCACCTGCCACCACCTGCGCATACACCCCGGCGCACGGCTCCGCCGCCCGGCCCGGCATGGCGGGGACGCGGTGGTGGGCGGCGAGGACGCGGAGCGCGTCGGGATCGCGGGGCCGGGAGCCGTGGGCCAGGGTCGGCACGGCGCACCGGGGCGTCGATGCGATCACGCGGAGTGTGAGGCGGTCGCCGACGCGCAGGGTACGGCCGATCCAGTCGTGCTCGACGAAGCCCTCGTCGTCGGTGTCGATCACCAGGTTGGGCCGGTACCGCTGGACCTCCACGGTGCGGCGTGGGTTCAGTGCGGCGATGCGCCTCAGTGTCGCGGTGGTGATCAGGTGAACCGGCGCGAAGTCGAAGAAGGTGCCGGGCGGGGCGGCGGAGCCGAACTCGACGACATCGGCGTCCACTTGCGCCGTGACCCCGTCCTCCAGCACCTGCTCGGGCCGGGACCGTTCGAGTACGGCCCCGGCCGACGGGGCGTCCACCAACGTCACCTCGCGGCCCAGGAACGCCGAGAGCGCCTGGTGGACGCCGCTGTCGGTGCTGTGCCAGGTGGAACCGTCCGGCCCGGTGACGAGAACCCCGCCTTGGGCGGTCGTCGCCGTACAGCGCAGCAACTCCCGCCACAGCCGGGGCGCCTTGGCGCTGGCGACCTTCCCGCTCTCCCGGTCGACCAACGCGAACCGCCGGTCACCCGCGAGCCCCCGGTCGGTCACCTCGACGGCTGGAACGCGCTCACCGAGCATGGATTTCACCGGGTGACGCCACAGAGCGGCGACGGCTTGCCGCATTTCATGCTCCACTGAGTTTCGGGCCCGTACCAGGGACTGGAGGCCGGGGGTCGGGTGCGGGCATGCGCGGCCCGCTCCTGCGCTCAACCGGCAGGCGAGGCCGGCGTGGCGCGTCCTCGGGTCATCGCCGCCCGCCGAACTCCCAGTCGTGGACCTCGATGCCGGCATACCGGTCCGCGGTCAGAACGGCGCGTGCCGTGTCCGGATCCGGGGCCCTGAGCAGCACCGCCGTACCCAGCCAGGTGGCGCCGTCGTCGGACAGCAGCGGCCCGTACGCGATCAGCTCGTCGCGGCCGGGCGGCACGTCGAGGTCGGCGGGCTGCCCCGCGCCGAGGCCGATCACCAGGTACCGGTTGCCACCGGTCGGGCCACCGGGAAAGTCCCACATCGTGCGCCCCAGCAGGTTGCGCCACCGACGCAGCAGCACGTCCCGGTACGCGCCGGCCTGGTAGTTGGGCTCGTCGAAGGCGAACGCGCGGGCCGCAGCGGGGTCAGGCAGGTCGACGATGTGCACGCTGCCGGTGGGCGTTTCGCCGTCGTCGGCGAAAGTCGGCCCGCGAGCGATCAGCTCCTTCGCGTACCCGTCCATGTACGACCAGTGCTCTTCCAGCAACTCCTCGCGCAACGTGACAGATCCGGGCCGGTCGCGGTGGTAGCAGAAGTACTCCATGCCCCAAGCCTCCCCACCGTACGGCAGCATCTCAACAGACTTTCGCAACGGACCGCACGCTTCGAACGCGTGGCAGTCGATGGCTTTCGTGGTCATGCCGGTGAGCATGAAGCCGCAACCGCACTTGAGATCAAGCCTCGTCCCGAGCCGGACCGACCTGCGTCAGCCGTTCTCCCCGACTCTCCGCCACACGCCTGACGTCCAGCAGGGACTCCCTGAGCCGGTCGGCGAGGTAGCGCAGTTCCTCGGCGGTCAGGCGCGGCTCGGCGAGCAGCTCGGTGGCGTGACCGAGGAGATGGTCCGCCATGCCGAGCTGGGCGCTTTCGACCTTGTCGGCGAGCCGGGAGACGGGGCCGGTACCGCCGGTGAGGAGGTAGCAGGGCTTTCCCTCCGGGCTCGACCAGGGGAGCAGGCGCCCGAGCGTGTGGCCGTCACTCCCCCCGTCGTAAACGTCGTTCATACGCCCGCCCTCTCGTGCGCCAGCAAGTAGGGGCGTACGAGTGCGTTGTCCTCGCCGCGCAGTGGGCGCTCTCCCGTGCGGTGGAACGTCGGGCCGCCGAGGTGCCGGCATGTGCACGGAGGCGTGGGCGGTGGCGCCGTTCGACGCCGCCGTCCGGCAGGCGGGAGGAGAAGACGGAGCAAAGGCTCCAAGAGCCATGCGACAAGGGCGATAGGGTCGGACACGTCAGCCTGCTTTCGGGTCAGGTTGGCCACGCCCCCGGGTCGACCGCTTCGACCGCGGGGGTTTGCTGCCACACGGGGCGACTGCGTTCTGTGGCGAATCGATCACAGAGTGACGTCATCGCTGGCTACGCTGCTAGTGCCCGGGGGTTGACAGCGAGCTTTTCAAGTTGGGGAGTTGGTCGCGTGGACGAGATCCGCAAGCCGCGGACGGCACGGGAGAAGTACGGGGAGGAACTGCGGCTGCGGCGGACGGCAGCCGACCTGACACAGGAGGAGCTGGGCAACCAGGTCGTGTGCTCGCCCACGCTCATCAGCCACTTCGAGGCGGGGAGGCGGCTGCCGAGGCCGGACGACGCGCGGCGGATCGACCGGGCGCTGGGGACGGACGGGTTCTTCGCGCGGTGGCTGGAAGACCTGGAGTCCAAGTACACCGACCACTTCGCGGCAGTGGCGGAGCTGGAACAACAAGCCACTCTGATCCAGCAGTTCGCGCTCTCGCTGGTCCCTGGCGTGCTCCAGACTCCCTCCTACGCGAGGGCGGTGTTCAGCGCATACCGCCCCAACTACACGGCCGAGGAACTTGACAGCGAAGTCGTCATTCGAACCAAGCGTTCCCGGATCCTCGACGGACCGCTGAATCCGGTCGTCTGGACGCTCCTCGACGAGTCCGTCCTGCGACGCCGCGTCGATGGCCCGCAGGTCATGGCGGAACAGCTGCACAAGATCGCGGACTTGGCCGAGGCCGGAAGACTTCGACTGCATGTCCTGCCCTACGGCGTCGGAGCTCACCCGCTCCAGCAGAGCCTGCTCACCCTCATGAGCTTCGAGGATTCCGCCCTGGTGGCCTACGTCGAAGGCTTCCTCACCGGCAACCTGATGGATGATCCAGCGCTGGTAGCGGCCAGTCAGACGGCCTACGCTCTTGCGCTGAGCGACGCGATGTCGCAGCAGGAGTCACTGACCCTTGTCAGGGCGGCAGCAGAGGAACACGTACATGGTCAGCAGTGAGCACACGGTCCCCGGCTCGTCCACCTTCACCGGATGGTTCAAGTCCAGCTACAGCGGCGGCGACCAGGGCGAATGCCTTGAGGTAGCTCGCGGCGGCCACCCCGGCATCCCCGTCCGCGACAGCAAGCACGCCACCGGCCCGGCACTGGTCTTCTCGACGACCGAATGGACGTCGTTCGTCACCGCCGTCAAGGCAGGCCACCTCGGCTAGCGCTGTGACCGCACACCCGCTCCGCGTCAGGAGCCGGCGTGCCGCTCCAGCAGGGGCCGGACGCTGAAGGGCTGCACCTCGAGCAGGACGATGGTGGTGTTGGACCGGACCACCCCAGGCGCTTCCAGCAACAGGTTCGTGATGCGGTGCAGGTCTTCGGTGTCCCGGGCGACAACGCGGGCGAGCAGGTCGCCGTCGCCGGTGGTGACGAGCAACTCGACCACCTCGGGAATGCGCAGGATCGCCTCGCGGGTGGGATGTCCCACGCGCTGGCTGATCGACATCGTGATGAGGGCCAGCAGCGGATAGCCGAGACCCGCGGGCGCCACGCGCCGACTGTGCTCCCTCAGTTGACCGCTTTCTTCAAGTCGCTTCAGACGCGCCTGCACGGTGTTGCGGGCCAGACCGAGTCGGTCGGCCAAGGCAACCGTCGTGGCCCGCGGGTCCTCGTCGAGCGCCAGAAGGATCCGGGCGTCGAGAGCGTCGACGTTTCGCATGGTGCTCAGTATGGCACAGCACGGGCGCACAACATTGAGCATTCTGCTCAGAAATCTTGCAGCATATTGCGCATTCCGATGCACCTTCCTAGGTTCCCGCTATGCAAAAAGCGCAATGCGATAACACGTCAGTGAATAGGGCGCCCCGCGTCGACCGCCGGGTATGGGGTGATGAGGACGCGATCGTGGCAGCCGCCATGGACTACGCGGGCCGGCGCATCTTGCAGGCTCCGGATCCTGTGGCAGGCGCCCGCTCCGCCGCGGACCTCGCTCTCGCAGCCGGTACGGCCATCACCCCCTGGGGAATCGGCGGCGCCGCGGCCCTCAAACTGTTCGACCGAGTCCTGGCACCCGCCACCCGCGCCCAGAACGGATCGATGAACCTCGCGTACATCCCTGCGGCTCCCACTCGTGCCGCACTCGCCTTCGACGCGGTCACCGGCGCGGCGAACATCTTCGCGGGCACCTGGGAGTCGGGAGCCGGTGCCATCCACGCCGAGAACGAGGCGCTGACCTGGCTCACCCAACTGCTCGGGTGGCCCAGTACCGCAGCAGGATGCTTCGTCAGCGGCGGCACCATGGGCAATCTCTCGGCTCTCATCACGGCCCGCGCCGCTGCCGCCGCATCCCGGCCCCGGCCGACGGACGGCTGGAAGATGGTGTGTGCCGACAGCGCCCACTCCTCCATCAGGTCCGCGGCACAAGCAATGGATGTCGAGGTCGTCACCGCACCCGTGGACCAGCGGGGGCACCTCACCGGAGCTGCCGTGAACACGGTCCTGGACGCCACGACCGGCGTGTTCGCCGTGGTGGCGACCGCCGGGACCACCAATGCCGGTCTGATCGACGACCTCGATGACATCGCCGACGCGTGCGCACGGCACCACGTGTGGCTGCACGTCGACGGTGCCTACGGCGGAGCGGGCCTGGCGGCACCCAGTGTGCGGCACCTCTACACCGGCATCGAACGCGCCGACAGCTTCATCGTCGATCCTCACAAGTGGCTCTTCGCGCCTTACGACTGCTGCGCACTGCTCTACCGGGATCCCGCAGCGGCCCGCGCCGCGCACAGTCAGTCGGCGCACTATCTCGATGCCATCGACCGCGACGTCCACAATCCGGCGGACCTGGCCCTCCACCTCAGCCGCCGTGCCCGCGGTCTGCCGTTCTGGTTCAGCCTGGCCGTCCACGGAACCGAGCGGTACACGCGTGCCGTGGAACAGACACTGACCACCAGCCGACTGGTCGCCGACGCCATACGCGCCAGTGACCATCTGCGCGTCATGATCGATCCCGAGCTGTCCGTCGTCCTCTTCGAACGCCCTGGATGGGGCCCGCAGGACTACGCGTCATGGTCCGCCCGAGCCGCCGATGCGGGCGCCGTGCTGTGCGTACCGACCCAGTGGAACGGCGCAACCGTTCTCCGCATGGCCTTCGTCAACCCGGACACCCGTGCCGACGACGTCATCGACACGCTCCACACGCTCCGCTAGTGCGTGACCGGCTTGGTCACTTCGACGGCCTCGCCCCGGCCAAGGGTGCGTAAACCGTTGGCGGTCATGTCACATCTTGGCGAGCCGCTCCGTCAATGAGGTGTAACCACTCACGACGGCATAGGAGTGCACCATGGACGCACGTCTGAACCTCTTCGGCAACCCGGTCGCGGCCAAGTTCTTCCGGTACATCAACTCGGCGGGCAAGGTGATCGCGGACTCGACACTGCCCGCCGCGACGCAGGAACTGGTGAAGATCCGCGCCAGCCAGATCAACGGCTGCGGCTTCTGCACCGACATGCACACCAAGGACGCCACGGCCGCCGGGGAGACCGCGCAGCGCCTCCACCTGGTCGCGGCCTGGCGGGAGGCCAAGGTGTTCACCGACGCCGAGCGTGCCGCCCTGGAGCTGACGGAGCAGGGCACCCGTATCGCCGACGCGGCCGGCGGTGTCACGGACGAGGCCTGGGCGAACGCCGCCAAGCACTATGACGACGAGCAGCTCGCCGCCCTGGTGTCCCTCATCGCCCTCATCAACGCGTACAACCGCGTGAACGTCATCGTCCAGCAGCCCGCCGGCGACTACGAGCCCGGCATGTTCGCCTGATCCGACGACGACGGGATGGCCGGCCGGCCACGGCCGGCCATCCCTGCACGTCAGCGGTCCACGTGCGCCACGAACCGCGCCGCCGTCTCCGCCAGTACCTCGCGGCCGTCGCGGGCCCACAGGCCGTCGTTGAACAGCTCGACCTCGATGGGACCGGTGTAGCCCGCGGCCTCGACGTGGCGCTGCCACTCGCGCATGTCGATCGAGCCGTCGCCGATCTGGCCACGACCGGTCAACACGCCCTCGGGCAACGGGGTTGTCCAGTCGGCCAGTTGGAAGGTGTGGATACGGCCGCCCGCACCCGCCCGGGCGATCTGCTCCGGCGCCGTGTCGTCCCACCAGATGTGGTACGTGTCCACCGTCACGCCCACCTGGTGCGCGGGGAAGCGTTCCGCGAGGTCCAGGGCCTGGGCGAGGGTGGAGACCACGCAGCGGTCGGAGGCGTACATCGGGTGGAGCGGCTCGATGGCCAGCCGTACGCCGTGCTGTTCCGCGTACGGCCCGAGCTCCGCCAGCGCGTCCGCGATGCGCTCCCGCGCGCCGTGGAGGTCCTTCGACCCGGCGGGCAGGCCGCCGGAGACCAGGACGAGCACCTGCGTGCCCAGCGCCGCCGCCTCCTCGATCGCGCGGCGGTTGTCGGCCAGGGCCGTGGCCCGCTCCTGCGGGTCGATCGCCGTGAAGAAGCCGCCCCGGCAGAGCGTCGTCACCGCCAGGCCCGCGTCGCGCACCAGCTTCGCCGTCGCCTCCAGGCCGTACGTCTGGACCGGCTCACGCCACAGGCCCACGCCCGGCACGCCCAACTCCAGGCACGCCTCGACCAGTTCCGGCATCGACAGCTGCTTGACCGTCATCTGGTTGATGCTGAAGCGGGCGAGGTCCTCGGCGGTCACTGGGTCACTCCGTACAGGGCGAGCAGGTTCTTCATCCGCTCCTCCGCCAGCTTCGGGTCCGGGAAGAGGCCCAGGCCGTCGGCGAGTTCGTAGGCGCGGGTGAAGTGCGGGAGGGAGCGGGCCGACTGGAGGCCGCCGACCATGGTGAAGTGGGACTGGTGGCCGGCCAGCCAGGCCAGGAAGACGACGCCCGTCTTGTAGAAGCGGGTGGGGGCCTGGAAGAGGTGCCGGGAGAGGTCCACGGTCGGGTCGAGGAGCTCCCGGAAGCCCGCCGGGTCACCCGTGTCCAGGACCCGTACCGCCTCCGCCGCCAGCGGGCCCAGCGGGTCGAAGATGCCGAGCAAGGCGTGGCTGAAGCCCTTCTCGTCGCCCGCGATCAGCTCGGGGTAGTTGAAGTCGTCGCCGGTGTAGCAGCGGACGCCCTGCGGCAGCCTGCGCCTGAGGTCGATCTCGCGCTGGGCGTCCAGCAGCGAGACCTTGATGCCGTCGACCTTGTCGGGGTGCGCGGCGATGACCTCCAGGAAGGTGTCCGTCGCCGTGTCCAGGTCGGACGAGCCCCAGTAGCCCTCCAGCGCCGGGTCGAACATCGGGCCGAGCCAGTGCAGGATCACCGGCTCGGAGGCCTGGCGCAGCAGGTGGCCGTAGACCTCCAGGTAATCCTCGGGGCCGGACGCGGCGGCCGCGAGGGCGCGGGAGGCCATCAGGATCGCCTGTGCGCCGGACGCCTCGACGAGGGCGAGCTGCTCCTCGTAGGCCGCGCGGACCTCGGCGAGGGACGCGGGGCCGGTCAGCTGGTCGGTGCCGACGCCGCACGCGATCAGGCCGCCGACCGCCTTGGCCTCGGCGGCGCTGCGGCGGATCAGCTCGGCCGCGCCCGCCCAGTCCAGGCCCATGCCGCGCTGGGCGGTGTCCATGGCCTCGGCGACACCGAGCCCGTGGGACCACAGGTGGCGGCGGAAGGCGAGGGTCGCGTCCCAGTCGACGGCGGCGGGCGAGTCGGGCGTCACGTCCGCGTACGGGTCGGCGACGACGTGCGCCGCCGAGAAGACCGTACGGGAGGTGAAGGGGGCGCCGGTGGTGAGGGCGAGGGGCTCCGTGCGGGGTTCGTAGGTCCGCAGGCCGCCCTTGCCGTCGGGCAGTTGGATGGTCACAGGGAGACCTCCGGTACGTCGAGGCGGCGGCCCTCGGCCGACGACTTCAGGCCCAGCTCGGCGAGCTGGACGCCGCGGGCGCCGGCGAGCAGGTCCCAGTGGTAGTCGGCGCCGGCGTAGACGTGCTTGAGGAACAGCTCCCACTGGGCCTTGAAGCCGTTGTCGAAGTCGGCGTTGTCGGGCACTTCCTGCCACTGGTCGCGGAAGACCTCGGTGGCGGGGATGTCCGGGTTCCAGACGGGCTTGGGGGTGGCGCTGCGGTGCTGCACACGGCAGTTGCGCAGGCCCGCCACGGCCGAGCCCTCCGTGCCGTCGACCTGGAACTCGACGAGTTCGTCGCGGTTGACGCGGACGGCCCAGGAGGAGTTGATCTGGGCGATGGCGCCGCCGTCGAGCTCGAAGATGCCGTAGGCGGCGTCGTCGGCGGTGGCGTCGTAGGGCTTGCCGTTCTCGTCCCAGCGCTGCGGGATGTGGGTGGTGGCGATGGCCTGGACGGACTTCACGCGGCCGAACAGCTCGTGCAGGACGTACTCCCAGTGCGGGAACATGTCGACGACGATGCCACCGCCGTCCTCGGCGCGGTAGTTCCAGGAGGGGCGCTGGGCGGTCTGCCAGTCGCCCTCGAACACCCAGTAGCCGAACTCGCCGCGGACGGAGAGGATCCGGCCGAAGAAGCCGCCGTCGATGAGACGCTTCAGCTTGAGCAGGCCGGGGAGGAAGAGCTTGTCCTGGACGACGCCGTGCTTGATGCCGGCCTCGTTCGCGAGCCGGGCGAGTTCGAGGGCGCCCTCCAGGCCCGTCGCCGTCGGCTTCTCCGTGTAGATGTGCTTTCCGGCCGCGATCGCCTTCTTGATCGCCTCCTCGCGGGCGGAGGTCACCTGCGCGTCGAAGTAGATCTCGACGGTCGGGTCCGCGAGGACCGCGTCCACGTCCGTCGAGACGTGCTCCAGGCCGTGCTGCTCGGCGAGCGCCTTCAGCGCGTGCTCGCGGCGGCCGACGAGGATCGGCTCCGGCCACAGCACGGTGCCGTCGCCGAGGTCGAGGCCGCCCTGCTCACGAATGGCCAGGATGGAGCGGACCAGGTGCTGGCGGTAGCCCATGCGTCCAGTCACGCCGTTCATGGCGATACGCACCGTCTTGCGTGTCACGGCTGTCCCTTCGTAGGTGTCGTACGCAGCGTCGTACGCGGATGTGCGCGCCGCGTACGCCCCCTACTGATGAGCGTTACAGCAAGCGCTTTCTATCTGATGAGAAGCTAGCCTCTGACCAGCGGTCCAGACAAGACCGTGTCCACTCCGAGTTGTTCGAGGGGGCGAACAACCGGGGTTCCTGGCCGTAAGGTCGGCTCGACATTGCTTGACACGCCCGGAACCATGCCCGCGAGGCGGCCTGTCTACGAGGGCGTGTGGGGGCGTACGAGGACGTACGACGAGATGCGCGACCGGAGGACGACAGATGACGGTGACCCTGGCGGACGTGGCGGCCCGCGCCCAGGTCTCCCCCGCGACGGTGTCGCGCGTACTGAACGGCAACTATCCCGTGGCGGCGACCACCCGGGAGCGGGTGCTGCGGGCGGTGGACGAGCTGGACTACGTGCTGAACGGCCCCGCGAGCGCGCTGGCCGCGTCCACGTCCGACCTGGTCGGCATCCTGGTCAACGACATCGCCGACCCGTTCTTCGGGATCATGGCCGGCGCGATCCAGTCGGAGATCGGCGGCCCGGGCGGGCGCGCGGGCGGGGAGAGACTCGCGGTCGTCTGCAACACCGGGGGCTCCCCGGAACGCGAGCTGACCTATCTCACCCTGCTCCAACGTCAGCGGGCGGCGGCCGTGGTGCTGACCGGCGGCGCGATCGAGGACGAGCCGCACGCGGCGGCCATGACGTCCAAACTGCGGAAGCTGGCGGACGCCGGGACACGCGTGGTGCTGTGCGGGCGGCCGCCCGCGCCGGACACCCGGGCGATCGCGATCACCTTCGACAACCGCGGCGGCGGGCGGGAGCTGACCGAGCACCTCATCGGGCTCGGCCACCGGCGCCTCGGCTACATCGCCGGCCCCGAGGAGCGGACGACGACACGACACCGGCTGGAGGGGCACCGGGCCGCGCTGACGGCGGCGGGCATCGAGGAGGACCCCCGGTGGACGGTCCACGGGCGTTACGACCGGCGGTCCGGCTACGAGGCGACGCTGGAGCTGCTGCGCAGGGACCCCACGCTGACGGCGGTCGTCGCCGCCAACGACTCCGTCGCCTTGGGCGCGTGCGCCGCGCTGCGGGAGTCCGGGCTGCGGATCCCCGAGGACGTGTCGGTGGCCGGCTTCGACGACCTTCCGTTCAGCATCGACGCGGTGCCTTCGCTCACGACGGTGAGGTTGCCGTTGGCGGAGGCGGGCGCGCGGGCCGGGCGGATCGCCATGGGGCGGGAGGAACCGCCGCCCGGGGGGATCGCGGTGGTGCGGGGGGAGTTGATGGTTCGGGGGTCTTCCGGGGGGCCTCGGGGCTGAGGGGCGGGGGCTGGGGGTGGCCTGGGGCCTGCCGCCCCCAGCCCCGCCACCGTTGCTGGGACGCGGCTCCGCCGACCCGCTTCGGTCTGAGGGGCCTCGGCCTCAAGCGCCGGGCGGGCCGAGATCGGCGATTGTCACGAAGGGCGTCCGGGAACCACGCCGAGCTGTCGCATCAGCGAGAGGAGGTCGACGACCCCCCAGATCTCGGCGATTCGACCGCCCGCGAGGCGGAAGACGAAGATCTCGTCGTACCTGACGGACTTGCCGGTCGGCGGAACATCCCCGTACTCGCCCAGGTGGGTCCCGGTGACCGTGTTCCTGGAGACGACCTTGTCCCCCTCGGCGATCATGTCCTCGACCGTGACATGAAGGTCGGGGAAGGCGCGAAGGAGTACCGCCCACACCTGCTTGAGTGCCTGTACGCCCGTCGCACCGCTCGGTACCGGCGCGTGGAACAGCACGTCCGGTGCGACGACCTCGTCGATGGTCTGCGAGATGACCCCTGCGTCGCCGGTGTTCACGGCGTCGTGCAAGCGGCTGAGCGTCGTGCTGTTGCTTGTCGCATGAGCTGTTGGCATGTGGCTCCTTGAACGAATGTGACGTGTGCAGTGGGCTCACCTGGAGAGTTCGGCCGGTTCCTCCAGCCGCGTCAGCTTCCGTGGGTTTGCCGTCGCGTAGATCCGGGTGACCCGCCCGTTCTCCACCACGAGGCTCACCGCGGCCTGCCGGCCGTCGCTCTCGATCCGGCCCGCGGGGGCGCCGTTGAGCCATACGGTCGTCGTCTCGAACGCGGCCCGGCCCGCGCGCGTGAGCAGTTTCGCCACGAGATCGGCCCCGTGGACCGGAGTCGCGGCGGCGGCCGCGAGCCCGCCGCCATCGGCGATCAGGACCACGTCCGGTGCCATGACGTCGAGCAGCTCCTGCACCTGCCCGGTGCGCAGCGCGGCCAGGAACCGTTCCACCACGGCCTGCTGCTCCGCCCGGCTCACCTGCATACGGGGCCGCCGTGCCGCCACGTGCTCGCGGGCGCGCCGTGCGATCTGCCGCACCGTGACCGCGGACTTGCCGACCGCCTCGGCGATCTCGCCGTACGGCATGTCGAAGACCTCGCGGAGCACGAACACCGCCCGCTCCGTCGGCCCGAGCGTTTCCAGCACGGTCAGCACCGCGATCGAGAGGCTCTCCGCGAGTTCGACGTCCTCGGCGACATCAGGGCTGGTCAGCAGCGGTTCCGGCAGCCATTCGCCCACGTAGTCCTCGCGGCTGCGCGACAACGTCCGCAGGCGGTTCAGCGCTTGCCTCGTGACGATCCGGACGAGGTACGCCCGTGGTTCACCCACCTGCGTGTGGTCGACGTCGGCCCACCGCAGCCAGGACTCCTGCAGCACGTCCTCCGCGTCGGCCGCCGAACCGAGCATCTCGTAGGCGACCGTGAACAGCAGGCTGCGGTGGGTGACGAACGGGTCCTGGGTCATGCCGTCGGCGCCACGCCGGACGGCTGGGGGCGCTCGGCCAGCGGTATCTCGCAGGCATCGGAGAAGCCCTGCGACGTGACGCCGTTGGCGTTGTTGTTCCTGGTCGCCATGTTGACGAAGGCGATGTACGCGGTGAGCTCGACCATCGCGGCGGGGCCGAGCCGGTCGAGCAGGCCCGCGTACAGCTCGTCGGTGACGGTCGGCGGGGTGTTCGTCATGGCCTCGGCGTACTCGAGGACGTCCCGCTCCAGCGGGTTGAACGCCTCCGACTCGCGCCAGCGTGGCACCTGGCTCGCCTTGACGAGGTCCAGGTTCTGGTTCTGCGCCTGGAAATAGCCGACGTCGAGGCACCAGCCGCAGCCGACCTGTGCCGCCACAGCCATGTGCGCGAACGACTTGAGGCTCGCGTCGGCCGCGTCCCACGCGGCCAGCTTGGCCGAGAACTCCAGATTGGACGTGGCGACCTCGGGGCTGTGCCACACCGCTTCGACGGGCTCGGGCACTTCGCCGAGCTGCTTGATCATGTTTTCCTTGAGCTCGGTGGGAAGCTCGGCCTTCGGGACGCGCAGCGCCATGGTGTTCTCCTTGTGCGTTGCCTGCCTGGCTGCCTGTTCGACATGAAGACACCGCCGGACCCGAGAACGTGACAACCAGTCATGGATCAGCGGCCGAAGCGGATGACGAAACTCGTCGGGTTTGCTCGCGGTTCAGCGATGACTTTCGGGCCGTACGTCTGTCTTCATTGCCGTAGCCGCCCGAGCGGGCGGAGACAGTGCACCGAGCGGTTGAAACGGAGTGAGTGACATGCGAGTCGTCGTCAGCGCGTTCATCAGTCTCGACGGGATCGTGCAGGCGCCCGGGGGCCCGCAGGAGGACACCGACGGCGGGTTCGCGCACGGCGGGTGGACCCATCCGTTCTTCGACCCGGAGGTCGTGGGCGGGGCCTTCGACGGGGCGTTGCGGAAGGCCGACGCGCTGCTGTTCGGGCGGCGGACGTGGCAGGCGATGGCGGGGGCGTGGCCGGAGCGGGCCGGGGACCCGTTCGCGGACCGGATGAACTCGATTCGGAAGTACGTCGTGTCCGGGACCCTGGCGGAAGACGACCTGAGCTGGGAGAACACCTCCCTCATCCGCGGTGACGCGGCCGTCGCGCGGGTGCGTGAGCTGCGGGCCTCCGAGGGCGGGGACCTGCTCGTCATGGGCAGCCCCAGCCTCGTACGCACCCTCCTGAGCGAAGGTCTCGTCGACGAGCTGATCCTCATGCGGATGCCCGTACTGCTCGGCGGCGGCAAGTCGATCTTCCCGGCGGACGGGGCGAAGCAGCCGCTGGAGCTGGTCTCGACGACGACCGCCAAGACGGGCACCCAGGTGTGCGTCTACCGCCCGGCGACCGCGGAGGGCTCGAGCGCCGAGGGGTAGCGGGGGTCGCGCCCGGGCGCCTAGGCTCGACCCCGGACAACTTCTCTGACTGAGTCAGCAATCAGGGATCCGGGGATCGGGGTTGACCATGACCGTCCAGGACATCCGCGCCTTCAACCGCTTCTACACCAACGTCATCGGCGCCCTCGACTACGGCCGCCACCTGTACGCCCCCTACACCCTCACCGAGTCCCGCGTCCTGTACGAACTCGCGCACGCCCCTCGCGACGGTACGGACGCGGCCGACCTGCGCACCACGCTCCTGCTCGACTCGGGGTACCTGACCCGCATCCTCAACAAGTTCGAGGAGGACGACCTCGTCGAGCGCGCCCCGTCCGAGAAGGACCCGAGACGCCGTCGGATCATCCTCACCGAGCGGGGCCGCGACGTCGCCGGGCTGCTCGACGAGCGGGCCCGGGAGAGCGTCGGCGAGCTGCTGGAAGGCGTCGCCCCCGGCGACCGGCCGCGGCTCGCGGAGGCGATGCGCACGATTCGTACGGTCCTCGGCACCGGCCACCGGCCACCGACCGCCGAGGACGTCGTCCTGCGCGAGCCCGCCCCCGGCGACCTCGGCTGGATCATCGAACGGAACGCGGCCCTCTACGCCTCCGAGTACGGCTTCAACGCCGACTACGAGGGCCTGGTCGCCCGGATCGTCGCCGACTATGCCGAGGACCACGACCCGTACCTGGAGCGGACGTGGATCGCCGAGGTCGGCGGGCGGCCGGTGGGGTGCGTGATGTGCGTACGGGACGACACCCCCGGCACCGCGCGGCTGCGGCTGCTGCTCGTCGAACCGGACGCACGGGGCCTGGGCATCGGCGACCGGCTGGTGGGGGCGCTGGTCGACTTCGCGCGCGAGGTCGGCTACCGCGACATCGTCCTGTGGACCAACGACATCCTCGGCGCCGCCCGCCGCATCTACCAGCGTCACGGCTTCGTCCTCGTCGCCGAGAAACCGCACCGCTCCTTCGGTCAAGATCTGAACGGCCAGGACTGGCGGCTGGACCTGCGCGGCACAACCGAGTGACAGTAAGAACCATGAAACTGGCGTTCTCCACCCTCGGCGTACCCGGCCTCCCCCTCCCCGACGTCCTGCGGCTCGCGACCACCCACGGCTATCACGGCGTGGAGCTGCGCGCGCACCCGGAGGAGCCGGTCCATCCCGGCCTCGACCTCGCCCAACGGACCGACGCGGCCGCCGAGTTCAAGGCGGCGGGAGTGGACGTGCTCGGCATCGCGGGGTACGCGCGCGTGGCCGCGCCCGGCGACGACAACCCGGTGATCGAGGAGGTGCGCCGCCTCCTCGACCTCGCCCGCGACCTCGGTGCCCCGTACATCCGCGTCTTCCCCGGCGCCGACCCCGGCCAGTCCACCGAGGAGGCCGACGCCGTCGCCGCCCGGCGGCTGGGCACGGCCGCCGAGTACGCGGCCGACCTCGGCGTGCGCATCCTGCTGGAGACCCACGACTCGCACCGCACCGGCGCCGACGCGATGCGCATCCTGGGCCTGGTGGGCCACCGGAACGTGGGCGCGCTGTGGGACGTCATGCACACCTGGCTGGGCGGCGAGCAGCCCTCGGAGACGTACGCGGCGCTCTCCCCTCACCTCGGCTACGTCCAGGTCAAGGACATCGCCTCCGCCGACGACACCACCCCGCTGCCCCTGGGCACGGGCGTCCTCCCGCTCGCCGAGTCCGTCGAGGTCCTCTCCCGGAACGGCTGGGACGGCTGGCTGTGCTGGGAGTACGAGAAGCGGTGGTACGAGGACGCGGCGCCCCTGCCGGATCTGCTGGGCGCGGGACGGGAGCACCTGTCGCGGCTGCTCAATGAGTCGGCGTAGGCAGCACGGACCGCGCCTGCCGTAATTCGCTGGCGGGGGCTGCCGGGGCGGGTTAGCCTCCGCGCCGTGAACCAGCCCTCGCCGCCGCGCCCCGCCATGCCCTCATGAGCCTCTCCCGGACTCTGATGGACGTCCGGCCCCTGCGCACCTCCCCCGTCTTCCGGCGGCTGCTCATCGGGCGCACGGTGTCCGTGCTGGGCGGCTTCATGACCATGGTCACCGTCATGTACCAGGTCTGGGGCATGACCCACAGCACGGTGTGGAGCGGTGCGGTGGGACTGGCGCAGGCGCTGCCCATGGTGGTCTTCGGCCTGTTCGCGGGTGCCTGGGCGGACCGCGGGGACCGGCGCCGGATCTTCCTGGTCGCGACCGTCGGCCAGGCGGCCTGCTCCGTCCTCCTCGCCGTGCAGGGCTTCACCGGGGGCGTACCGGTGGCGGGGGTGCTGGCGCTGGTCGCCGCGCAGTCCTGCTTCGGGGCGGTCGGCGGCCCGGCGGCGGGCGTGTTCGTCCCCCGCCTGCTGCCCAAGGACCAGGTGGCGGCGGGCCTGGCGCTCAACCAGGTCACCGCCCAGGCGATGATGCTGACCGGCCCCGCGCTGGGCGGCCTGCTCCTCGGCTGGACCAGCATCGGTGTCTGCTACCTCCTGGACGCCCTGAGCTTCGGCCTCGCCTTCTACGGCGCCTTCGGCCTGCCCGCACTGCCGCCCGAGGGCGAGCCGTCGCGGGCCGGGCTGCGCGGCGTCCTGGACGGCCTGCGCTTCCTGACGAGCCACCGGGTGGTACGAGGCGCGCTCATCACCGACCTCGCGGCAACGGTCCTGGCCATGCCGGTCAGCCTCTTCCCCCTGGTCAACGCGGAACGCTTCGACGACAACCCGCGCACGCTGGGCCTCTTCCTGTCCGCCCTGGCCATCGGCGGCGTCACAGCGACCGCCCTGTCCGGCCCGGTCACCCGCCTCGCCCGGCCCGGGCTGGTCATGCTCTGCGGCGCGGCCACATGGGGCGCGGCCCTGGCCCTCTTCGGCCTCACGACGAGCCCCTGGCTGGGGCTCGGTCTGCTGGTGGTGGCCGGTGCGGCGGACGCCATCTCGGTGGTCTCCCGCAGCACCATCATCCAGACCCGCACACCCGACGCCCTCCTCGGCCGCGTCACGGCCGCCGAGCAGATCGTCGGCCAGGCGGGCCCGCACGTCGGCAACCTCCGCGCCGGGCTGGTCGCGGGCTGGACCTCCGGAGCGACCTCCCTGGTCACCGGCGGCCTGCTGTGCGTCCTGGCCATCGCCTGCGTCGCCACGAGCACACCGGAGCTGCGCGGCGGAGCCCGGCCGCACGAACACTGAGCCGCGCGCTCGGCTCCCGGCACGACTCGCATCCCGGACCGGCACCTGGGGTGTTGCAGCCCTCACTCAAGATGTAGTACTTCTTATACATGAGCGAGCAGGTGCACAACAGATTGGCGATGGTGCGCGCCGAACGGAAGGTGTCGCGGCAGCACCTGGCCGAGGCGGTGGGAGCGCACTACCAGACCATCGGCTACATCGAGCGGGGGCAGTACAACCCGAGCCTCGACCTGGCATTGAAGATCGCGAAGTTCTTCGAGCTGCCGGTGGAGGCGCTGTTCTCCCTCGAACCGTTCCGGCCGCTCACGGATGAGATCTACGGGAGGAAGACGCCATGACCACGACACCGCTGACGCGTTACGACCGCGTCATGCTGCGGTTGATGAACGACCGCCGAGGCCGGCCGCTGTACGCCACGGCCACCCGTCGGCGCCTGGTCGTCGCCTCGCATCTGGTGCTGACCGCGGCCATCGGCGGGCTCATGACCCACTTCTGGCTCGCGGAGGGGAAACCGATGTGGGCCGCCGCCGTCATGGCGGTGCTGATGGCGCCGTGGATGGTCGCGACCGGGGCGATCAACGGGGCCACCCGCGGCCTGCTCGAACTGCGTGAACGGGCGCTGGACGAGCGGCAGTCGGCCGAACGCAACCGCGTGCAGGCCCGCGCCCACCGGGCGACGTCCCTGCTCCTCGCCACGACCGCCGCCGGCCTGCTGATCGCGGGCGCGGCCGCCGGCAGCGCCCCCACGGCGCATGCGGCGCCGGTGCTCATCGCGGTCTTCGCGGTGCACTGGCTGATGCCCTTGTGGGTGGCCGGCCTGACGGTCCGGGACGAACCGGCTGACGAGGACGGCTTCGCGGCCTGACGTCCTCCTGGCCGACGGTGACACGGACCACCCACCGTGTTCAGTGGTGGTTTCCGTGGTCAGCACGGAGGCGGAGCGGGCCCGGCCGGGAGAGGCTGTGAGCACGGACCACGGACCACCACTTCAGGAGTGATCATGGCAGGCACCGAGAACAGCGCGTACGAGGGATTCACGGCCGAGGAGCGGGCCGCGATGAAGGAACACGCCCAGGAGCAGAAGAAGGCGGCGCGGCGCGGCTCGCGGGCGGACAAGGCGGCGGAGGCGGAGCGGGACGTGCTGGCGAAGATCGCCGAGATGCAGGACTCCGACCGGCTCATGGCCGAGCGCGTCCATGCCGTCGTCAAGGCCAACGCCCCGGTCCTCGCGCCGAAGCTCTGGTACGGGATGCCCGCCTACGCGCTGGACGGCAAGGTCGTCTGCTTCTTCCAGAGCGCGGCGAAGTTCAAGGCGCGCTACGCGACGCTCGGGTTCAACGACGCGGCGCAGCTGGACGAGGGCCCGATGTGGGCGACCGCTTTCGCCCTGACCGAGGTGACGGCCGAGGTGGAGGCGCGGATCGCCGCACTGGTGAAGCAGGCGGTGGCTTAGGGTCTTTCGTTTCGATCAGGCCGGACCCCGCGAGCCCGGCATGATCCGAACGAGAGGCCCTAGGGGTCCGGCGGGCGGCTACCGGACGGGCTTGGGCGCGAGGCCGAGGCCGGCCAGCACCGCCGTGGCGGAGGTGGCGTGTTCGCCCCCGGCGAGCAGCAGCGTACGTGCCGACTGGTAGGGGCAGCCGGCCGCGTCGAACGCCGCCGCGGCGGCGAGTTGCCGCGGCAGGTCGCCGTCGAGGAGCGCCTCCGCGCGGTCCACCTGGGCGGTGGCGACCGGGTTGCCGGCGACCACGGTGCGGGCGGCGTCGATCCGGGCCCGGGCGTCCGGGTGCCCGGCGAGCACCGCGGCCTCCGCACGGAGCGCCACGTACCAGTGCAGCCAGATCCAGCACACCCACTTCCACACCTGATCCGGCTCCGGCTCGACCCGCTTCAGCGCCCCGTCCACGTCTGCGCGGTGGAGCAGGACCGTGGCGTCGAAGACCGCACCGTAGCCATGACGGTGCTGGGGCGCCGCGTCCGCCTGGTCGACGATCGCGAGCCAGGCCGCCCGGGCGTCGCGGTCGCCGCGCAGGCCGTGGACCATGGCGACCGACGCGGCCCCGGCGCCGAGGGAGAGCGACCGCGGACGTCCGCTCTGCTCCCACGCGTCGCGGAACCGTACGCCGCGGGTGATCACCTCGTCGGCATGGCCGGCGAACGCGTCCGCGACCAGGATCCAGGACGTGGCGTGGTGACCCGCCTCGGCCAGCAGCGGGTGGTCGGCGAGCTGTCCGCCCCACCGTCGGGCTTGCGGCAGATCGCCCACGCCGAGGGCGGTTCCGGCGGCCATGGCGAGGGCGTCCATCACCTCGTGCGTACTGGCGGGAGTGGGCGGTACGGGCGCCAGGATGTCGATCCGGCGCCGGGCTGCGGCCGCGCCGGCGAAGGCGTCACCGGCCCAGCTCCGGGCGCCGGAGAGCGCGTCGAGGGCGGCGGACTCCGCCACCGGGTCGCCCGCGCGCCGGGCGAGCCCGACGGCCTGTTCGGCGCGCTCGGCCGTCTCTTGCACCGTGTTGTCCGCGTCTCCCTGAAGCGCGCCGTACGCGTCCGTGATCACCGCCGCCTCGGCCAGCGCCACAGCCGCCTCGGCGGCCGGGGAGTCGCCGGCCAGCTCGCGCGCCTGCCCGAGCACGGACCTCACCTCGTCCACGGCGGGAATCCGCGTGAACGACGTGGAGAAGCGGTACGCGACGGTGGCGGCTGCCGCCAGGTCGAGGCCGGCACCGGCGCGGTCCCCGGCCCGGCGCGCGGCCTCCGCGGCGGCACGGTGCAGCCGGAACATGTCGTCGCCGAGCCTGCGGCACCCGGCCACCGCGGCGGCCTGCCGCAGCGCCGCGGCACCGGCGGCGTCGTCGGCGAGCCGGGCCGCCTGCTCGTAGCGCTGCTGGGACTCGCCGAGCAGGGTGCGGGAGAAGGCCAGTTCGGCCAGGGACAGGGCGAGACGATGGGCGTCCGCGCGCCGCTCCGGCCGGTCGGCGGCCCAGGTGAGGCCGGCCCGCAGGTCGTCCGCCACGGCGTCGAACCGGGCGCGCCAGTCCGCGCCCGACGCTGCCCCGAGGGCGGCCGCGCCGGTCAGGCACCAGTCCATGTGGCGGGATCGGATGTCGATCAGCTCGCCGGCCTCGGTGAGCCGTTCCGTCCCGTACTGACGGATCGTCTCCAACGCGTGGTACCGGGTGCCGGTTTCGGACGGTGTCACGGCGAGCAGGGACTGCTCGGCAAGCCTGCCGAGACCGTCGACCACCGCGACCTGGTCCGACGCGTCGAACCCGGCGACCTCGGCAGCCGCCTCGGCCGTGAACGGCGCGACGAACACCGACACCCGGCGCAGCAGCGCCTGGTCCTGCGGCTCCAGCAGGTCGTGGCTCCAGTCCAGCACCGCCCGCACCGACCGGTGCCTGTCGTCGGCGCGGGATCCGCCGGTGAGGATCCGCAGCTGATCGGAGAGGCCGGCTTCGAGGCCGTCCAGTCCGAGCGTGGACCACCGCGCCGCCGCCAGCTCGATCGCCAGCGCCATGCCGCCCAGTCGTTCGCAGATGGCCACGACCCCCTCGCTCACCGCCGGGCCCGGCGGCAGGCCGACCGCCGCCGCCCGGTCCGTGAACAGGGCCACCGCCTCCGACTCGTCACCGCCGACCCGCGACAGCGGCGGGAGGAGGAAGACCCGCTCGAACGGCACCATCAGCCGGGCCCGGCTCGTCACCAGCACCCGCAACCGCGGACAGGCCGCCAACAGCCGTTCCAGGAACGGCGCCATCCCGTCGCGCACCTGCTCGCAGTTGTCCAGCACCAGCAGCGCCCCGCGATCCGCCAGCGCGGCGAGCACCACGTCGTCGATGCCGCTGCCGGGTTGCTCGCCCACGCCCACGGCCGCCGCGACGGCCGCGCCCACCCGGCCCGGCTCGGTGACCGGGACCAGGTCGACGAACCACACGCCGTCGGCGAAGTCACCGGCTGCGTCTGCCGCCACCGCCAGCGCAAGGCGCGTCTTGCCCACCCCGCCCGGGCCGACCACGGTCACCAGCCGGTGCGCCTTCACCGCCTCGGCCAGCTCCCCGCGCTCCCGCACCCGGCCTATGAACGCCGTCAACGGTGCCGGCAGGGCGGGTGCCGAGCGCGACTGCTCGGCGCGGGCGCACGCGGCCGCGTGCCGGGCGAGCGCCCGGCGGTCCGGCAGTTGCAGCTTGCGCAGCAGCGAGGAGACGTGCGATTCGACGGTGCGTACGGAGATGACCAACCGCGCGGCGATCTCCGCGTTGCTCAGGTGCTCCCCTAGCAGGGCGAGCACGTCGTTCTCCCGGGCCGAGATCACTGGAGTGGACACCGCGTCATTATCCGTGGCGGTTTCCGTGGTCAGCACGGAGGCGACCGGCGCCCCGGCCGGGAGAGGCTGTGACCACGGCGGTCGGGCCAGGCAAGGCAGGAGCCGATCGTGTCCCACGGCAACAGGAGGCGAAGCAGGACCGATGAGTACCGAACCCCGCTCCCGAGCTCAGCGTCGTCACGACACCGAGCACCGGCTCACCCACGACGTCGATGTCTGGGTGGCCAGTGCCTCCGCGGACGGCGTGCCGTATCTGGTGCCGCTGTCCTTCGACTGGGACGGCGAGGCGCTGTGGGCGGCCACGCCGACGGACAGCCCCACCGGAAGAAACCTGGCCGCCACCCGGGTTGTGCGGCTGGCGCTGGGCCACACCCGGGACGTGTCCATGATCGAGGGCGAGGTCGAGGTTCTCGAGATCGACGCGCTCGTGCGGGAGCGGGGCGACCGGTTCGCCGAACGCACCGGATTCGACCCGCGTGCGTCGGCGGCACGGTACAGCTGGTTCCGTGTCAGCCCGCGCCGCATCCAGGCCTGGCGCGAGGCGGACGAGCTGCCCGAACGCGAATTGATGCGTGACGGCCGCTGGCTGGTCTGACGCTCCGGCCGGCGCTCGCCTCGCCTCACCTCCGCGGCAGGAACCGAGCCACCCGCTCCTCCAACCGCCCCCGGCACTCGGGCCAGTCGTCCGCAGTGATCGAGAAGATCGCGGAGTCACGCAAGCGGCCCTCCTCGCCCGGCGCCCACGAGCGGGACCAGTTGCGCAGGACGCCCTCGAAGCGGGCGCCCACGCTCTGGATGGCGGCGCGGGAGCGGGCGTTGCGGGCGTCCGTCTTGAGGTCCACTCGGGAGACCTCCAGTTCCTCGAAGGCGTGCCGGAAGAGCAGCAGCTTGGCCTCGGCGTTCACGCCCGTGCCCTGTGCTGACGCGCCGAGCCAGGTGAACCCGACCTCGACGGCGTCCAGTTGGTCCTCGTCCAGCCAGGAGCGCGGCTCCCAGTAGGACGTCGCACCCACCGCCTTCCCCGTGGCGACAGACACCTGGGCGTACGGCGCGAGTCGGCCCGTCGCCGCGCGGGCGAGCTGGGCGTCGATGTAGGCGCCGACCTCGTCGGCCCTCGGCACCCACGTGAACTCGTAGGTCCCCCGGTTCTCCTCCGCCGCCACCGCCAGATCGGCCGTGTGCCGGTGTTCGAGCGGCTCCAGGCGCACCAGCGCGCCCTCAAGAAGCGGCCCCTCCAGCTTGTAGCTCATGCGCGCCTTGTCTCCGTCTCGTCCCCGTCAGCCCGGCAGCGCCCGTCCCAAGCCCGCGAACGCCTCGTGGAATTCCGGGAAAGTCTTCCGTACACACCCCGGGTCGTCGAACGAGATTCCCGGCACCCGAAGTCCCGTGACCGCGAAGGACATCACGATGCGGTGGTCGCCGTAGGACTTGATCTCCGCTCCCCCGACAGGCACCCCCGGCCTGATCTCGAGCCAGTCCGGCCCCGTCGCCACCTCCACCCCCAGGCGCCGCAAATTCTCCGCGCAGGCCTCCAGACGGTCGCACTCCTTCACGCGGGTGTTCGCCACGTCCTCGATCCGTACCGGGCCGGAGGCGAAGGGGGCGATCGCCGCCAACGTGGGCATCGTGTCCGAGATGTCCCGCATGTTGACCGTGAGGCCACGCAACTCGCCGGTGCCCTCCACCGTCGTGCCGTCCGGCCGCACCGACACTCGCGCGCCCATCCGCCGCAGGACGTCCACGAAGCCCAGGTCGCCCTGCAGGGCCCCCTCGCCCAGCCCGGGGACCGTCACCTCGCCGCCCGTGACGGCCGCCGCGGCGAAGAAGTAGCTGGCGGTGGAGGCGTCCGGTTCGATGGGGTAGGTCGTGGCGCGGTAGCCGGTCGGCGGGACGACGAAGGTGTCGCCCTCGCGGGTCACCTCCACCCCGAACGCCCGCATCATCGCGATCGTGATCTCGACGTACGGCACCGAGACCAGGTCCGTGACCTCGATCCGCAGGCCCTCGCGGGTCAGCGGGCCCAGCAGGAGCAGGGCCGTCAGGTACTGCGAGGACTGGCCCGCGTCGAGCGTCACCTTCCCGCCCTCGACCCCGGCGGCCCGGACCGTCAGCGGATGGTGGCCCTCCGCCTCCTCGTGCCGCAGGTCCACGCCCAGGTCGCGCAGGGCGCGGGTGAGCGGAAGCAGGGGGCGGCGGCGCATCTGGGCGGAGGCGTCGAAGCGGTACGTACCGTGGCCGGCGGCGGCCAGGGTGGGGAGGAAGCGGGCCGTGGTCGCGCCGTCCCGGCAGTACACGTCGGCCTCCGGCACCGCGGGCCCCTGCGGGCGGCCGTCCACCTGCCAGGCGTCCGGGGTGCGGCCGACCCGGTAGCCGAGCCGTACGAGGCCCTCGGCGAAGCCCTCGGTGTCGTCCGAGCGCAAGGGCCGTACGAGGGTGGTGACGCCGTCGGCCGCGGCCGCCAGGAACAGGGCGCGGGCGGTGATGGACTTGGAACCGGGGATGTCGACGAGGGCCATGCCCTCATGATCGCCCCACGGCCCCCTCCGGCGCGGTGGAGTCCGCGGAATGAGCCACGGTCGGCCGAAGGCCCACGGTCGGCCGAAGCCCCACAGGGCGCGCCGTCCGCGTCCACGACGTCAGCGCCACCCCGCCCACCAGCAGCGCCGCCGCGCACCACCTCAGCGGGCTCACCGACTCGCCCAGGAACAGCGCCGCCGACGACATCCCGAAGACCGGGACGAGGAGGGAGAAGGGGGCGACCGTGCTCGCGGGGTGGCGGCGCAGCAGCCAGCCCCAGGCGCCGAAGCCGAACACCGTCGTGACCCAGGCGACGTAGACGAGTGTGCCCGCGCCCTGCCAGTCGAGGTTCCGCAGGGCCTGAAGGTCCCTCGCCGGGCCCTCCGTCAGCAGGGACAGGGCCAGGAGCGGGAGTACGGGGACCGTGCTCACCCACACCGTGAAGTTCAGCGCGTCCGGTGGGGCCGCCTTGCGGGTGAGGACGTTCGACGCGCCCCAGCATGCGGCCGCGGCGATGACGAGCGCGAAGGCGCCGAGGGGGCCCGAGGTGCCCTCGTCGACGGCCGCGACGGCTATGCCGGTGAGCGCGAGCAGCATTCCCAGCAGGCGTACGCCTCGAAAACGCTCGCCCAGCACCACCGCCGCGAACACCGCCGTGAACACCGCCTGGATCTGCAGCACCAGCGACGACAGGCCCGCCGGCATCCCCGCGTCCATCCCCACGAACAGCAGCCCGAACTTCGCCACGCCCAGGACCAGGCCCACTCCCACGATCCACTTCCACGCCACCTTCGGGCGGCCCACGAGGAAGACGGCGGGCAGGGCCGCGGCCAGGAAGCGCAGGGCCGAGAAGAGGAGGGGCGGGAAATGGTCGAGGCCGATCTCGATGGCGGTGAAGTTGACGCCCCAGACGGCGGCGACGAGGACGGCGAGCGTGAGGTGTGCGGGTCGCATGCGTCGAGGATCACGCCCACGGACCGTGAAGCACCAGCGATGATTGCTGCACGGATGGATGAAGCATTGCTAATCCCAAGGAGCCCCATGCTCGACCTCCAGCGCCTGCGCGCCCTGCACGCCGTCTCGGTCCACGGCACCGTCGGGGCCGCTGCCGCCGCGCTCGGCTACACGCCGTCCGCCGTGTCGCAGCAGATCGCCAAGCTGGAGCGGGAGACCAGGACCGTGCTCCTCGAACGGGAGGGGCGTGGCGTGCGCCTCACCGACGAGGCACATCAACTGGCCGCCACCGCACACCAGTTGATGGCGATCGTGGAGCGCGCGGAGACCGAGCTGGAGGAGCGGCGCGGGGTGCCCGCCGGGCGGCTGAGCGTGGCCGCGTTCGCGTCGGCGGCGCGGGGGCTGATGCCGGGCGTACTGGCGGACCTGGCTCGGCGCCATCCCGCCCTGGACACCAGGCTCACCGAGGTCGACCCGCATCTGTCCGTCGATCTGGTCGCCAAGGGCGCGGTCGATCTGGCCGTGGCGCACGACTGGGACATCGCGCCGCTGCCCGCCCCGGCGGGCGTGGAGCAGGCGGTGATCGGGGACGACCTGTGCGATCTGCTCGTCCCGGCGGGGCATCCCTTCGCGGGGCGTACGGCCGTACGGCGGGAGGAGTTGGGCGGCGAGCGGTGGATCTGCCAGCCGCCGGGGCGGGTGTGCCACGACTGGCTGCTGCGCACCCTGCGTACGGCCGGGCACGAGCCGGACCTCGTCCACCAGGCCGACGAGAACCCGACGCTGGTCGCGCTGGTCGCGGCGGGACTCGGGGTCGCCCTGATCCCCCGGCTGGGGCGCGGGCCGCTGCCCGAGGGAGTGGTGGAGGTGCCGCTCGACCCCATGCCCGTACGACGGCTGTACGCGCTGTGGCGGACGGGGGCGGCGCGGCGCCCGGCGATCGCGGAGACGGTGCGGGCGCTCCAGCAGCACTGGCCGACGGTGTCGGCACACGTCCCCCGTACCTCTTGAATCCCCCACGCACCGACTTCGGCCGATCCGCCCCTCCCCGGGAACCCACCCCCACCCCGCCCCGTCCAACCCGCAGGCTGCCGGATGAGTCACCCGGTGCGGTGTCGGCCTCGCTGCTGGCTGCGAACGCTGACCTCCCTCTCCGCCGTACCGCGGCCGGCAGCATGCCGTCATCGGCGCGCCCCCCTCCCAGCGCCGATGACGGCCCCTGCGCCGGCCCCTGCGCGCTCCCTTGACCGGTAGAAACTTCCCGGATATTGCTGACTATTCGGCAGTTTCCTTCAGTGGATGACCTCCGGAAGGAGCACACGTGCCCTCCAGACGAAGCGTTCTCGCCGCCTCCGCAGGTGTCACCGCAGGCCTGGCGGTCGGCAGCACCGCGTACGCCGCCGGCCACTACGACAAGAAGCTCCGCTCCCTGATCTCCCGGATGACGCTCGAGGAGAAGGTCGGCCAGCTCTTCGTCACGCGCGTGTACGGCCACTCGGCCACCGCCCCCGACCAGGCGGACGTCGACGCCAACCTCAGGGAGCTCGGCGTCCGCAGCGCCGCCGAGCTGATCGCGAAGTACCACGTGGGCGGCGTCATCTACTTCATCTGGGCGCACAACACCCGGGACCCGCACCAGATCGCGGACCTGTCCAACGGCATCCAGCGGGCGTCCCTGGCGCGGCCGCGCGGGCTGCCCGTGCTGGTCTCCACCGACCAGGAGCACGGAATCGTGTGCCGGGTGGGCAGGCCCGCCACGCTCTTCCCGGGGGCGATGGCCGTGGGGGCGGGCGGGTCGACCGCCGACGCCCGCACGCTCGGGCGGGTCGCGGGCAGGGAGTTGCGCGCGATCGGCATCCGGCAGGACTACTCCCCCGTGGCGGACGTGAACGTCAACCCGGCCAACCCGGTCATCGGCGTACGGTCCTTCGGCGCCGACCCTGCCGCGGTGGCCCGCCTCGTCGCGGCGGAGGTGCGGGGCTATCAGGCGTCCGGGGTCGCGGCGACCGCCAAGCACTTCCCGGGGCACGGCGACACGGCCGTCGACAGTCACTACGGCTTCCCGGTCATCACCCACAGTCGTGAGGTGTGGGAGACGCTGGACGCGGCGCCGTTCCGGGCGGCCATCGCGGCCGGTATCGACTCGGTCATGACCGCGCACATCCTGGTCCCGGCGCTCGACGACTCCGGCGACCCGGCCACCCTCTCCCGCCCGATCCTCACCGGCATCCTGCGCGAACGCCTCGGCTACGACGGGGTGGTGGTGACCGACGCGCTCGACATGGCGGGCGTACGCACGAAGTACGGCGACGACCGGGTGCCGGTGCTGGCGCTCAAGGCGGGCGTGGACCAGCTCCTCAACCCGCCCCGGCTGGACGTGGCGTGGAACGCGGTCCTGAAGGCCGTACAGGACGGCGAGCTCACCGAGGCGCGGCTCGACGAGTCGGTTCTGCGGATCCTGCGCCTGAAGGCGAGACTCGGGCTCTTCGACCGCCCGTACGTCAGCCAGTCCGGCGTCGGGCGCACGGTCGGCACCCGCGGCCACCTCGCGACGGCGGACCGGATCGCCGAGCGGACGACGACCCTGCTGGTCAACGAGGGGCCACTGCTGCCGCTGTCCCGCCGTACGCACCGCAGGATCCTGGTCGTCGGCGCCGACCCGGCCTCCCCCTCGGGCACCACGGGCCCGCCGACGGGAGTCCTCGCGAGCGCCCTCACGCAGCTCGGGTTCACGGCGACGGCCCTGTCCACGGGCGCGGCGCCCTCACCGGAGACCATCACCCGCGCGGTGACGGCGGCCGCCGGCGCGGACGCGGTGGTCGTGGGGACGTACAACGTCTCGGCGACCAGCTCCCAGAGGACGCTGGTGGAGCAGTTGCTGACCACGGGGAAGCCGGTGGTGGCGATCGCGATCCGCAACCCGTACGACGTGGCCCAACTGCCCTCCGCCAAGGCCTTCTTGGCCACCTACTCCTGGACCGACGTCGAACTGCGCGCGGCGGCCCGCGTGATCGCCGGGCGGGTCGGCCCCCGGGGACGGCTGCCGGTGCCGGTGCAACGGGCGGACGATCCGGCGCGGGTGCTGTACCCCCTGGGGTTCGGGCTGACGTACTAGACGTATCCGGTTAGACGTATCCGGACGTACGCCTCGTGACGGGCGTACGATCCTCAACGGGCGCAAAGCACCCCGGACCGCTGGCGTGCGCCCGCCGCCGCGGGTCACGCTGGTCGGGGATCTGGGGGGATGGCGATGCGCGAGAGACGGAGCGTGGGCGCGGCCCGCGCACTGCCGGTGCTGCTCGCCCTCCTGCTGACCGGCTGCCAGGGCTCGGCGCCCTCCGCCTCCGAGGAGGGCCGACTCGGCGAGCGCGCAGCCGTCACGGCCACCCCCTCCGGCTACGGCGCCGTCTTCCTCGGCGTCGACGAGTGCAGCTCCTTCGGCACGACCAGCTTCACCGAGGTGCCCTGCGACGGCGAGCGGGCGGCGGCGCGGGTCGTCGCCCGGCACGCCGGCAAGGTGGGCGACGGCCCCGCCTGCCCCGCCACCACGGACTTCGTCCTGCACATCAGCGAACAGTCCACCGTCTCCGACGAGGACGGCGACGGCGCGATCCCCCAGGGCTACGCCTGCATGCGCAAACTGGCGCCCCCACACCCCGGCGACCCCGGCGGCGGAGGCGGCCCCCGCACCATCGTCGGCGACTGCGTCTACGGCCTCGCCGACGGCCAGGTCCGGGAGACGGCGTGCGACGGCGAGGGGCAGCGCGCCCCGGAGTACAAGGTGACCAAGGCCGTGCACACCCGCCCGAAGTGCCCGGTGTCCACGGCCCTGTACGTACAACTCGGCGGAGAGAAGCCGCTGGGCTGCGCCCAGCGGATGTGATTCCGGGCTGCCGGACGCCGACAGCCTGTGCCCTGACACTCTCGCCTGCCGCTTCCCACGTACGGCTCACTCCAAGATGCGGCATATGCCAGGCCCGGCGGATGCTGGCGAGGTCCCTGGAGAGCGAACGCGAGAGACGGAGGGGGCGTGGTGACACCTCTGACCCGGATTCCGCTGGACGGCGGGGGCCACCTTCTGATCGAGCAGCCGGGCGTGTGGGACGGGCCGGTGAAGGCCGGCCGCGTCGGCGATGCCGTGCGCGAGCTGCCGGGCACCCTGCAAGCGGCACTGGAGCCGGTCACCGACGCCGCGCACGCCACACTCGAGCAGTTGCGCAAGGCCCGCCCCGACGAGATCACCATCGAGTTCGGCGTCGACCTCGCGTTCGAGGCCGGGGCCGTGATCACCAAAAGTCAGGCCAGTTGCCACCTGAAGGTGACCATGTCGTGGAAGAGCGACGACTTCGGTCACCCGCAGGCGGGCGAGAGTACGGGCTGATCCCGGTGACCAGCGGGGAGAAGCAGCCCGGCGACGGCATCGCATCGGATCTGCTCACCGCCGTGGCCCAGGTCCTCGGGCCGGACGGGGCAGTGGCCGGGACGGGATTCCTGGTGGCCGAGGGTGTCCTGGTCACCTGTGCGCACGTCGTCGCGGCGGCCGGGGCGGGGCCCGGGGAGCAAATCCATCTGGCCTTCCCCCACGTGGACGGCGCGTACCGGGTGGAGGGGCATGTCCCGGGTGAGCTGTGGCGTGCCGCCGAGGGCGAGGACGTGGCCTTCATCCGGCTGAGCGGTACGTCGGCGGCTGTGCGGACGCTGCCGTTGGGCTCCGCGGAGGGGTGCCGGGGCCACCAGGTCCGCTCCTTCGGGTTCCCCGCCCAGGCCCCGCCGGAAGGACACTTCGGCTTCGGTGTGAGCGGCGATCTGCTGCCGGGCTCGGACGGCAGGGGTCCGCATCTGCAGCTGACCGCCGCCAACGACCTCACCACCGGCTTCAGTGGCGGCCCCGTCCTCGACGAGGTGACCGGCCTGGTCATCGGCATGCTCACCGAGATCACCGCCCCCGACGAGTACGAACGGGGGCAGGGCATCGCCTACGTCACTCCGACGCAGGTACTGCGGGAGATCCTGCCGGAGCTGGCCGAGCTGGAGGTGTGTCCGTACCGGGGGCTGGAGCCGTTCACCGCCGAGCACGCCCGGTGGTTCCAGGGGCGCAAGGAGGCGGTACGGCAGGTCGTGACGAACCTCGCCCAGCAACGCCGCCTGACGCTGCTGCTCGGGCCGTCGGGGTCGGGCAAGTCGTCGTTGCTCCAGGCGGGCGTGCTGCGCGCGCTGGCCGCGGGGGAACTGCCGGGCAGCGACCGGTGGTTGCCCGTGCTCACCCGGCCCAGACAGGACATGCTCGCCGAGATCGAGCGTGCCGGACTGCCCGGGGCGACCGCTGACGGGATCGCGGCGGCCGTGAGCCGCAGGCTCGCGGCCGAGCCCGGCTGTGAGCGCCTCCTGCTGATCATCGACCAGTTCGAGGAGCTGTTCACGCAGCCCGGCAACGGCCCGCAGCGGCTTCGGCTGGCCGTCGCCGACCAGATCATCACGGCGGTCGGCTCCGAAGCCCGGCTCAGTGTCATCCTGATCATGCGCGACGACTTCTATCCCCAGCTCGCCGCCAAAGAACCCGGGTTGCTGGAAGCCGCAACGCCCGGACTCCTCAACGTGCCGGGCTCCCTGAGTCAGCAGGACCTGCACGACATCATCACTTTGCCCGCCTTGGACGTAGGGCTCCGCTTCCAGCCGGGCCTGCCCGAGCAGATCATCACCGACGTCCTGGCCACCTCACCCGAGGCGGCCACCACCCGCCAGGCCCCTGTCACGGTGCTCCCCCTACTGGAGATGACGCTCAGCCAGCTCTGGCTCCGGCGGCAGGACGGTTACCTCACCCACGAGGCGTATCGCCGCATCGGAGCGGTCAGCGGGAGCGTGACGACGTGGTGCGACAGCGCCCTGAGCGAGCTCTCCCCCGAGCAACGGGCCATCGCCCAGCGGACGCTGACGTCCCTGGTGCACCCCGCCGACCCCAGCCACAACATCACGGCCGTCCGTACCCAGGTCCCCCTCGGCGAGCTGCGCGAGCTGGCGTCGGACCCCGGCGAAGCTCCCAACGGTGAGAAGGCAGCCGTCGACGACGTCATCGCCGCCCTCACGCGCCACCGCATCATCACCACCCAGACGCTTCGGGCCCCGCAAAGCCCCGGCGCCCCTCCCGGAGAACCGGTCGCCGAGCTGATCCACGAGGCGCTCATCCGCGACTGGGGCGCACTGCGTGCGTGGGTCGACCAGGACCACCGCTTCCAGGAATGGCTCGACCACACCCGCGAGCGGCAGGACCACTGGGTTGCGGCGAAGGACCCGGGGGACCTGCTGGGCGGGACTGCACTCGCCGAGGGCCTCGAATGGTCACGACGCCGCCGGCTGCCGGTCGAGATCACGGCGTACCTCGACGCCAGCAAGCAGCGCCAACGGGCCGTCATTCGCCGCAGCAGGCGGCTCAATGTGGTGCTGGGCGGGTTGTTGGTGCTGGCGCTGGTGGCGGCGGGGGGTGCGGTGTGGCAGTGGCGGACGGTGATTGATGCGCGGGAGGCGGCGTTGTCGCGGGAGCTTGCCGACCATTCCGACGAACTCATGGACACGAACCCGGAACTCGCCGCACTGCTGGCCGTGAAGGCGTACCGCAGCAGCCATACGTCGGAGGCCTTCGAGAGCCTGCGAAACGCCGCGGCCTTGCCGGCGCATCGCCGCCTGGCCGGGCACACCGGCGAGGTGCGTGCTGTGGCATACAGCCCCGACGGCCGCACCCTCGTCAGCGCCGGCGCCGACCGGGTACGCCTGTGGGACGCGACCACCGGCAAAGCCCGCCCCGCCCTCAAAGCCGAAGGGCACGACGGCGAGGTGAACGCGGTGGCATACAGCCCCGACGGCCACACCCTCGCCACCGCAGGCGCCGACGGAAACGTCCGCCTGTGGGACCCAGCCACCAGCAAACCCCGCACCACCCTCAAAGGACACAACGACGCGGTGAACGCGGTGGCATACAGCCCCGACGGCCACACCCTCGCCACCGCAGGCGCCGACGGAAACGTCCGCCTGTGGGACCCAGCCACCAGCAAACC
>NZ_JBWKCC010000019.1:131681-132557 GCF_056436655.1 Streptomyces sp. NPDC043427 | reverse complement strand
AACCCCGCACCACCCTCAAAGGACACAACGACGCGGTGAACGTGGTGGCATACAGCCGCGACGGCCACACCCTCGCCGCCGCCGACGAAGACGGAAACGTCCTCCTGTGGGACGCAGCCACCAGCAAGGCCCGCCGCACATTAGAAGAAAAGGACACCGGAATGTATGCGGTGGCCTTCAGCCCCGACGGCCACACCCTCGCCACTGGTGGTGACTTCGAGGTTCAGATGAGGGACGCGGTCACCGGAAACATCCTCAGCAGACTCAACGGCGTAGCAGCCGCAGCCGTGATGGCCTTCAGCCCAGACGGCAAGACCTTCGCCACAGCTAGCGAGCGCCTTGTACAGCTGTGGGACACAGCCACCGGTTCGCCTCGAGCCACCCTCTCTGGGCACTCAAACGAGGTTCTCGCGTTGGCCTTCAGTCGCGACAGTCGTACCCTCGCCACCGCCGGCCGCGACAAGACGGTACGCCTGTGGAACGCGGCCACCGGCAAGAACCGCGCACTCGGACACAACGGTGGCGTGTGGGCGGTGGCCTTCAGCCCCGAGGGCCACACCGTCGCCACCGCCGGCGAAGACGGAAACGTCCGCCTGTGGGACCCGGCCACCAGCAAACCCCGCACCACCCTCCCAGGACACAACGGCGCGGTGAACGCGGTGGCCTTCAGCCGCGACGGCCACACCCTCGCCACCGCCGGCGAAGACGGAAACGTCCGCCTGTGGGACCCGGCCACCAGCAAACCCCGCACCACCCTCAAAGGACACAACGGCGCGCTGTACGCGGTGGCCTTCAGCCGCGACGGCCACACCCTCGCCACCGCCGGCGAAGACGGAAACGTCCGCCTGTGGGACCCGGCCACCAGCAAACCCCGCA
>NZ_JBWKCC010000019.1:0-131584 GCF_056436655.1 Streptomyces sp. NPDC043427 | reverse complement strand
GCACCACCCTCAAAGGACACAACGGCGCGGTGTACGCGGTGGCCTTCAGCCCCGACGGCCACACCCTCGCCACCGCCAGCGCCGACTCAACCGCTCGGCTCTGGGACCCGGCCACCAGCAAGCGCCGCACCCAGCCCCTGGGACACGACGGCCTGGTGAACGCGGTGGCCTTCAGCCCAGACGGCCACACACTCGCCACCGCCAGCGACGACGGAAACGTCCGTCTGTGGGACGCAGCCACCGGCAAGCGCCGCGCCCCGCTCATCGGAAACGTTGCCGAAATGAGTGCAGTGGTCTTCAGTCCCGATGGCCACACGCTCATCACCGCCGACTTCGGCAAAACCGTCCGGCTATGGGACTCAGCCACCGGCAAAGCCCGCACCAGCTTCACCGTCAACGGTGTGCAATCGCTGGCGATCAGTCCTGACGGCCGTACCCTCGCCACCGCCAGCTACGACGGGCCGGCGCAGCTGTGGGATGTCAACACCTCTCCCAAACCCGCCGAAGTTATCCGGCAGATCTGCCGCACCTTCAACCGCCCCCTCACCCCCGACGAACGCGCGGCCTACCTCCCCGACGACTCGGACGCATCCGTCTGCCCGACAGACTGACGGCGGGCCTTCACCAGACCCGCCGTCAACACCGAACAACTCACCTCACGGACGCAGCGTCGCCTCCCTCTCCACGTCCCTCACGTCCAGCCTCGCGTCGAACTTCGCCAGCGGCTTGGCCTGCGCCACAGCCGAGGACGGGAGCCCCGCCCAGTCCAGGATCCGAGCCGTGGCCAGCGACTTCTCGTCGGCGACCAGGCCCGCCACGTTCGCCCCATGGTTCAACCCAGGCGCCGTGAAGACGTAGGAGTCCTTCGCGCCCCTGCCGAGGTGGAACGGCTCCGCGCCCCACGGGTCGTTCTGGCCGTAGACGAAGAGCATGTGGCGGGCGTTGTGCTTGACCCAGGTGTCGACGTCGTGCATGGCCCAGGGCTGGAACTTCATGGGGATGGAGCGGGGGACGAAGTTCCGGGGCGGCTGGTAGCCGTAGCGGATGTACTTCTTCTCGATGGACGGGAAGTGGATGGTGGGGGCGCCGAGTTGGGTACCTGCCTGGTAGTAGTACGGGGTGTACGTCTCCAGGCCCTGGTCGGCGTAGGCGGAGAAGCCGGAGATCGTGTCGATCGAGGTCCAGATCTCGTCGTCCGTCGCCGTCTTCGCATTCGCCGGGATCGAGTCGCAGTCGGAGAGCAGGCTGTACTGCCAGAAACCCCAGACGTAGTCGAGGACGACGGCCTCGTAGGCGCGGTCCAGGCTGCCGATGGTGGTGAAGGTGTAGCCGTTCTCGGCAGCGTACGCCTCGTACTTCTTCTCCAGCGGCTCACGGCGTACCAGTGCCTCGCGCTGCACCGCGTTCAGGCGGTCGCGGCACTCCTTGGTGCCGACCTTGGCGAAGAAGCGGTCGTAGGCGGAGTCCTCGTTGTTCACGACGTCGTTGGGGGCCACGTAGGCGACGACGCCGTCCATGTCCTTCGGGTAGAAGCGCTCGTAGTACGTCGCCGTCATGCCGCCCTTGGAGCCGCCGGTCGAGATCCAGTTCTTCGTGTAGATCTTCTTCAACGCCTTGAAGATGCGGTGCTGGTCGCTGGCGGCCTGCCAGATGTCCAGCTTGGACCAGTCGGCCGGGTCGGGGCGCGACGGGTTGAAGAAGCGGTACTCCATGGAGACCTGGTTGCCGTCCACGATCTGGGTCGGCTCGCGGCGGCTGGGGGTCGTGGAGACGTTGTAGCCGCCGGTGTAGAAGACCGTCGGGCGGGAGACGTCCTTGTGCAGCACGGTGATGCGCTGCTGGAACGTGCCCTTGGACGGGTGCCGGTGGTCGACCGGCTGGGTGTAGTTGAGTACGAAGTAGCGGTAGCCGGTGTACGGCTTCTCCTGGATCAGACTCATGCCCGGTATCGCGAGCAGCTGGTCCTTGATGTCCGTGGCCTCCGGCTCGGCGGCGGTGGCCGCTCCGGCCGTGCTCAACGTGCCTATGAGCACCGTGAGCGCCAGCAGCCATCTGAGCGCCTTGCGCATGCACCCTCCCTGTGAAACAGATGTCCGCCGGAAGTTATCGGAGCAACTCTGTTCACACCAGGGGAGGTTGGAATCAGGAGGTCAGAAGCGGGTCCAGCCGGTGCTGTCCGAGTCCCGCCCCACCGCGCCGCTGACGTTCACGCGCTGGTGTCCCACGTACACGGTGATCGGTCCCGCTCGGTACGCGTACCGGCCCGAGTCCACGGCAGGGCGCAAATGAGGCCGTTTCACGCTGACCGTCATCGTGCGCCGGGTGCCGGGATCGTTCGTGACCGTGATGGCGCAGAGGTAGCCGCCCCGCTTGTAGATCTTGACGGCACCGGTGGAGAAGGTCAGCGTTCTGACCTTGCGGCCCTCGCACCGGGAGGGGGCGGCGTGGGCGGCCGCCGCCGGGGATGCGAGGGCGAGGAGCACGGACGCGGTGAAAACGGACATGCCGAGCGCCAACCACCGCCGTATCGCACCACTGTTCACGGTCCGCGTCCCTCCCGTGCCTCCGCTGTTGCCGTACTGATGTACGGACGCAGGACATGTGTCGGATGGTTGCGTTGCCGTCAACTGCGCGCGGCCACCGGCTCCTCCGGCTCCGGTGCGCCGACGAACGTCCGCCACAACTCGGCGTAGTGCCCGCCGCGCGCCAGCAGCTCCTCGTGCGTTCCGTCCTCCGCGACCCTGCCGTGGTCCATGACCACGACCCGGTCCGCGCGGGCCGCCGTTGTCAGGCGGTGGGCGACGACGAGGGTCGTGCGGCGGCCTGCCAGGCGGTCCGTTGCCTGGTTGACCTGGGCCTCGGTGGCCAGGTCGAGGGCCGCGGTGGCCTCGTCGAGAAGGAGGATGTCCGGGTCGACCAGCTCCGCGCGGGCGAGGGCGATCAGCTGGCGCTGGCCGGCGGAGAGGTTGCGGCCGCGCTCGGCGACCTCGTGGAGGTAGCCGCCCTCCAGCGTGGCGATCATCTCGTGCGCGCCGACCGCCCGAGCCGCGGCCTCCACCTCGGCGTCGGTGGCGTCGGGGCGGCCGTAGGCGATGGCGTCGCGGACGGTGCCCTGGAAGAGGTAGGCCTCCTGGGGGACGACGCCCAGGCGGTGGCGGTACGACGTGATGTCGAGGGCGCGCAGGTCCGTGCCGTCGGCGGTGACCCGGCCGCCGGTCGGGTCGTAGAAGCGGGCCACCAGCTTGACCAGGGTGGACTTGCCGGCCCCGGTCTCGCCGACGAAGGCGACGGTCTGACCGGCGGGGATGCGCAGGTCGATCCCGGTCAACGCCTCTTCCTCGTCGCCGTACTTGAAGTGCACGTCCTCGAAGGCGATCTCACCGCGCAGGGAGAGGACGTCGAGGGGCTCGTCGGCCGACTTCGTGGACGTGGGCTCCTGGAGCAGTTCCTGGATGCGGCCCAACGACACCGTCGCCTGCTGGTAGCCGTCGAAGACCTGGGAGAGCTGCTGGACGGGCGCGAAGAACAGGTCGATGTACAGCAGGTACGCCACCAGCGCGCCGGTCGTCAGCGTGGCCGCGTCGACCCGGCCCGCGCCCGCGATCAGCACGGCGGCAGCGGCGACCGACGACAGCAGCTGCACGAAGGGGAAGTAGATCGAGATCAGCCACTGGCCCCGGATGCGCGCCTGCCGGTAGCTGTCGCTGCGCTCCGCGAACCTGCGCCCGCCGTCCCGCTCACGCCGGAACGCCTGCACGATCCGCAGCCCGGACACCGACTCCTGCAGGTCGGCGTTGACGACCGAGACCCGCTCGCGGGCCAGTTCGTACGCCTTCACGCTCGCCCGGCGGAAGAAGTACGTGGCGATGATCAGCGGGGGCAGCGTGGCGAAGACGACGAGGGCGAGCTGCACGTCGATCACCAGCAGGGCGACCATGATGCCGAAGAAGGTGACGACCGAGACGAACGCGGTGACCAGGCCGGTCTGGAGGAACGTGGAGAGGGCGTCGACGTCCGTCGTCATCCTCGTCATGATCCGGCCGGTCAGCTCACGCTCGTAGTAGTCGAGGCCGAGCCGCTGGAGCTGGGCGAAGATCTTCAGGCGGAGCGAGTAGAGGACGCGCTCACCGGTGCGTCCGGTCATCCGGGTCTCACCGATCTGCGCCGCCCACTGGACGAGCACCGTGAGCAGGCCGAGCAGGGCCGCCGCCCAGACGGCTCCGAGGGCGACCTGGGTGACGCCCTGGTCGATGCCGTGCCGGATCAGGACGGGCAGGAGGAGACCCATACCGGCGTCCAGGGCGACGAGGCCGAGGCTGATCAGGAGCGGGAGCCCGAAGCCGCGCAGCAGCCTGCGCAGGCCGTACGAGTCCTCCGACGCGACCGCGCGTGCCTCGTCGACGTCCGGGATGTCGGTGGCCGGGGGCAGCGCGTCGACCTTCTCCAGGAGGTCCGGAGTGGCCGGCATGCCGGAGAGCGCGGTGTCCTTGGGCTCGCGGTCACCCGTCCACAGCCGGGGCGTCACCCCGCGCTCCGCGTCGAACTCCGCGTCCAGCTCGTCCCGTACGGAGGTGTCCTCCGAGGGCGCGGCGGCCGGGGCGTGGCCCGGGGAGACGCCGCCCAGCTCGTCGGGGTCGGTGAGCAGGCGCCGGTAGAGGGCGGAACGTTCCTGGAGCTCCTCGTGGGTGCCGAGGTCGGCGAGGCGTCCGGCGTCGAGGACGGCGATGCGGTCGGCGAGGTTGAGGGTGGAGCGGCGGTGCGCGATCAGGAGGGTCGTACGGCCCTCCATGACGTGCTTCAGTGCCTCGTGGATCTCGTGCTCGACGCGGGCGTCCACGGCGGAGGTGGCGTCGTCCAGGACGAGCAGGCGCGGGTCGGTGAGCAGGGCGCGGGCGAGTGCGATGCGCTGGCGCTGGCCGCCGGAGAGGGTGAGGCCGTGCTCGCCGACCTTGGTGTCGTAGCCGTCGGGGAGCTCCTGGATGAAACGGTCCGCCTGGGCGGCGACGGCGGCCTTCTCGATCTCCTCCTGCGTCGCGTCCGGACGGCCGTACGCGATGTTGTCGCGGACCGTGTCGGAGAAGAGGAAGGAGTCCTCGGGGACCAGCCCGATCGCGGCCCGCAGGGAGTCGAGGGTGAGCTCGCGGACGTCGTGGCCGCCGACCAGGACGGCGCCGCGGGTCACGTCGTAGAAGCGCGGGAGGAGGAGGGAGACCGTCGACTTGCCGGAGCCGGAGGAGCCGACGACGGCGAGGGTCTCGCCGGGGCGGATCTGGAAGCTGAGCCCGTCGAGGACAGGACTGGTCGTGCCGGAGGCGCCTTCATAGCCGAAGGACACGTCGTCGAACTCGACGGTCGCGGGCGCGTCGGCGGGCAGGTCCTTCGTGCCCTCCTTGATCGACGGCTCGGTGTCGATCAGCTCAAGGACGCGCTCAGTGCCCGCGCGGGCCTGCTGGCCGACCGTGAGCACCATGGCGAGCATGCGGACCGGGCCGACGAGCTGCGCGAGATACGTGGAGAAGGCGACGAACGTACCCAGGGTGATCTGCCCGCGCACAGCGAGCCAGCCGCCCAGCGCCAGCATCGCGACCTGACCGAGGGCGGGGACGGCCTGGAGGGCGGGCGTGTACACGGCGTTCAGCCGGATGGTGCGCAGCCGCCCGGCGAAGAGCCGGCGCCCGACCTCCCTGAGCTTCCCCGTCTCCTGGTCCTCCTGCCCGAAGCCCTTCACCACGCGTACGCCGCTCACGGCGCCGTCGACCACACCCGCGACGGCGGCGGCCTGCGCCTGGGCGTACCAGGTGGCGGGGTGGAGCTTGTTCCGGCTGCGCTTGGCGATGTAGGCGAGCGCGGGAGCGACGGCGAGGGCGACCAGGGTCAGCGGGAGGGACAGCCAGGCCATCACGACCAGGGAGATCAGGAAGAGCAGCAGGTTCCCGATGGTCATCGGGAGCATGAAGAGCAGGCCCTGGATCAGCTGGAGGTCGCTGGTGGCGCGGCCCACCACCTGGCCGGTGGACAGCTCGTCCTGGCGTCGGCCGTCGAGGCGGGTGATCGTCTCGAACATCTCCGTCCGCAGGTCGTGCTGGACGTCGAGGGCGAGACGGCCGCCGTAGTAGCGGCGGACGTAGGTGAGGGCGTAGACGAGGAGGGCGGCGCCGATCAGGGCACCGGCCCAGGGGGCCATGTCACGGGTGTGGTCGCCGATGACGTCGTCGATGATCACCTTGGTGACCAGCGGGACGACGGCCATGACGGCCATGCCGCCGAGGGACGAGCCGAGGGCGAGCACCACGTCCTTGGGGTAGCGCCAGGCGTACCCGGCCAGCCTGCGTGCCCAGCCCTGTTTGTCCCCCGGTTGCGCTGCCACGCCGGTGCCCTCCGATTTTTCGCCTGATCTTCCGGAAGACACCAACGCGGATGGGAGCGGATTTCATCCCGCCGCAACACTCCGAGCCAGGTTCAGACGCGTACTCGCAGGTAGTAGAACCGCGTCGTCTGTGCCGCGTTCTGGTTGTCGTCGCTGACCAGCAGGACCTTCAGACGGTCGCCCGCACGTCCCGTGATCACCATGCCCTCGATGTTGTCGAGGAGGGGGTTCGGTTGGGGCTGCTTCGCCGTGGCGCCCAGGGTCGGGCAGTCGGCGATGTCGGCCAGGAGGGTCTTCTTGATCACCCGGACGTCGTCCTGGCCTGTGAGGTTCTCGATGCCGCTCGTGTTCGTGGCGCGGCGCGGGTCCGCGAGGTAGAGACGGACCGTGTTGCCGACGCCTGCCGTGAAGCCCCGCTCCAGGACGAGGAGGCGGCCGTCGGGGGTCGCCTGGATCTCGGGGACGCCGAGGCCGGTGTCGGTGCGATAGGCGTACTGGGGGCCGAGGCGGAAGCGGCCGTCGTGCGTGCGCTGCCAGGTCTGGAAGCGGACGATGCCCGCCGTGTCGCCGGTGAGGGCGTACTCCATGGACGCGACCAGGGTGTGGCCGCCGGGCAGCAGGGTCAGGCCCTCGAAGGTGCCGTTGGACTGGGCGCGGCCGGCCGGGGCGACGCGGAGCGCGTCGGGGACGGGGAGGCGGTCGAGGATACGGCCGTCGGCGGAGTAGCGGCGGATGGACGGCTCGCTCTCCGAGGTGATCAGCCGGGTGCCGTCCCGGTCGACGACCAGGCCCTCGGAGTCGAAGGCGGTGCCGTTCTCGTCGGCGAGGGGGAGGGCGGAGCGCGGGGCGAGGCTTCTCGCGTCCAGGTCGAAGAGGGCGGAGCGGTCGGAGAGGGCCGCGAGCGAGCCGTCCCGGTCGAGGGCGAGGGCGGAGAGGTTGCCGACGAAGGTGTCGTCGTACGTCGTCTTGTCGAGCGCGTCGGAGAAGCGGTCGATGGAAACGGTGGTCGAGCAGGCGTGGTCCCTCTGGGCGGCGGCGGCCGGTCCGGCGGCGGAGAGGCAGGTGGCCGCCGCCAGTCCGGCGGTGACGGTGGCGAGTACGGTTCGCAGGCGCATGGCCGTCACCGTAGGACGGGTGGATGACGGCGGGTAGGCCCTCCAATGAAGGATCAGGAGGCCGCGAGGTCCTTGTGGATGACCTTGGCGACGCCCTGGATGGTCGAGATGCCGTAGTCCATGGTGCTGTTGCCCTGGGTGAGCACGGTGATCACGTAGTCGTGGCCGCCGCCCTTGAACGCGCCGAGGCTGTGCACGCGCCAGCCGTTGCTGGCCCGCTGGAGCCAGCCGTTCTTGAGGGCCACGGTGACACCGGACGGCACGCCGTACGGGGTGCCCCAGCGCTGTGACGAGACGACCTGGCTCATCAACTTCAGGATGTAGGCGCGGGAGTTGTCGCTGAGGACCGTGTTCTTGGCGGTGATGAGCTTGAGCAGCTTCTGCTCGTCGGTGACGGTGATCTGAGTGAGACCCCAGTAGCCGTCCGCGCCCGGCTTGGTCTGTGTCATTCCGGCGGCGGCGAGGAAGCCGTTGATCTTCGTGAGGCCCAACTGCCGCCACAGGGTGGAGGTCGAGTCGTTGTCCGACTGCGTGATCATGGCCTTGGCGAGGGTGGCCTCACGGTCGGTGAGGTAGCGATTGTGCTTCTTCGCATCCCACAGCAGCGTGGCCAGGACGGTGACCTTGACGGTGCTGGCGGAGTCGAAGGCGGTGGAGGCGCGCAGGGTGCAGTTGGTGTTCGTCGTACGGTCGTAGAGGCCTACGGCGATGGTGCCCTTGCGGCCCGCGAGCGCCGCCGTGATGTCCGTCTTCAACTTGGCGGCGAGGGCCGCCTTCGTGGACGTACAGGCGACGGTCGGTGCGGGGGCCGCGGCGGCGGGCGCGGCGACGGCCACGCAGGATATGAACGCTCCGGCGGTGAGCGCGGTACCGATGATGCGGGCGCGGTGAGGGCTGCGGCGAGTCATGCGGGTTTGACTCGCCCAGATGGCCGATAGTTGTACGCCTGTTCGTGGCGCCGACAATTGCCTTGCCGTGGCTGCTTGGTGCGGCAAGGCTGGGCCGATGCCAGGGCAACGCAAGAGGAAGCGTCAGCGAGAGCGACAGCGGTACGACGAGACACAGCGTGCCGCCGCTCGCTTCGCACCCGACGCGGGCCACTGGGAAGTGCTCTTCACGACCCAGGACGAGTCGGAATGGCGTGCTTACCTCCACCGCCTGCGAGCGTCGGACCAGCAGATCGACTGGACGGCGGTACGGGTGGACACGCTCTGTGGACGCCTGAAGCAGCCGACCACCTACCGGCTGAGCCTCTTCGTGCCGGGCTCCGTGTGAGGGTTGGCGTCAGGCCGGTTGGGATCCGGCCGGACGGGGCGGGCAGCGGCGCGGACGGTATCTCGGTGCGCGAGCCGCTCAGGACTCCGGTGCCGGGATGTCGTCGCCGTCGGGACCGTCGTGCCCGTCGTGCCCGTCGGGATCGTCTTGATCGGGTCTGGGAAGGCGGGCACCACGACTTTCCGCGATGCGGTGGACGTCGCGCAGCGCCTCGGCATACGGGCCGCGAGAAAGCGGAGTTGCGCGGACGTGGCCAAGATAGGGGCGGACCATCGCGTTGTCCTCGCCTCGCAGGAGCGGCGGGCCGGTCGGGCGGGCGGGCGGGGCGTTCCCCAACGCACGAGCAGGTGGGGCACGCGCACGCACCGGCCGGGACGGTGGCCGTACGGCGACGGCGCCCGGTCCCCGGGAACAGGAGTTGTAGCAGCGGTTCGAGAAGGCGGGCGATACGGTGACTCATGTCGTCAACTCCGTAGCTTTCGTTGATGGCCACGCCCCCGGACCGGTCGCTCGGTCGCGGGGATCTCGCGTTCTGTAGCGATCCACTCACAGAGTGAGACGGTGCGGTCTAGGCTCGCCAGAGGGTCGAGTGTGACCAGTCATTTGTCACAAAGGGGCGCCATGGCTGACCGGAGCATCCCGAACGCCGCGATCTCGAAGGGCTGGCGGAAGTCGTCGTACAGTAATGATCAGGGCCGCAGCTGCCTCGAAGTCCTCGACGGGCACCCCACCGGAAAACTCCACCAAAAAGCCTGCGGGCACACTAAGAGCTGTCCCGCAATCGTCGCTTCGTGTCGGCTGGGCCAGGCTCAGGAGCTTTCCGAGGTGGAGGCGTGATCCGCTGCCGCTTGGACGGCGGGGATCAGTTCTGCGATCCGTTCGAGCTGGTCGCGCTGGGAGTGCAGGTCCAGGGCACCGAGGCGGGTGACGATGTGCCGAGCACCGGCGGCGACGTACCGTCCTAGGTGCTCAAGCACCTGGTCCGGGGAGCCGGTGACAACTGCCTGGATCTTTTCCAGCTCCTCCAGTGGCATGCCGTATGTGGCCCGCGCGTAGTCGTCCAGTGCCCGACGGCCGCTCTCGATGTCGTTGTCGATCCGTACCGAGACGAACAGTGCGGGGGTGATGTCCTCGGTCTCGCGTCCGGCGTCGGCCGCCGCTTGGTGGACGTTGCGGAGGCCGGACGCGTAGTCGGCGGGGTCAGGCGGGTAGGGCAGCCATCCGTCGTACAGTCGGCCAGTGCGGGCCAGCGCTGCGGGGGTCGCGCCGCCGAGCCAGATGGGCGGCCCGCCGGCTCGGGGCGGCCTGGTCGTGGGCGGGATGTCATCGAACCGGAGAATCTCGCCGTGGAAGGCGTCGGCGCCGTCCCACAGGGCCCGCCACAGCGCGACAGTCTCGTCCAGGCGGGCAAAGCGCCTTTCCCACGGCAGCTCGGACAGTGTGTAGAGGGGCCGTCCGAAGCGGCCGGGGAAACCGGCGCCGACCGTCACGGTGAGCCGGCCACCGGACAGCAGGTCGATCGACGCAAGTGCCTGCGCGGCCTGGATCGGCCGACGGAGGAACGGCATCAGTGCAGCTGTGCCCAGCGTCACGGTCTCGGTCACCGGGGCGAGTGCGGCCAGCATCGTGAGTGCCTCGATGCGCGGGCTGATCAGAGAATCGTTGGCGAAGAGCGAGGAGAAGCCCGAGCGTTCGGCGTAGCGGCCGAAGCCAACCAGCTCGCGAGGGTCGTCGGCAGGGCCCCACTGGGCGGTTCCGGTCGGAAGCAGTACACCGATGTCCATGTCGGCAATGTTCACGACCGGTACGAGTGGCGACAATTCCCTGCGGGGAATGGCCTAGGACCCCCGCCGCCGTTACAACAGGCCCGTGGACTTCCCTCGTACGCTTCGTGAACGTCGTACCCGCCGTCATGTCAGCCAGCTCGATCTGGCGCTGCGAGCGGGCACCACCCAGCGCTACCTCAGCTTCATTGAATCTGGCAGGTCCGTCCCGGGCCGGAACATGGTCATGCGCCTGGCCGAGTCGCTGGAGCTGCCGCTGCGTGAGCGCAACGAGCTGCTGCTGGCCGCCGGGTACGCGCCCGCCTACCCGGAGAGCTCACTGGACGATCCGGTGCTGGCCCCCGTGCGCACGGCGATCGACCACATCCTCCGCGGGCATCTGCCGTATCCGGCGCTGGTTGTGGACCGGGGCGGTGACCTGATCGCCGCGAACACCGCATTCGACCTGATCACCGAGGGCGCAGCTGCCGAGCTGGTGGGTCCGGGCACGAACATCTACCGCCTGGCGCTGCATCCCGACGGACTGGCTCCCCGCATCCTCAACCTCGCAGAGTGGGCGCGCCACATCTTGGTGCGCCTTGGCCATCTGGAGGAGTTGCGCGCCGAGCTCACCGGGTACGTTCCCGAGCTGGAGCCGTCCGCCGGGCAACTCGGTTTCGCGGTGCCGCTCCGCCTGCAGTCCTCGTACGGTGAGCTCCGCCTGATGACGACTGTGACGACCTTCGCCACCGCCATCGACGTGACGCTTGCCGAGCTGAAGCTGGAGGCGTTCCTGCCGGCCGACCCGGCGACTGCCGAGGCTCTCTCAGCAGCCACCGGGGCAATGGCTTGTGCTGCCGCCGCTCAGGAGCCCGGGAACATGTAATCGGTCTTGATGCGGCCGTTATCGTCGAGTACGAGGATGTCCGAACCACCACCCACCACGTCGCCGGTTGCGGTGGACACCGCCTCCCAGCCGATCCTGACCACGCCATTGAGACGTATCGCCCCGGGGCGCGCCTGGAAGGCGAATCCCTGTTTCTCGACGAACCGCTCGTAGCTTCGCGCCACTCGGGTCTCGATGGCGTCGTATCCCTGAGCCTCCAGAGTCGGGTGGTCGAAGCCGAGTTCCGCGGCGGTCTCCCGTATCTCGGCAGGCGGGTGAAGGATATGGGTGCCGTCCTCGGCCCAGAGTCGCTCGACGGCCGCGCGGCGCTCTGCAGCATTGGACACATTCCATTGAGCCATGTAGCGGTCGGCCAGCTGCTGCGGGTCGATCTCGATCATCTTCGTCTCCTTGTCCGGGCAGCTCCATTCGGATCCAGATCCTGCGGAGCGCGGTGGAGATCGGCAATTCCCTGTAGGGAATGGGCCTTTCAAGTCAGAGACGACAGCGGTCGTCCGTAGTCTCGTGAAATGATCACTACGTGAGTGGTGTGATTACGACGTCGGAACCACCCTGGATAGCTCCTTTCACTGGGCTGAGCCCGTCGGCCTTCGGCAAGCTGGTGGCCCAGCTGCGGCGCGAGGGCGCCGACGCGTCCGGCCGGGGACGACCGTGGAAGCTGTCGCTGGAGGACCGAGTGCTGCTGGTGACGGCGTACTGGCGAACGAACCTGACACTGCGGCAGCTGACCCTGCCGTTCGGGGCCTCGAAGTCTGCAGCCGACCACGTCATCGACCACCTCGGCCCGAAGCTCGCGCTCCAGCCACGCAAGCGGTTCGCGAAGGACGCGGTGCTGATCGTAGACGGCACCCTGATCCCGACCAGGGACCACAAGATGGCCGAGCAGTCGAAGAATTACCGCTACTCCACGAACCATCAGGTGGTCATCGACGCCGACACCCGGCTGGTGGTCGTGGTCGGCCGACCGCTGCCAAGGAATCGAAACAACTGCCGAGCCTGGACCGAGCCCGGCGCCAAGGCCGCCGTCGGGAACACCACTACGATCACCGACGGCGGCTATCCGGGCACCGGCCTGGTCATCCCGCACCGCCGTCGCAAGGCCAGGAACTCTCGGCATGGAAGCAGGCCCACATCAAGAGCCACGAGCAGGTGAGAGCCCGCGTCGAGCACGTCTTCGCCCACATGAAGGCCTAAATGATCCTGTGCGATTGCCGCCTACTGCTCCAGCCGTAGTTCGTGATCTCGATGGTGAGGGCGCCGAGGAGACAGGTGGCCAGTGTCGATCATCTGGACGAGATCGACCACGCCATCGGGGGGGTGTCCGCCTACTCGAGTTCACCGAGACGTACGTAGGGCGTCCTTTATCTCGCTGAGCTTCGCGGTTGTCGCCGGGGTCCACTCTTTCGCCTGTCCGCCGAGGCGGAGGGCATCCTCGATCTCGCTGAGCTTCGCGGAGGACAGGACGGCTGCTCGCTCGATCAGGTCGTCCCGGGACATGGTGGTCAGCCACGTGCAGGGGGTGAAGCCTGGACGCGGGAATGCGAACCGCAGTACGCCTTCAAAGGGCAGTCCTTCCATGGCGCCTACTTGCACTTCGACGCCCAGACCGCTGATGTCGACGCCCGCCGGCGCGACGACCTGCATCGCCCGGATCCCGGACGCGTCGTCTGCCGACAGCAGTACGACCAGCCGCCGCTCGTCGAACTCGACCCACCAGACTTCGCCACGCTGCACATGTCCTCCTGACACAGGACGGCAGACGAACGCTGCACGACCCTGACGCGCTGTGGAGACGGGTGCGGCCACCGTTGATCATCGGTGTGTGAAGACAAACGATCATGGGTGGCCGCAGGTCACAGCGTAGACCCTGCCCGCTGGCAGGAGGCGTCCGGGGGCCTGATGAGCCGGATCGCAGGCCGGTTCACGCGAGTCGAACCCCGGGGCAGGGCCGGACGGTTGGTGCTCGGGTTGCTGTCGGACCTGCCGCGTAAGAACTGCTGGACCATCGCCGAGTGGGCCGGGGAGGCCACCCCGGACGGCATGCAACACCTGCTCGGGCGGGCCAAGTGGGACGCCGACCAGGTCCGCGACGACGTACGCGGCTACGTGGTGGAGTACCTGCACGACGACCAGGCGGTTCTGGTGGTCGACGAGACCGGCGACGTGAAGAAGGGCACCGGCACGGTCGGCGTCCAGCGCCAGTACACCGGCACCGCGGGCAGGATCGAGAACGCCCAGGTCGCCGTCTACCTGGTCTACGCAGGCCGGCGCGGGCACGCCGCGGTGGACCGGGAACTGTACATTCCGCGCTCCTGGACCTCCGACCCCGACCGCTGCCGCGCCGCCGGGCTCGGCGAGAAGACAGGGTTCGCGACCAAGCCGGAGCTGGCCGCTCGCATGGTCGCCCGGTTCCTGGACGCCGGGCACCGGGCCGCCTGGGTCGCCGGTGACGAGGTTTACGGCGGCAACCCGACGCTGCGAACCGCGCTGGAGGAACGCGGCACCGGCTACGTCCTCGCGGTGGCCTGCTCGCACGAAGTCACCACCGGCGCCGGGAAGTTCCGCGCGGACGCCCTGGCCAAAAAGGTGCCCAAGCGGGCCTGACAGAAGCTGTCCGCAGGGGCCGGAGCCAAGGGCCACCGCTTCTACGACTGGGCCGTCATCGACCTCGTCGACCTCCGGCCCGGGAGTCGCCAGTTGCTCATCCGCCGAAACCGCAGCACCGGCGAACTCGCCTACTACCGCTGCTACTCCCCCGCACCGGTGCCGCTGACCACCCTGGTGCGCGTCGCTGGATCAAGGTGGCGGGTGGAGGAGTTCTTCCAGTCCGGCAAGGGCCTGGCCGCCCTGGACGAGCACCAGGTCCGCCGCTACCCGTCCTGGTCCCGCTGGGTCACCCTGGCCATGCTCGCCCACGCCTTCCTGGCCGTCGTCCGCGCGGACGAACACACCCACCACCCCGCACTCGACGCCCTCATACCGCTCACCTGCAACGAGATCCAACGACTGTTCATCACGCTCGTCGTCCAACCCGTCCACGACGCCGTGCACCGGCTCGGCTGGTCCGACTGGCGACGCCGCCACCAGGCCCGATCCCAGGTCAGCCACTACCGACGACAAGCCACTCAGGCATGAAGATCACGAACTACGGCTGGAGTACTACGCGGTGACGGCGTCCGCCATGCGATATCCGGCATTGCCCGCATGCACAACCTCATGCTCGTCGGATAGGCGCCGGTCGCCGCGTCGGCAGGACGCACCTCGCCCATGAGAACGATCATTTACGGGACACCGTTTAAGCTTGATTTTTAACCTCGCTGTTGACGGTGGAAGAGGTCAGGGTCCGACTTGCGAGTCAGACGGGCGAGGTGGGCGTCCAGGGGCTGAACACGTCCCGGGAGGGCATCCCGTAGGTTCCACCAGCGGATGGCCGCAATCTCCTCGTTGGCCTGGAAGTCCCGAACAGTGGTGGTGCGGACGGCGAACAGTGCCGCGTACTCGGCTCGCTCATCGGGCGCCAGCAGGAAGCCCGCGTAGCCGATGAACTGCAGCGGTTCATCGGGTTCCTGACCGCTCTCCTCACGCAACTCGCGCATGGCCGCCTGGCGTGGTGATTCACCAACCTCCACACGCCCCCCGGGCAGTTCCCACATCTGGCGCCATCGATCGAAGACCATGAGGACACTGTCGCCGTGCCAGACGGCGACCAATGCCGCCGGCAGCGGGGCGTCACGTGGTGGCGCTCCTTCAGCGCCGGGCGCGAAGGAGACCAAGGCGTTGCCTCGATCATCGACCATCAGCGGTACTACGTCAGAATGTGGCATTTCGCTATGCTGCCCAATTGCTCGCTGAAACGCTCTGCTACGACGACGGATGAACGCCGCGACGAAGACGAGCGGCTTTCGGAACACCGCTCCCACGGGACGTCTCGCCGCCGGTGTCACATCTGCGCCGTCCCTCGCGGCGGTCGCTGCGCATTTCGGCTACATCTGGCCGGAAATCTCAATGACGCAATTCGTGGCTGCTGACCAGCTTGGAGACGACACCCACCCACAGGCTGCCCCCAGGTTGAGCACAGCCCTCACTCATCGGCCGTCTGCACTGTGCACTGGTGACATCTGCCACCAATCCGCACCCCCACACAACCGTGTCCCCCGACTGGCCGCCGCCGACAACCTCCGCGACGGCCCCTGAACCGCCGCCGGACAAAGCACCGCGCTGGTCGCTGCCCGCCTTGATCGCGATCCTGATCCTGGCGGCGGCGCTGTACTCCTGGAACCTGTCGGGCTCCAGCCTCAACAGCTTCTACAGTGCCGCCGTGCTGAGCGGTACCGAGAGCTGGAAGGCGTGGTTCTTCGGCTCGCTGGACGCGGGCAACTTCCTGACGGTCGACAAGCCACCGTTCGCGCTGATGGTCATGGGGCTGTCGTGCCGGATCCTCGGCTTCGGCACCTGGCAGATGATGCTGCCGATGGTCCTGGTCGCCGTCGCGACGATCTGGATCCTGCACGCGTCCGTGAAGCGGGTGTGGGGGCACGGCGCGGCGACGGTCGCCGCGCTGGTGCTGGCGCTGACGCCGATCACCGTCGCCATCAACCGCGACAACAACCCCGACACGCTGCTGGTCTTCCTGATGGTGGCGGGCGCGGCCCTCGCACTGCGGGCCGCGCGGAACGGCAGGCTGCTGCCACTGCTGGGCTCCGCCGCCTGCTTCGGGCTGGCCTTCAACACGAAGATGCTCCAGGGCTATATCGCGCTGCCCGCCGTCTTCCTGGTCTACCTGTACGCGGCCAAGCCGACGTTGGTGAAGCGGATCGTCAACCTGCTCCTCGCCGGTGTGGTCCTGGCCGTCTCCAGCTTCTGGTGGGCGGCCGCCGTGTCACTGGTCCCGGCCTCCGAGCGGCCGTACATCGGCGGCTCGACCGACGGCACCGCCTGGAACCTGATCATGGGTTACAACGGCCTCGGCCGGATCTTCGGCGGCGAGGGCAACGGCGGGGGCGGGGGTGGAGGCGGTGATCTCCATGTGGGGCTGGTCCGGCAGCGACAAGGCGATGACCCTGGCGAAGCTGAAGGAACTGGTGAAGGCGGGCGAGCTGCACTACATGCAGATCGGTGGCGGCGGTATGGGCGGGGGTCCCGGTGGCGGGTCCGACGTCAGCTCCGAGGTCACGGCGTGGGTGCAGGAGCACGGTACGGCGGTGAAGGAGAGCGACTACAGCGGGAGTTCGGCGTCGAGCACGGCCAACCAGTCGACGGTCTACCGCCTGGACGCGTCGGACGTCAGCTGACACCGGCGTGAAGCCGCCCCTCTGCGGCCCCTGACTCCCGGTCAGGGGCCGTTCCGCTGCGTCAACTCGCGCAGAGAAGCCCCGATTTGCCGTTTCACGTCATCCAATGGACACGTCGACTCCATGGACATGACCGCATGTCCATGCCACTCTCCCGTTTGCCGCCTCCATTCAACCCGCGTAGATGGGACCCCACTTATGCTGGCGACACGCACCCGCCGCCGCTGGAAGCCGGTCGCGCTGACGACCGCCGCCGTGCTGGTCGGCCTCGCCGCTCCCGCCCTGACCGCGACCCCCGCCGCGGCCACGACGACCGCGTACGACACGACGTACTACAAGAACGCGATCGGGAAGACGGGCACGAGCCTCAAGTCCTCCCTGCACACGATCATCAGCAGCCAGTCGAAGATCTCGTACTCCGCGGTCTGGAACGCCCTCAAGGTCACCGACCAGGACCCGAACAACAGCAGCAACGTGATCCTGCTGTACAGCGGTGTCTCGCGCAGCAAGTCCCTCAACGGCGGCGACGTCGGCGACTGGAACCGCGAGCACGTGTGGGCCAAGTCCCACGGCGACTTCGGCGAGGCCACCGGACCCGGCACCGACCTGCACCACCTGCGCCCCGCGGACGTCAAGGTCAACAGCATCCGCGGCAACCTGGACTTCGACAACGGCGGCAGCGCGGTCACGGGCGGCGGCGGCAGCCTCGTCGACTCCGACTCCTTCGAGCCGCGCGACGCCGACAAGGGCGACGTGGCCCGCATGATCCTCTACATGGCCGTGCGGTACGACGGCGGCGACGGCTTCGCCGACCTGGAGCCCAACGAGAAGGTCAACAACGGCAGCAACCCGTACATCGGCAAGCTCTCCGTGCTCAAGCAGTGGAACGACGAGGACCCGCCGAGCGCCTTCGAGGAAAAGCGCAACCAGGTCATCTACGACACGTACCAGCACAACCGCAACCCGTTCATCGACCACCCGGAGTGGGTCGAGGCGATCTGGTAACGGCACAGGACGAAGGGAAGGGGCCCCGCCGGACGGATCCGGCAGGGCCCCTGGCTCCCATCCCTGCTACCCGAGACGCACGAGGTCCTCGGGCAACGCGTACCGGTGCTCTCCGGTCAGCACGTCGGACGCGAAGACGAGCACATACTCCCGGTCCTCGTCGAGCCCGCACGCGCCGCACGGCTCCTGGTACCCGATAACCTCCGCACGCTCCTGACCCGGCGCCCCCTTGTCGTTGCCGCCCCATCCCAGGCGATCGCCGATGCGGTACGTGTCCTGGAACGTGTGCCCGAAGTGGAACTGCAGGGTCATCGGCCCCTCGTCGCCACACCCCGGACACCCGTGCAGCCGCGGCACGACCGCCATGTTGTACGCCCCCATGGCCCCACCCCGAGTTCAGTCCCTGTCGTCGTCTTCCAGGTACCAGCCGCGAGCGACCATGCGTTCCTTGAGGCGCTCCACTTGTCCGGCCGACGGCTTGCGGACGGACCGTACCGCTGCCGCCTCGTTGCGCACCACGTGCCGGTCGAGGCCGAAGGCCGTCTCCACCACCTCGCCGAGGTTCCGCTCCGACAACAGGTCCGAGAGGATCACGAGCAGCGGCCCGTAGTCCTCGTCGTCCTTTCCGAGACCGGCGGGGAACGCCGTGTGCAACTGCTCGACGACCTCGGCGAGGTGGGGCGCCGGGTTCACGGCCCGCCAGTCCCAGCCCGGTTCGGCTTCCATGCGGCGCACGAACTCGGAGAACTCGATGAGCTCTCCGAAGTTCGTGTCCACCACCCCCGTCCGGTCGCGGATGAGGCTGCCAAGGAGGGCCTTCGCCGACTCGGCGTTCTCGTACTCCACGAGGACCGCGTACGGATCCGGCGCCACGCGGGCGACCTCTTCGAGTTCCTCCGGGTCGAAGTCCTCGATCACGCGCCCGGAGAGCGCGAAACCGTAGGTGTTCTCGCCGAGTTCGAGCAGGTCGAAGAACGGGTCCGGTCGGTCCGTCAGTCCGAGTGCCCGGAGGTCCGCGAGCAACCGCTCACGGTCCGAGCCCGGCACCAGCAGGACGAGGGTGGGCTTCACCTGGACCTCAGCTCGGGCATCAGGTCCGCCGGGCAAGGCCCAGGCGGGCCGCATCGTCGTATCGCTCGCACAGTTCGCCGACCCGGGCCTCGACGAAGGTCAGGGCCTCGTCGAGGTCCAGGCCTTCGGCGTGCCGCCGGTACGGGGTGTGGACCCCGGCCGGCCACTCGCCCATGTCGCGCTCCAGGTCGATCCGGACGAGCGCCTCCGCCGTGATCCCCGCCTCGGTGAAGGCGAGGGTCACGGCGAGGCGGTACTCGTTCGGCTCGGGGTCCCGGGTGAGGTCCATCCAGGTGATGCCGTGGTGGAGCGTCACCTGCGGTGTGCCGTCCACGACGTCGAGGAGGAGCTGCGGGCTGAGTGCCGTCTCGTCCTCGACGTCGGAGTCGCCCCTGAAGTCGAACTCCAGGTAGCGGCCGAGCATGAACTCGGCGAGCTGCTTCTGGAAACGGTCCAGCGACAGCAGGAACCGCGTGAACTTCTGTTCCGCCAACTGGAGTTCATCCCCTTCATCGCATTCGAGGTGCCCCCTGGCACGACGATCGCCGGGGAGCTCGTCACACGCTCTCCCCGGCGATCGCCGCTGTCCGGAACGTCAGGAGGAGAGACCTCGCCGCTCCTCGGCCCTGCGCAGGCGTTCCGCGAGAGGCACCTGCCCCGGAGGCCTCAGGATGAACTTGTTCTTCATCTCGTCGAAGGCGTCCAGGTAGCACGACACTCGGTCGCCCACCTGGTAGTTGTCGTCATCGTCGATGTAGAGGACATCGATGAGGCCGTCCCGTGACAGGCCCAGGTCCACGATGACTCCCCAGGGGAAAACCGCCGTGGCCTCTCCCTCGACGACGCTCCCCACGAGGCTCATCTCGGCCTCGGGCACCTCATGGTCGGTCATAGCTCGTCCATCACTCTCAGCGGATACGAGTTGAGGAGACCCAACATCTCCTTGGGAATTCCGACTTCGGCGCGCTGAACGCCGTTGTGCGAACCGACGAACTTCTCGAAGTGCTTGTCGAAGTCGGCCCTGGGGATCTTGATCTCCACAACCGTCCCATCGTAGGGACCACGCCCCGCGTAGTCCTCCGCGACGACCAGCCCCTTGTCGCCCAGGCCGAAGTAGGCGTGGCCGTCCGGGTTCTGGCCCTTGCGGCCCGGGTAGTCCTCGGGCTTGAAGCCCTCCTCCTCGATCTTCTTGGTCTTTCCCTTGTACGGAGCCTTGTAGATGTAGACGTTGTCCGGATCGTCGTCCTTCTTCGGCCTCGCGGGCTTGTCGGCGTCCGCCTTCTCGCTCTTCTTCGGGCCGTCGGCCTTCTTGGTCGGCGGGGCCGGCTTGGGCTTGGCCGGCGGAGCCGGCTTGGGCGGGGGCTTGGGCTTGGGGGTGGACGGCGGCGTCACGTTCTCGGCGTTCTTGACGGCGTCCTTGGTCTTGTCGGCCGCCTTGACGGTGTCCGTCGCCACGTCGACCGCGTCCACTGCCTTGTCGACGTACCGCGCGCCCTTCGCCGCGGTCGCACCGTAGCCCGCGATCGGGATCGCCGAGGCGTAGGACAGACCCGCGTCGATGTAGTTGCCCTCGGCCGTGTACCAGACGCCGTTGAGCAGGTCGGCGGGTTCGCCGAAGCCGGGCACCAGGCCCACGACGTCGAGGGCTCCGTGGCCGATCGGGCTGATCCAGGACTCGCCCCAGTACAGGCCCGTCGGGTCCGGGAAGGCCAACGGGTTGTTGCGGCCGTAGGCGTAGGCGTTGAGGTGCTGTGAGTCCGCGAGGTTGAGCATCGGGTCCACGGACACGAAGCGGCCTGCGGCCGGGTCGTACGCGCGTGCGCCGAGCTGGATCAGGCCGGTCGTCGCGTCGGCCGTGCCGCCCACGAACGACTTGTCACCGGGCCACGCGCCCGCCGCCGGCTTGGCACCGCGTACCTCGCCGAAGGGAAGGGTGCGGCGCTGGACGATCGCCGAGTCGGACGCCCTGACGGCGATCTCCGCGGTGCCGTTCTGGCCGCCGACCAGCCAGGTCACGCCGGCGGAGGTGCGCACGGCGATCTGCCGGCCGCCGTGGGAGTAGTAGCGCGTGCCCGACAGGGACTTCTTCTCCGTGTCGAGGCGGATCTCCTGGCTGCCCAGGTACAGCGTGACGGCGCCCTTCTCCTTGCGGAGCAGGCGCTTTCCGTCCGCGCTGTACACGAACGAGGTCTTGTTCGCCTCGTCCAGCGTGTCGCCGGACAGGTACGGGGTGACCGCGCTCAGGCGGCCTTCCTCGTCCCAGTCCAGCTTCTGGTCGACCGCCGGGGAGAGGTCCGTCGCCGCCTTCGTACGGCGGACGGTGTTGCCCGCCTCGTCGTACGCGAACGACTGGGCCGCCGTCGCCTCCTTCGCCGCCGAACCCGACGTCGAGGTGCGCGCCTCCGCCGACTTCAGGGCGTGGGCGTGCGTTCCGCCCTTGGCGTCCTGGGCCTTCGGTACGTACGTCGTCGTCTGTGTGATCGCCGCGTCCCCGGACGTGCCGGTGGCGTGGCGGACCTCCCCGGTTCGGTTGCCCGCCACGTCGTACGCGTAGGAGTGCCAGTACGGCGCCGGGCCGCCGACGGTCGCCTCACCGGCGCTCGCCGCGCAGGCTGTGGCCGTCTGGGTCCACGCCTCGCTCAGACGGCGCAGGTAGTCGTACGTGAAGCACTGGACGTCCGCTGTCTTGCCCTCGGGCGTGTCCGCGACCTTGCGGATGTTGCCGGTGGCGTCGTAGCCGTAGGTGATGTCCGAGTCGGGGTTCTGGACGATCTCCCGGTCGATGCGGGCGCGCTCCAGGCGCCGGGTGCCCTCCTCGTAGGTGTTGGTGAGCCAGGTGTACTTGTCGGCGCTGGCGGTACCCAGCGTGAGCTGGAGGAGTTCGCCGTAGTTGGAGTAGCGGGACTCGCGGGCGTAGTCGGTCGTGTCGCCCACCGTGAAGGACGGCAGTCCGGTCGCCGTGTAGCCGGTGGTGACCGTCTCCGCCGGGAGACCGCCGGCCGCCGGGAGACCGATGTCGTCGGGCGACCCGTCCGGCTTGTACGACGCCGTCGAGGTGTAGGTGCCGGCCAGCTTGCCCTCGGCGGCGGGGATCGTCACCGAGGTCTTCGTCGGGCGGCCCGCCGCGTCATAGGCGTCGACCGAATTCGTGTAGGCGTCGTCGCCCACCCACTTGGTGGCCGAGGCCAGGCGCCCCTTGCCGTTCGGGACGGTGGCGCTGTCGTACTCCCAGGTCGTCAGTTTCTTGTCGCCGTTGTAGAGCGAGCGCTGACGGCCCAGCTTGTCGTAGGTGAAGGTGAGGGTGGTGTCGCGCTGGTTGCGGACCGTCTTCAGCTGGTCGAGGTCGTTGTACGTCATCCAGGACGTGCCGGCGTCCGGGTCGACGGCCCGGGTCTGACGGCCGCGCACGTCGTACTCGAAGGACCAGAGGTTGCCCGACTCGTCCTTGACCTCGGTGACATGGCCCGCGGCGTCGTAGTCGTAGGACGTCGTGTCCGCCGCGCCCGTCGGCGACGAGGCCTTGAACTCGAGGACCTTGGTCTTCTTCCCCTGCGCGTTGGTGTACGTCGCGGTGGGTGTGCCGCCGGCCGGCGGGTCGACCGTCGTGTGGTCACCGTGGTACGTGGTCTTCGTACGCCACTTCTCGGTGCCGGCCACGCGGAAGATCTCGTCCGTCGCCCGCCCCGCCCCGTCGTACACCGTCTCCGTCTCCCGAGGCGTCCCCTCGGAAGCGTCCGCCACGCCCACGAAGGTCGTGCCGACGGCGGCCGAGTTGTAGAAGGGGCCGATCTCGTTGACGGCGAGGCCGCGGGAGTCGTACTCCGTGGTGGTGACGACCCGGCCGGAGTTGGCGGCCGGGGCCTGGGACTGGCGCTCGCGCAGGAGGCCGTCCTGGAGCTGGTGGCTGACCGCGACGGAGCCGTTCGGGAGGAGCGACTTCGTGGTGGTGACGACCGGGCCGTTGTTGCGGACCAGGTAGGAGTACTCCAGGGACGGGGTGTCCCCGGACTTCGCGCGGCCCGGGAGCCAGACCTTCAGCAGGCGGCCCAGGGCGTCGTAGTCCAGGTCGGTGCGCTGCTTGTTGGCGTCGACCGTGGCGGTGACCAGGCCCCAGCGGGGGTCGACCGTCGAGGTCGTCGAGTTGCCCACCGGGTCGGTGACCTTCATGCCGGTCACCGGGCCGCCCGTGGTCGGCGTGTACGACGTCTTCGTCGTGTTGCCCTGCTGGTCGGCGGAGTCGGTGACCCGGCCGTGGGCGTCGTACTTCGCGGTCGACGTCGTCACGTACTGCGGGGTGCCGTCGTCCGTGTAGCCCTTGACCTTCTCGCTGCGGACCACGTCGCCCTTGGTGGGCGTGGTGCCGTAGGTGTCGGGGTCGTCGTACCAGGTGCGGACGTCGGAGATCGCCTCGCCCTTGTAGGACGGGGCGCCGTCGTCGCAGTTGACCGGGACCACCGTCACGCGCTTGAGGAGCGTGAGCAGGTTGGCCTTGGTGTTGCGGTTGTAGCTGTTGGTCGTGCACGTGTCGTCGTCCGGGTCCGACAGGTCACCCGAGTCCGACGAGCGCTCCAGCATGCCGTACGAGTCGTAGAAGTGCTCGATGGCGGCGCGGCGGACCTTGCCGTCGTCGAGGGCGGTGCGGGTCTTCGTCGACTTCACCGCCGCGTACGTCGCCTCGTCGCTGCCCTCGGTGGCCGTGGCGGCCGACTTCCAGGGGGTGCTGACGGCGCCGCTGACCTCGGCGGAGCCGTTGTAGGTGCGCTGTTCCAGCTGGAAGCCCTGGTGGCGGGCGTCGTCGCGGACCTTGGTGCCGTCGGAGGCGGTGACCGTGACGGACTTGGTGCCGCCGGACTCCTTCTCCCGGTCGCCGTCCATGCCCTGGAGGTAGGTGGTCTGGGTGCGCAGCTGCTTGCTGTTCTCGTCACCCGTCTTCACGGTGACCGTGCGGAAGCCGCGCCACTGGTTCCACGTCTTCTTCTTGGTCTTGACGAGCTCGCTCTCGTCGAAGGCCCAGGCGGCGCCCGAGTAGTCGTAGGAGGTGACCTTGTTCGGGCCGGTGACGGTGACCTCGTCCTCGGTGACCGTGTCGACGACGAACTTGTGGAACCAGTCCTCCTTCTCCCCGACCGTGCCCTCCTTCGACCAGAAGGACGGCATGCAGCGCTTGGTGTTGGTCTCGGGGGTGGGCAGGTTCGACGGGGTGCACTCGGTCGGCTTGTAGTTGACCGAGATGGTGCCGCCGGTCTCCGACTGGATGGCCCGGATGCGCCACTTGTACATGGGAAGGCGGTCGTCGGCGCCGGTGTCGACGCGGTTGGCGTCCTGCCGCTCGTAGAAGGTGACCTTCGGGAGCTTGTTCGCGCCGTCCTTGCCGGAGTGGGTGACCGACTCCAGCCACATGGACGGGGAGTGGGTGGTGTCGGCGCTCTGGTACTTGTGCGCCAGCTCCCACTCGTCGACGTCGTCGTACGTCTTGCCGTCCGCCTTCAGGACCTGCGTGGTGACCTTCGTCAGGCGCTTGCGGGAGAAGAAGGTCGGGGACCACTGGTCCTTGCACTCGGTGTCGGAGGTGCAGATCTGCTCGAACGGCACGTCCGGCCAGCGGGTGGCGGTGGACTCCTTCAGGTCGCCCGGCTCACAGTCGGCGGCCGCGCCCTTGCAGCGCTCGGCGGTGTCGAAGACGACCCGGGAGGGAGCGGCGGTGGAGTTCTCCTTGCCCTCCTGCTCGCCGTACTCGACGCGCTTGAGCCAGCCGCCGCGGTCGTAGGAGACGACCTTGTCGCCGCGCACGGTGTCGTACTTGTTGGTCTCGGTGCCGTAGTAGTACGTCATCGTGTTGCCGTGCACGTCGACGACGTAGTCCAGGTTCCAGCGCCAGGTCTGCTGGCAGCGGGACTCCTTGAAGGTGTCCTTGTGGCAGGGCTCGTCCTTGTCGTCGCCGAAGACCGGGACCTCCCAGGAGGAGCCGGTGAACTCGGTGTCGGCGGACTCGCGCTTGCCCTTGCCGAAGTAGTAGCGGGTGCCGTCGGTGGTGGTGACGACCCAGTACTCGTTGTTGTCGTCGTTGTTGAAGCCGCCGGTCCTCCGCTCGACGATCGTGCCGTCGTCCTGCTTCAGACGCCACTCGTCCTTGGCCTTCTTGACCAGCTCACCGGCCCGGCCGCCGAAGTTCATGGTGGCGTTGTCGGAGTGCCAGCACAGGTCGTACTTCTGCGACCCGGCCTCGTCGTGGCCGTCCTCCGTGCAGGAGCGGTACGACCGCTCGATGTAGCCGGCGCTGAGGTCGAAGCCCTCGCCGACCCAGGAGGTCTGGTTGTTGCTGCTGGCGGTACGGCCGTCGGTGGACGCCGAGTTGTAGGCCAGGCCCAGCTGCGGGGACGGGCCCGCGACGGCGGGCGGGACCCGCAGCGGGTACTGCCAGGTGAAGGCGCCGGTCTGGGCGGCGACCTGCCAGGACGCGGAGGGCGCGAGGGAGGTCGCGGTGTAGGACCCGGAGCCGCCGGAGGGCGCGGCGGAGACCGCGAGCAGCGGTGCCTTGGCGCCGGGCGCGGCCGTGACGTCGGCGGTGAGCTTCTGGGCGCGGACGTCGTTGCTGGTACTGAGCGGCGTGACGCCCTGGCAGGCGGCCGCCTTCGGGGTGGCCAGCGCACAGGCGGGCAGCTCGACCAGGCGCAGCCGCTGCGCCCAGTCGCCGCCGTAGGCCTGGGCGAAGGAGGCGTAGTCGACCTGGACGGAGACCTTGCCCGGCTTGGCCTTTGCCTTGGCCGTACGGGCGTTGTCCGCGTCGGTCACCTTCAGCAGCAGGCCGTCGATGCCGGCCTTGCGGGCGGCGGCGTGACCGAGGAGGTCGACCTTGGCGCGGGTCGGTGTGGCGGCCGCGCGGGACTTGGGGGCGGCGATCCGCACGGGGAGGCCGCCGGCGCGGGCGCCGCCGAGGGCCGCGCGGGTCTGGCCCAGGGTGACGGTGGCGCTGCCGGGTTCGGGCCAGGTGGCCTTCGGGGGCTTCGACGCGCCGAATCCGGCGAGGTGCTTGAGCGGGGTGACGTGGCCGGCCTCCTCCACCACGGGGGTGGAGGGCACGTCCTGGGTCTTGGGTCGGCGCTGCTCACGGGCGTCGTCGTCGGCGAGCGCCGGGGCCGCCTGGAGCAGCGTCAGGGTCAGGGCCGCCGACACCGCGGCGGCCAGATGTTTCGCCCATCTTTGGGCGTAATGTCTCCGTGTTGAGCGCATGCGCGCTCCCCTCCCGTTGTGATGTGAAGACCCGGGCGCCCGAAGGGTGTTCGTTCGGGCGCCCGGGAGAGCGGTTCTGGTCAGGAACCGCTAGTCGTTCGCGAGCCGGAAGATCTCCGCGCCCGAGAGCAGGCCGGGGACCACGCGCACGTCGTCGATGTCACCGGCGAAGAAGTCGTGCCAGGCGCCGCCGAACTGGGCGCGGCCGATGTTGAGGCCCTTGGTGGCGTTCCACACGTCGGTGACGGTGGCGCTGCCCTGCTCCTCGCCGTCGACGTAGAGGGTGAACTTGCGGGCGGCCGGGTCGTAACTGCCCGCCAGGTGCGTCCACTTGCCGACCGTGGGCGGCCTCTCGCTGGAAGCCATGGCGCGGATGACGTCGTTGGCGCCGTCCGCGTCGGAGATGTGGCGGCCGAAAATCCAGCGCTTGTAGGCGGTCGAGTAGTAGAGGGTGAAGCCGTTGCCGTTGTTGCCGGCCTGGCTGACCACCGCGATGTTCTCGCTCAGCGAGGTGGGCCGCACCCACGCCGAGACGGTGAACGCCTGCCCGGTGTGCACGACGGAGCCGGTGGTGGCGTAGTCGCTGCTGCCGTTGAAACGCAGCGCCTTGTCGGCGGCGTCGGTGGCGGAGTGGTTGCCCGCGACCCAGTCGGCGCCCTTGACGGTCAGGGTGCGGTCGTGGCCCGAGGTGTCGGGGGCGGTGGTGCCGGAGGTCTGGTCGAGGCCGTAGACGGCGGCGGCGCAGGAGTCGGCGAGGGCGTCTTCGCAGGCGCGGTCGGCGGTGAAGATGTACTTCTCCAGCGGGCCGCGGTTGCCGGCCCGGTCGACGCTGCGCACGTAGAGGACGTTCGGCCCGAAGGTGGACGTCGGTACCTCGATGGTGGCGTTGCCGCCGAGGCTCGCCGGGGTGGCCTTGCGGCCGGGGGTGTCGTTGCCGAGGTCCCACTCGTAGAACTCGACGTCGTTCTTGAAGACGGAGTCGGAGTTGCCGTTGGCGGAGACGGTGAAGTGCCGCTTGGCGCCCACCGGGAGGTTCTCCTCACCGGCCGCCGGCTCCACGAGCGGCTTGGTGTCGGGGCGCTCGGTGTCGACGACGAACTCGCACCAGTCGGACCACTCGGAGTACCCGGAGGCCTCGAGCTTCCCCTTGGAGCCGTCGTAGAGCTGGGCGTGCCACTTGTAGCCGCGGCCGTGTGTGAGCTCGCGGACGGGGATGTTCTCCTCGAACACGCCCTCGTTCTGCGGTCCGTCCTTGCCCTCGTAGACCTTGGGCCGGTCCGCGGCTGTCTCCCAGACGCGGAAGGTGGCGGTGAGGTTCTGGCCGGTGCCGTCGCTGTAGGAGTCGGCGTCGGTGCCGTTGACCGCCATGGTCGGGGTGGCGTCGCGGATCCACGGGCGCTTGGTGTTGTCCGTGGTGCAGGCCTTCTCCTCCGGGTTGCTCAGGCGCTCCTTGGAGGGCTTGCCCGGGGTGGTGTTGTACGTGACGACGAGCTTGGCGTTGTCGCCGCGGAACCGCTTCCAGGAGTTCGGGTCGTCCTCGTCGGCGGCCCGCAGCGAGAAGGCCAGCGGGTCACCGGCGGCCACCTTCTTGCGCACGGTGGAGGTGAGGTTCTCGTTGTTCTCGTCGCCGTTGTCCTGGAAGTCGACCCAGCTGGGCGGCGCGTCGGGGCTGCAGCTGTCGCCGCGCCCGTAGGCCACCGTGCGGTCGACCATCAGGTCGCCGTCCTTGGGCTTGTTGTTCCAGTTGGTGGCCGAGTCGACGCCCGCCGAGTCCACCAGGTGCAGGTTGACGGTGCTCTTGGTGCACGAGAAGGAGAACGTCTCGTAGACCTCGAAGACGGCCTTGGAGATGGTGCGGTTCTTCCACCCGGCGGTGGAGAACTGGAAGTACATGCGGTTGGTGTACGGCGAGGTGCTGCACACGTAGTACGTGCCGCCGATGGTCTTGTACGAGCAGTGGCCGACACCCTCCTCGTCCTTGAACTTGTGGTACTCCGTGCTCGGATGGGAGCTGGAGACGTACAGCCACTCGCTCTTGGACATGCCGGCCTCCGGGTCGAGGTAGACCGGGAAGTCGGTGTCGGCGGACGTCAGCACGGCAGGGTCGGGTACGACGGTGACCGCGTCGGCGGAGACGTCGAGGCCCATGTCGGCGACCTTGGCGGCGGCGTCGGGCGTGTCCTGGACCGGGGCGGCCGTGCCGGAGGCGGCGACCGCGTCGGCCGGGAGCTCACCGGAGGCGGTGGCGGAGTCCCACATCTTGGGTGCCTGGCCGCCGAAGACGCGCTCACCGGAGGCGTCCACCGCCTCCAGGCCACCGGCCGCACCGGCGCCGAGGTCGAGCCCCTCGGTCCGCACGGGCAGGCGAAGCCGCGCGAGTTCGGGGTTGCGGGCCGCCTGGGGGGTCTTCACCTCCAGGACGTACGAGTAGCCGGTGACCGAGGCGCTGGCCAGCAGGTCCACGCCGGGCAGCACCTCGCGGTACTCGGCGGTGTCGCCGTCCAGGACGGGCTCGGGCAGTGGCTTCGGCCAGCGCAGGGTGAAGGACTTCCCGTCCTCGCCGAGGGTGACGAAGTCCTGTGAGCCGCCGGCCGCGAAGGCCAGGTCGACGACGGCGGCCTTCGGCCCGACGGTTCCGTCGGGGCGCCGCTCCAGGGTCGCGTCGGCTGCGTCCCAGCCGCCGTCGGCCCGCTGTACCCGCTGCGGCTGGACGCTGGTCTCACTGGTGAGCGAGCCGTCGGGATTGGCGAAGACGAGTTCGTCCTCGGTGCGTCGCTGAAGGATCTCCACCGGTTCCCCGGTGTCTGCGGCCCGGGCGAACGCGGTCGCCTCGGCTGATGTCGGTCTGGTCTGGGCGGCCTCGGCCGCGCTGGTGACGGCGGGCAGCGCGCCCAGGACGACGGCGCTGCCGAGCAGCACGCCGAACGTCCGGGCAGCACGCGCCCGCCGGAACCAAGGGTTGGTCATGCCCTTGTTCTCCCCCTGAGCTCTCCCCAGAGCTCTTTATGCAATTGATGTGGCCGCTGCGCTTGATGTGGCCATGCGGTAAAGCAGCGGTGGAGGTGAACGTAGGGGACTTTCTTTGCCGGGACAAGTGTCTTTCGGCCAGCGGACCGGGGCCTGTCGGCCTTGACGCTGGTCAGTCCAGGTGCGTCGGCGCGAACATCCGCAGTACGGCCGGGAGGACGACCACCGAAGGCCCGGGTGCGGCCAGCGCCTTCGCCAGGTCCGCCTCCAGGGCCTCCGGGGACGTCCGTACGCCGGGCACACCGAACGACTGGGCCAGCGCCACGTAGTCCGGGCGGGTCAGCTCGGTACCGGTGGTCTCGCCGAAGGTGTCGTTCATGTACGCGCGCAGGATGCCGTAGCCGCCGTCGTCGACGATCAGCCAGGTGACGTTCAGCTCGTACTGCCGGGCCGTCGCCAGCTCGGCGATCGAGTACAGGGCCCCTCCGTCGCCCGACACGGCCAGCACCGGGCGGGTCGGGTCGGCCGCGGCCGCGCCCAGCGCCGCGGGGAAGCCGTAGCCGAGGCCGCCGGCACCCTGGGCGGAGTGCATGTGGTTGGGGCCCTTCGGGTCGAACGCCGACCAGGCCCAGTACGCGAGGATCGTCATGTCCCAGAAGGACGGCGAGTCGGCGGGCAGCGCCCTGCGTACCGACGCCAACACCTGCTGTTCCAGGGTGAGTTCCTGGGCGGCGATACGGTCGGCGACCTTCGCGAGGAGTGCGCGGACGCGCTCCGGCGCCGTCGGGTCCTGCCGCCGGGAGACCGTCTCCAGCAGGGCCTGCAACGCGAGGCGGGCGTCCGCGTGGATACCGAGGGCAGGGTGGTTGGACTCCAGCTTGCCGAGGTCGGCCTCGATCTGGATCACCCGGCCGCGCGGCTTGAACGTGTGGTAGTTCGAGGAGAGTTCGCCGAGGCCCGAGCCGACCACCAGCAGGACGTCGGCGTCCTCCAGGAAGTCAGTGGTGTGGCGGTCTTCCAGCCAGGACTGGAGCGAGAGGGGGTGCTTCCAGGGGAACGCGCCCTTGCCGCCCGGGGTCGTGACGACCGGCGCCTGAAGCGTCTCGGCCAGCTGACGCAGCTTCTTCGACGCGTCCGCCCGTACCACTCCCCCGCCCGCGATGATCGCCGGACGAGCGGCACGGGACAGCAGGTCGGCTGCCACGGCGGTCAGTTCCGGGCGTGGGGGCAGCTCGTCGGGGAAGGCGTCGCCCCCGGTCACGACGGGGATCGACGTCTCGGCCAGCAGGACGTCCTGCGGGATCTCCACCCACACCGGGCCGTGCGGGGCCGTCAGCGCCGACTTCCAGGCCGCCTCGATCGCGGACGGGATCTGGGACTGGGTACGGACGGTGTGAACCGACTTCACCACGCCCCGGAACGAGGCCGCCTGGTCGGGGAGTTCGTGCAGGTAGCCGTGGCGGCCGCCGCCCAGCCCCGCGGTCGGGACCTGGCTGCTGATCGCGAGGACGGGGGCGCTCGCCGCGGCCGCCTCCTGGAGCGCGGCGAGCGAGGTCAGCGCGCCAGGGCCCGTCGACAGCAGCAGCGGCGCCGCCTCACCGGTGACGCGGCCGTACGCGTCCGCCGCGAACCCCGCGTTGTTCTCCACCCGCAGGCCGATGTACCGCAGGTCCGAGCGGCGCAGGGCGTCGAACATGCCCAACGCGTGCTGGCCGGGCAGGCCGAAGACGGTCGTCGCGCCGAGCCCGGCGAGGGTCTCCACGACCAGGTCTCCGCCCCTGCGGCCGGGCGGAGGGTTCAACGCGGCCTCCGTCTGGGCCGGCGTCGGGCGGAGCACCAGGTCGTGGTCGTGAGTCACTTCGCGCGGGCCTCTGCAATCTGGCGGGACATGATCGTGGTCAGTTCGTACGCCGTGTGGGACGCGGCCACCGACGTGATCTCCGCGTGATCGTACGCGGGCGCCACCTCGACGACGTCCGCCGAGACCAGGTTGCAGGACGCCAGACCGCGCAGGATCTCCAGGAGTTCGCGGGAGGTCATGCCACCCGCCTCGGGGGTGCCGGTGCCGGGCGCGTGCGCCGGGTCGAGGCAGTCGATGTCGATGGAGATGTACAGCGGGCGGTCGCCGATGCGCTGCCGCAGCTGGTCGGCGACCTCGTCGGCGCCCCGGCGGTAGACGTCCGCCGAGGTGACGATGCCGAAGCCCATCTTCTCGTCGTCGGTGAGGTCCTGCTTGCCGTACAGCGGGCCGCGGATGCCGACGTGGGAGAGCGCCTCGGTGTCGAGGATGCCCTCCTCGACCGCGCGGCGGAACGGGGTGCCGTGCGTGTACTCGGCGCCGAAGTAGGTGTCCCAGGTGTCGAGGTGGGCGTCGAAGTGGAGCAGGGCGACCGGGCCGTGCTTCTTCGCGACCGACCGCAGCAGGGGCAGCGCGATGGTGTGGTCGCCGCCGAGGGTCATCAGCCGGGCGCCGGTGCCGAGCAGTTCGTCGGCGGCCGCCTCGACGGTCTCCACGGCCTCGTTGATGTTGAACGGGTTGACCGCGATGTCGCCGCCGTCCGCGACCTGGGCGAGGGCGAAGGGGGAGGCGTCCTGCGCCGGGTTGTACGGCCTGAGCAGCCGGGAGGCCTCGCGGATCGCGTTGCCGCCGAAGCGGGCGCCCGGCCGGTAGGAGACCCCCGAGTCGAACGGCACGCCCACCACGGCGACATCGGCGCGGCCGACCTCGTCGAGGCGGGGCAGCCGGGCGAAGGTCGCGGGTCCGGCGTACCGCGGGATGCGCGAGGAGTCGACGGGGCCGCGGGGCGTCTCGTTGCTGCTCATGGTCGTGTGCCTTCTCTCCTACGCTTCATCGCGTATGTACTGCTTCCGGTACGAGACTAGGCGCGCTTTCGGCGGCGCCGACGGGACCTGACCCTAGGTGGCCGGCAAGCGGCTGCGAAGTGTACGTTTCATCCAGGTGACACCCTGAGGCTGGAGGAAACGTCCATCGTGCCGGATCCCGCCGTTCCCCCCACCCCACCGGTGCCTCTCGCCGCGCTGCTGGCCCGCGAGGACCTGGGCCTGCGCCGGATCGCCGGGCCGGCGGACAGGGGCATCGCGATCCACGGTGCGCACACCTCCGAGATGGCCGACCCCTCCCCCTACCTCCTGGGCGGCGAACTGCTGCTGACCGCCGGGGCGCACATCCCGCAGGCGGCGGGGCCAGGGCCCTCCTTCGACTTCGACTTCGACTTCGGCTTCGACGACTACGTCTCCCGGATCGTCGCGGCGGGCGGCGCGGCCCTCGGCTTCGGGCTCACCCCGGTGCACGACAGCGTGCCGCGCGCCCTGGTGGCGGCCTGCGACACGCACGGGCTGCCGCTCCTGGAGGTCCCGCCCCGCACGACCTTCTCGGGCGTGGCCCGCGCGGTCTGGCAACTGATGGCCCAGGCCCGCCACGCCGAGCTGCGCCGCGTCACGGAGGCCCAGCAGAGCCTGGCCGCCGCGGCCTCCCGCCCCGACCCGGTCCCCTCGGTCCTCGGCCAACTGGCCCAGCGGGTCGGCGGCTGGGCGGCGCTGTACGGCCCCGAGGGCACGGAGATCGCCACGGCGGGGCGGGCACCGGAGGAGGCGGTGAGCGCGGCGCTGCTGGAGCTGACGTCAGTGGTCCGGCCGACGCCTCCGACCGGCAGCCCCGCCCAGCAGCCGGCCACCGTCAGCCGCACCACTCCCCCGCCCGCCCCCACCCCCTCCTCCGCCACCGACACCGTCGCCGGCGCCCGGCTCGCCGCCTACGCCCTCGGTGCCGGGCAGGGCTTCGTACTCGGCGTCGCGGTGCCCGGGCGGGAGGCCGGGGACCACACGATCGCGTCGGTCGCCGCCGTCCTGCTCTCCCTCCTCACCGGGGAACAGCAGAGCGGTCCCGGGGCGGCGCGTTCGTCGGCGTTGGTGCGGCTGCTGCTGGGCGGTACGCCGGAGGAGGTGGCCCCGCTGCTGGGCGGCGGGCGGTGGACGGTCGTGCACGCCGCTCCCCACGGCCGGCCCCTCGACGCGGTCGCCGCGTCCGCGCTGGGCGCCGCTCTGGGCTCGTCGCTGGTCGACCTGGCGGCGGACGTCGTGCGCGTCCTCGTACCGAAGGGGCGGGAGGTGGACGCGCAGGCCGGCTGGACGCTGGGTGTGAGCGCTCCGGCCGGCCCCGGTGACTGGCCCGTCGCCGACTCCCAGGCGGCCCGGGCCCTGGCACGCGCCCGGGCCACCCGCACGCCGCTGGTCCGGCACGGCGGGCGCCCCGCCCTCGCCGAACTGGTCCCGCCGGACGCGGCCGAGACGCACGCCCGCGCCCTCCTCGCCCCGGTCACCGCGGGCAGCCCCGCCCTCGCCGAGACCCTGCGTGCCTGGCTGTCGCTGCACGGCAGCTGGGACCGTACGGCGGTGGCGCTGTCGGTGCACCGCAACACCGTGCGGCAGCGGATCGCCCGGTGCGCGGCGCTGCTCGACGCCGACCTGGACGACCCGGACGTACGCATGGAGTTGTGGTTCGCGCTGGGGCGGTTGTAGATCATGGCGTGACGCACGTCCCAGCGTGCGGGACGTCGGGTGTGCGCACAGAGCGCTGCCTCACAATGGACGCATGCCGATACCCGGGACACCCAGCCGCGCCGAGCTCGTCGACCACCTCGTGAGGACCCGTATCGCGGGCGCTGTCGCCACGCCGCGTGAGAACAACCTCTCCCACTACCGCAAGCTGGCGAACGGCGACCGCAAGTACTGGCTCGGCCTGGAGCTCGGCGACCGCTGGAGCGACGAGCAGGACGTGCTCGCGGTGATGGCGGAGCGGGCCGGCGTCAACGACGACCCCGAGCACCGGTACGGCCAGGACACCATCGACCCCGAGCTGACCCTCGCGGCCCTGGAGCGGCTGGCGGGCCGGCTCCGCAAGGCGGCCGACGGCCGGCAGCGGGTCCTCTTCGCGACGGGCCACCCGGGCAGCCTGCTCGACGTGCACCGCGCCACGGCCGCCGCCCTGCGCACGGCCGGCTGCGAGATCGTGGTGATCCCGGAAGGGCTGCAGACGGACGAGGGGTATGTCTGGCAGCTCGCGGACGTGGCGGTCCTGGCCCACGGCGCCAGCCTCTGGCACACCCACTCCGGCGAGCCCATGAAGGCCATCCTCACCGCACTGGAGCGCGAGGGCCGCCCCCTGCCCGACCTGGTCGTCGCCGACCACGGCTGGGCGGGCTACGCGGGACAGCACGGCGTCGACTCCGTCGGCTACGCCGACTGCAACGACCCGGCGCTGTTCCTCGCCGAGGCGGAGGGGACCGTGCAGGTGACGGTCCCCCTCGACGACCATGTACTCAGCCCGCGCCACTACGACCCGATGACGGCGTACCTCCTGGCGGAGGCGGGTCTCACCGAGGAGTGATCTCCGAGACGTGATCAGCGCGGGACGCGGACCACGCCCTCCTGGATCACCGAGATGGCGAGCTTGCCGTCCTGCGTGTAGATGCGGGCCTGGCCCAGGCCCCGGCCGCCGTGGGCCGTCGGCGACTCCTGGTCGTACAGGAGCCACTCGTCGGCGCGGAACGGCCGGTGGAACCACATCGCGTGGTCCAGGGACGCCCCGACGACGTCACCCACGGCCCAGCCACCGCGCCCGTGCGCGAGCAGGACCGAGTCGAGCAGGGTCATGTCGGAGACGTACGTGGCGAGGACGACGTGCAGCAGGGGTTCGTCAACAGAACCGCCGAGCTTGCCGTTGGTGCGGAACCACACCTGGGAGTGCGGCTCGCGCGGCTCGCCGAACTTCCCGTACGGCGGCTCGTCGGCGTAGCGCAGGTCGATGGCCTCGCGGGTCTCCAGGAACTTCTCCACCACCGCCGCGTCGAGGTGGTCGTAGCCGCGCAGCCGTTCCTCGGAGGTGGGCAGCGTGGCCGGGTCCGGGGAGGGCGGAACGGGCGTCTGGTGGTCGAGGCCGTCCTCGTACGTCTGGAACGACGCGGACAGGGTGAAGATCGGCCTGCCGTGCTGGACCGCGACGGCCCGGCGCGTGGTGAAGGAGCGGCCGTCGCGGATGCGCTCGACGTTGTAGACGATGGGCGCGCCCGGGTCGCCCATGCGCAGGAAGTACGCGTGGAGGGAGTGGGCGTGCCGGTCCGGGGGGACCGTACGCCCGGCGGCGACCAGCGCCTGGGCCGCGACCTGCCCGCCGAAGACGCGCGGGACGACGGCGGACCGGGACTGGCCGCGGAAGATGTTCTCCTCGATCTGCTCGAGGTCGAGCAGATCGAGGAGATCCTGAAGTGCCTGGCTCATGGCGTCCAGTTGTATCGGCCGGCGATTGCGGGCGGCTTACAGGCCCATGTCCTTGGCGATGATCGACTTCATGATCTCGCTGGTGCCGCCGTAGATGCGGTTGACGCGGTTGTCCGCGTACAGGCGGGCGATCGGGTACTCGTTCATGAAGCCGTAGCCGCCGTGCAGCTGGAGGCAGCGGTCGATGACGCGGTGGGCGACCTCGGTGCAGAACAGCTTGGCGCTGGCGGCTTCGGCGGGGGTCAGCTCACCGGCGTCGAGGGCCTCCGTGGCGCGGTCGGCGACGGCCTCGGCGGCGTCCACCTCGGCCTGACAGGCGGCCAGCTCGAACTTGGTGTTCTGGAAGTGGGCGACAGGCTTGCCGAACACCACCCGCTCCTGCACGTACTGCTTGGCGAACCGGACGGCGGCCTTGGCCTGGGCGTAGGCGCCGTAGGCGATGCCCCAGCGCTCGGAGGCCAGGTTGTGGCCGAGGTAGTAGAAGCCCTTGTTCTCCTCGCCGAGGAGGTCCTCGACGGGGACCTTGACGTCGACGAACGCCAGCTCGGCGGTGTCGGAGGTCTTCAGGCCGAGCTTGTCGAGCTTGCGGCCGACGGAGTAGCCCTCGGCCTTGGTGTCCACGACGAAGAGGGAGATGCCGTGGCGGCGGTCCTCGGCGGTGGGCGCGGAGGTGCGGGCGCAGACGATCATGCGGTCGGCGTGCACGCCACCGGTGATGAAGGTCTTGGAGCCGTTGAGGACGTAGTGCGTGCCGTCCTCGGAGAGCTTGGCGGTGCTCTTCATGCCCGCGAGGTCGGAGCCGGTGCCCGGCTCGGTCATCGCGATCGCCCACATCTCCTCACCGGAGACGAACTTCGGCAGGTAGCGCTTCTTCTGCTCGTCGGTGGCGAGGAGCTTGATGTAGGGCAGGCCGAGCAGGACGTGCACGCCGGAGCCGCCGAAGGAGACACCCGCGCGGGCGGTCTCCTCGTAGAGGATGGCCTCGAACTTGTAGGAGTCGATGCCGGCGCCGCCGTACTCCTCGTCGACGCGGATACCGAAGACGCCGAGGTCGGCGAGCTTGTAGTAGAAGTCGCGCGGCGCCTGGCCGGCGGCGAACCACTCGTCGTAGACGGGGACGACCTCGGCCTCGATGAAGGCCCGGAGGGTCTCCCGGAACGCCTCGTGATCCTCGTTGAACACCGTACGGCGCACCGTCGCCACCCTTCTTTGCGCCTAAACCGGCGCCGCTCTCGCGTACCTGGTTGCTCGCCGTGGGACTTGCTCAATTGATGGTTGCCGTCCCGTCGGCTAAGCGCTTGCTCATATCCACCGTACCGGCGGGTAGGAAGAGCGTCCAGGGTGAGGCAGGGGTAACGCTCGTCACGCCCCCGCCGCCGCCAACGCGCCTCGCGCCATGCGGTGCAGGAGCTCGGCGGTGGCGCCGCGGCCCGGGAGTGAACCGGCGCGGCCGAGGTGGGGGGTGGAGTTGAGCAGGCCGAAGACGGAGTGCACGGCCGAGCGGGCCGCGGGTTCACCCAGGTCGGGGTACACCTCGCGGACGACCTCCACCCACAGCTCGACGTACTGCCGCTGGAGCTGTCGGACCAGCTTGCGGTCACTGTCCCGGAGGCGGTCCAGCTCGCGGTCGTGCAGGGTGATGAGGGGACGGTCGTCGAGCGCGAAGTCGATGTGCCCCTCGATGAGCGAGTCGAGGACCTCCCCGGGAGCCACCCCGTCGGCCTCCTCCAGCCGCTGCTTCGCCCCCGTCAGCAGCTGACCGGAGATGCCCACGAGCAGCTCGGCGAGCATCGCGTCCTTGCCCGGGAAGTGCCGGTACAGGCCAGGGCCGCTGATGCCGACCGCGGCTCCTATCTCGTCGACCCCGACGCCGTGGAAGCCGCGCTCGGCGAAGAGCCGGGCGGCCTCCTTGAGGATCTGCTCACGGCGGGTGGGGGCATCGGTCCGGGTGCTCATGAAGACAATTCTAGACAGGGAGGTTAGCGGTCGTTAACCTGAAGGAAATGCGTTAACGCTCATTAACAAAGTGAGGGGCCGCAGGATGCACCAGGCACCGGAGCTTCAGAGCGCGGCCGATCCCGCGTCGGAGGTCTGGCGGGCCAACGAGGAGGCGCACCGCGCGCTGGTCGAGGAGCTGCGCGGCAAGCTGGCCGCGGCCCGCCTCGGCGGCGGCGAGAAGGCCCGCGCCCGCCACACCGCGCGCGGCAAGCTGCTCCCGCGCGACCGCGTGGACACCCTTCTGGACCCGGGCTCGCCGTTCCTGGAGCTGGCGCCCCTGGCCGCCGACGGGATGTACGAGGGGCAGGCCCCGGCCGCCGGGGTCATCGCCGGGATCGGGCGGGTCAGCGGCCGCGCGTGTGTGATCGTCGCCAACGACGCCACCGTCAAGGGCGGCACGTACTACCCGATGACGGTGAAGAAGCACCTGCGCGCGCAGGAGGTGGCCCTGGAGAACCGGCTGCCGTGCGTGTACCTCGTGGACTCAGGCGGGGCGTTCCTGCCGATGCAGGACGAGGTCTTCCCCGACCGCGAGCACTTCGGGCGGATCTTCTACAACCAGGCCCGCATGTCGGGCGCCGGCATCCCGCAGATCGCGGCCGTGCTCGGCTCCTGCACGGCCGGCGGGGCGTACGTCCCGGCGATGAGCGACGAGGCCGTGATCGTCCGCAACCAGGGCACGATCTTCCTCGGCGGCCCGCCCCTGGTGAAGGCCGCCACCGGCGAGGTCGTCACCGCCGAGGAGCTCGGCGGCGGCGAGGTCCACTCGCGTGTGTCGGGCGTGACGGACCATCTCGCGGAGGACGACGCGCACGCGCTGCGGATCGTGCGGGACATCGTCGCCACGCTCCCCGCGCGCGGGGAGCTGCCCTGGGAGGTCACCGCGGCCGTCGAGCCGAAGGTCGACCCACACGGGCTGTACGGCGCGGTGCCGGTCGACTCCCGCACCCCCTACGACGTGCGCGAGATCATCGCGCGCGTGGTCGACGGCTCCCGGTTCGCCGAGTTCAAGGCCGAGTTCGGCCAGACCCTCGTCACCGGCTTCGCCCGCATCCACGGCCACCCGGTCGGGATCGTCGCCAACAACGGCATCCTGTTCTCCGAGTCGGCCCAGAAGGGCGCCCACTTCATCGAGCTGTGCGACCAGCGCGGGATCCCGCTGGTGTTCCTGCAGAACATCTCCGGCTTCATGGTCGGCCGGGACTACGAGGCCGGTGGCATCGCCAAGCACGGCGCCAAGATGGTCACCGCCGTGGCGTGCACGCGCGTGCCGAAGCTGACCGTCGTCGTCGGCGGCTCGTACGGCGCGGGCAACTACTCGATGTGCGGTCGGGCGTACTCGCCGCGCTTCCTGTGGATGTGGCCGGGCGCGAAGATCTCCGTGATGGGCGGCGAGCAGGCCGCCTCCGTCCTCGCGACCGTCAAGCGGGACCAGTTGGAGGCGCGCGGGGAGTCCTGGCCCCTGGAGGAGGAAGAGGCGTTCAAGGCGCCGATCCGCGCGCAGTACGAGCGCCAGGGCAACGCCTACTACGCGACCGCCCGCCTCTGGGACGACGGCGTGATCGACCCGCTGGAGACCCGGCAGGTGCTGGGCCTGGCCTTGACCGCGTGCGCGAACGCCCCACTGGGTGACCCCCAGTTCGGCGTCTTCCGGATGTGAGGGACCTGATGACGATGTTCGACACAGTGCTTGTGGCCAACCGGGGCGAGATCGCCGTCCGCGTCATCCGGACGCTGCGGTCGATGGGCGTGCGCTCGGTGGCCGTCTTCTCCGACGCCGACGCCGACGCCCGGCACGTCCGGGAAGCCGACACGGCGGTACGGATCGGTCCGGCGCCCGCAGCCGAGAGCTATCTGTCGGTCGAGCGGCTCCTGGAGGCGGCGGCGCGCACGGGCGCGCAGGCGGTGCACCCCGGATACGGCTTCCTCGCCGAGAACGCCGGCTTCGCGCGTGCGTGCGCCGAGGCGGGGCTGGTGTTCATAGGGCCGCCCGCGGAGGCGATCGCCCTGATGGGCGACAAGATTCGCGCCAAGGAGACGGTGCGGGCGGCCGGGGTGCCGGTGGTGCCCGGCGGCCGCGACCCCGAGTTGGCCGAGGCGGCTCGTGAGCTCGGGGCGCCTGTGCTGCTCAAGCCCTCGGCGGGCGGCGGCGGCAAGGGCATGCGCCTGGTGCGGGACCTGACCCTGCTGGAGGACGAGATCGCCGCCGCCCGCCGCGAGGCCCGCGCCTCCTTCGGCGACGACACCCTCCTCGTCGAGCGGTGGGTCGACCGGCCCCGGCACATCGAGATCCAGGTCCTGGCGGACGGCCATGGCAACGTCGTCCACCTGGGCGAGCGCGAGTGCTCCCTCCAGCGGCGCCACCAGAAGGTCATCGAGGAGGCGCCCTCAGTTCTCCTCGACGGGCGCACGCGCGCGGCGATGGGCGAGGCGGCGGTCCAGGCGGCCCGCTCCTGCGGCTACCGGGGCGCTGGCACGGTGGAGTTCATCGTCCCCGGCGGCGACCCGTCCTCGTACTACTTCATGGAGATGAACACCCGCCTCCAGGTGGAGCACCCGGTGACCGAGCTGGTCACGGGACTGGACCTGGTGGAGTGGCAGCTGCGGGTGGCGGCGGGCGAGCGCCTGTCCTTCGGGCAGGACGACATCGGGCTCACCGGGCACGCGATCGAGGCCCGCATCTGCGCCGAGGACCCCTCGCGCGGGTTCCTGCCGTCGGGCGGCACGGTGCTGCGGCTCCGCGAACCCCAGGGCGACGGCGTCCGCACCGACTCCGGGCTCAGCGAGGGCACCGAGGTGGGCAGCCTGTACGACCCGATGCTGTCCAAGGTGATCGCGTACGGCCCCGACCGCGCGACCGCGCTCAGGAAGCTCCGGGCGGCCCTCGCGGAGACGGTCACGCTGGGGGTGCAGACCAACGCGGGCTTCCTGCGCAGGCTGCTGGCCCACCCCGCCGTCGTCTCCGGGGAGTTGGACACGGGTCTGGTCGAGCGCGAGGTGGAGGGGCTCGTCGCCACCGACGTACCGGACGAGGTGTACGAGGCGGCCGCGGCCGTACGGCTGGAGGCGCTGCGGCCTCGCGGTGACGGCTGGACCGACCCGTTCTCGGTGCCGAGCGGTTGGCGGCTCGGGGGTGAGCCCCGGCCCGTCGGGTTCCACCTGCGGGTGCAGGACCCGGTGGAGTACGTGCCCCAGGGCACCCACACCGTCACCGACGACCGGGTCTCCGTCACCCTCGACGGCGTCCGCCACACCTTCCACCGAGCCGCCGACTGGCTCGGCCGTGATGGCGACGCCTGGCATGTGCGCGACCACGATCCCGTGGCCGCGTCCCTGAACCGGGCCGCGCACGCGGGCGCCGACTCGCTGACCGCGCCCATGCCGGGGACGGTGACCGTGGTGAAGGTGGCCGTCGGGGACGAGGTGACCGCCGGTCAGAGCCTGCTGGTGGTGGAGGCGATGAAGATGGAGCACGTCATCTCCGCCCCGCACGCGGGCACGGTCACCGAGCTGGACGTGACACCGGGCACGACCGTCGCCATGGACCAGGTACTGGCGGTCATCGCCCCGGTGGAAGCCGCGGAGGAGGAGAAATGACGCTCCCCATGGTCGTACCGGCCCCGGGCCTGCCCCCGCGCGTCCGCATCCACGAGGTGGGCCCCCGTGACGGCCTGCAGAACGAGAAGTCGGCGGTCCCGACCGAGGTCAAGGCCGAGTTCATCCGCCGGCTGGCCGAGGCGGGCCTGACGACCATCGAGGCCACCAGCTTCGTCCACCCCAAGTGGGTACCCCAACTGGCCGACGCCGAGCAGTTGTTCCCGGCCGTCAGCGAGCTGCCCGTCGCGCTGCCGGTCCTGGTGCCGAACGAGCGCGGCCTGGACCGGGCCCTGGCGCTCGGGGCGCGACGCGTCGCCGTCTTCGCCAGCGCCACCGAGTCCTTCGCGAAGGCCAACCTCAACCGCACGGTGGACGAGGCGCTCGCGATGTTCGAGCCGGTGGTGGCCCGGGCGAAGGCCGAGGGCGTCCATGTGCGCGGCTACCTCTCGATGTGCTTCGGCGACCCGTGGGAGGGCCCGGTCCCCGTCGCCCAGGTGGTGCGGGTCTGCGCGGCCCTGAGCGACATGGGCTGCGACGAGCTGAGCCTCGGCGACACGATCGGCGTCGCGACCCCGGGGCATGTGAGCGCCCTGCTCACCGCGCTCGGCGAACGGGGTGTCCCGGTCGGCGCGTTGGGCGTGCACTTCCACGACACCTACGGCCAGGCGCTCGCCAACACCGCGGCCGCCCTCCAGCACGGCGTCACCACCGTCGACGCCTCCGCCGGCGGACTCGGCGGCTGTCCGTACGCCAAGTCCGCCACCGGCAACCTCGCCACCGAAGACCTCGTGTGGATGCTTCAGGGTCTCGGCATCGACACCGGAGTCGACCTCGGCCGTCTCGTCGCCACCAGCGTGTGGATGGCCGACCAACTGGGCCGACCCAGCCCGTCCAGAACCGTCCGAGCCCTGTCCCACGAGGACGCCCAGGACACCGAGGAGCACTGATCCCGATGGACTTCCGACTCTCCCCCGAACTGGAAGAACTCCGCCGCACGGTCGAGGAGTTCGCGCACGACGTGGTGGCGCCCAAGATCGGCGACTTCTACGAGCGGCACGAGTTCCCGTACGAGATCGTCCGCGAGATGGGCCGCATGGGCCTGTTCGGGCTGCCGTTCCCGGAGGAGTACGGCGGCATGGGCGGCGACTATCTGGCCCTTGGTGTGGCCCTGGAGGAGCTGGCCCGGGTCGACTCCTCGGTGGCGATCACGCTGGAGGCGGGTGTCTCGCTGGGCGCGATGCCGATCCACCTGTTCGGCACGGAGGAGCAGAAGCGTCAGTGGCTGCCGCGGCTGTGCACCGGTGAGATCCTGGGCGCCTTCGGCCTCACGGAGCCGGACGGCGGCAGCGACGCCGGAGCCACCCGGACGACGGCCCGCCTTGACGCGCAGACGAACGAGTGGGTGATCAACGGCACGAAGTGCTTCATCACCAACTCGGGCACGGACATCACGGGGCTGGTGACGGTCACGGCCGTCACCGGACGCAAGCCGGACGGCAGGCCGCTGATCTCCGCGATCATCGTCCCCTCGGGCACGCCCGGGTTCACGGTGGCGCCGCCGTACTCGAAGGTCGGCTGGAACGCCTCGGACACCCGTGAGCTGTCCTTCGACGACGTGCGGGTCCCGGCGGCCAACCTGCTGGGTGAGCAGGGCCGCGGCTACGCCCAGTTCCTGCGGATCCTGGACGAGGGCCGTATCGCCATCGCGGCGCTCGGCACGGGCCTCGCGCAGGGCTGTGTGGACGAGTCGGTGAAGTACGCGAAGGAACGCCAGGCCTTCGGGCGGCCCATCGGCGCCAACCAGGCCATCCAGTTCAAGATCGCCGACATGGAGATGAAGGCCCACACGGCCCGCCTCGCCTGGCGTGACGCGGCCTCACGTCTGGTATCCGGCGAGCCGTTCAAGAAGGAGGCGGCGGTCGCCAAGCTGTACTCGTCGACGGTCGCCGTGGACAACGCCCGTGACGCCACGCAGATCCACGGCGGGTACGGCTTCATGAACGAGTACCCGGTGGCCCGTATGTGGCGCGACTCCAAGATCCTGGAGATCGGCGAGGGCACGAGCGAGGTGCAGCGGATGCTGATCGCACGGGAGCTGGGCCTGACGAGCTGACCCACACAGGGCGTTCACAGTTTCGAACGGGAGGCCCCCCGCCCCCTGGACAAGCAGTGAGGTTAGGCTAACCTACCTTCGAACTTGTCCGGCGGGCGATCCGCCCCGTTCGAAAGCAGTCATACCCATGTTCAACGCCCGTGCCACCCACCTCACTCGTCGCGGCGTCCTCGCCGCGGGCGGTGCCGTCGGCCTCGGTGCCGTGCTCGCAGCCTGTGGTGACGAAGACAAGAAAAGCGGCGCCGCGGGCAAGGGCGGGACGGCGGCCGCGAAGTCCGGCCCCTTCTCCTTCAAGGACGACCGCGGCCAGACCGTGAAGGCCGACAAGACCCCGTCGAGCATCGTCGCGTTCACGGGTGTCGCCGCCGCGCTGTACGACTACGGCGTCCAGGTCAAGGGCGTCTTCGGTCCGACGAAGACGACGGCCGGCAAGGCCGACGTCCAGGCCGGCGACATGGACATCAGCAAGGTGGAGATCCTCGGCAACGTCTGGGGCGAGTTCAACGTCGAGAAGTACGCGGCCCTCGCGCCCGACCTCCTCGTCTCCACGATGTTCGACGACGCGGGCACGCTCTGGTACGTGCCGGAGGAGTCGAAGAAGAAGATCGAGGCCGTGGGCGCGCCGAGCATCGGCATCTCCGTCTACGACCGCCAGCTGACCGAGCCGCTGCAGCGCATGCAGGAGCTCGCCGAGTCGCTTGGCGCCGACGTGACGTCCTCCAAGGTCACCGACGCGAAGAAGCGGTTCGAGGACGCGGCCGCACGGCTGCGGGCCGCGGCCAAGGCCAAGCCCGACATCAAGGTTCTGGCGGGGTCGGCGAGCCAGGAGCTGTTCTACGTCTCCGGGACCAACCTCTCCATCGACCTGGAGTACTTCAAGGCGCTCGGCGTGAACTTCGTCGAGCCGCCGGAGTCCGCGAAGAAGCAGGGTGGTGGCTGGTTCGAGTCGCTGAGCTGGGAGAACGTCGACAAGTACGGGGCGGACATCATCATGATGGACAACCGGACGTCGGCCATTCAGCCTGCGGACATCGCCGAGGCGACGTGGAAGAAGCTGCCTGCGGTGAAGGCGGGGCAGGTCATTGCGCGCAATCCCGAGCCGATTCTGTCTTACGACAAGTGTGTGCCGCTGCTTGAGGCTCTCGCCGAGGCGCTGGAGAAGGCGAAGAAGGTCAGCTGAGCGAGCGGGTGAGCTGCGGGTCCGTTGTGGCTGGGCGCGCCCGCGCGGCGAAGCCGCACATCGATACAGCCCCGCGCCCCTGGGTCAGTTGCAGTCCCCCACGTTTCAGGAGTCCCGTTGACTACTGCCGTAGCCGCTCCGTTCCGGTTCTTCTCCCTGCAGGTCGTTCGGACTCGGCGGCTCGGGCCGTCTCTTGTCCGGGTTACGTTCACCGGGGAAGACCTGCAGTACTTCTTCTCCGACGGACGTGATCAGTCGCTGTCCCTCTTCCTGCCGCATCCGGGGCAGCGGGAGCCGCGGGTGCCGTTGGAGCTCGGGGACGGGTGGTGGCAGGGGTGGCGTGAACTGCCGGACGACGTGCGGGCCGTGATGCGGTCGTACACCCTGCGGGCGCTGCGGCGGGACCCGGACGAGATCGACATCGACTTCGTGCTGCACACTCCGGCGGGGCCCGCCTCGCGGTGGGCCGCGCAGGCGAGTGCCGGGGACCGGGTGTTGCTGCTCGGGCCCGCCATCGCCGACAACCGGGCGATCCGGTTCCGGCCGCCGGAGGACGCCGATCTGGTGGTGCTCTGGGGTGACGCGTCTGCGTTGCCCGCCGTCTCGGCGATCCTCGAATCCCTCCCGGCCGGGCAGCGTGTGCGCGCCTGGCTGGAGGTGCATGACCCCGGGGACATCCAGGACCTGCCGACGGAGGCGGACGCGGAGATCACCTGGCTGGTCGAGGACGAGACCCGCGGCGAGGGATCCCCCATGGCCCTCGCCGCGCTCCAGGAGACCCAACTGCCGTACGCCGCACACCCGTACGTCTGGATCGCGGGTGAGTCCGGCTGTGTGAAGGCGCTGCGTCGGCACTTCGTCGGTGAGCGCGGGATCGACCGGCGGCGGGTCACGTTCGTCGGGTACTGGCGACGGGGCCTGACGGAGGAACAGCTGCGCGTGCAGGAGTGACACGTGGATTCAACTTAGGTTAGGCTTACCTAAGTTTCAGCCGAGGCCTGGCCCTCGCCTGGCTCCCCCACGGACCGTCCCCACCGGAGGACCCCCACGATGCGCTCGCACCTGCTCAATGACACGACCGCGGAGCAGTACCGCCGCTCCGTGACCGAAGGAGTAGAGCGGGTGGCCGCCAAACTCGCCGCCACCGACCGTCCGTTCACCGGCATCACGGTCGACGCCCTCGCGCCCCGCATCGACGGGATCGACCTCGACCGGCCACTGCACGACACCGCGGCCGTCCTGGACGAGCTGGAGGAGGTCTACCTCCGCGACGCGATCTACTTCCACCACCCCCGCTACCTCGCCCACCTCAACTGCCCGGTCGTCATCCCGGCCGTGCTGGGCGAGGCGGTCCTGTCCGCCGTCAACTCCTCCCTCGACACCTGGGACCAGTCGGCCGGCGGCACCCTCATCGAGCGCAAGCTCATCGACTGGACCGCCGAGCGCATCGGCCTCGGCCCTGCCGCCGACGGCGTGTTCACCTCCGGCGGCACCCAGTCCAACCTCCAGGCGCTGCTGCTGGCCCGCGAGGAGGCCAAAACCAACAGCCTCGCCGAACTGCGCGTCTTCGCCTCCGAGGTCAGCCACTTCAGCGTGAAGAAGTCCGCGAAGCTGCTCGGCCTCGGCCAGGACTCCGTCGTGTCGATCCCCGTCGACCACGACAAGCGCATGCAGACCGTCGCGCTCGCCCATGAGCTGGAGCGCTGCACGACGGACGGCCTGATTCCCATGGCCGTCGTCGCCACCGCCGGCACCACCGACTTCGGCTCCATCGACCCGCTGCCCGAGATCGCCGAGCTGTGCGAGCAGTTCGGCGCCTGGATGCACGTGGACGCCGCCTACGGCTGCGGACTGCTCGCCTCGCGGAAGTACCGCGGCCGCATCGACGGCATCGAGCGCGCCGACTCGGTCACCGTCGACTACCACAAGTCCTTCTTCCAGCCGGTGAGTTCGTCCGCCGTGCTGGTGCGGGACGCGGCCACGCTGCGGCACGCGACCTACCACGCCGAGTACCTGAACCCGCGCCGCATGGTGCAGGAACGTATCCCTAATCAGGTGGACAAGTCCCTGCAGACCACCCGGCGCTTCGACGCCCTCAAACTGTGGATGACGCTGCGCGTGATGGGCGCCGACGGCATCGGGCAGCTCTTCGACGAGGTCTGCGACCTCGCGGTGGAGGGCTGGCGGCTGCTGGCCGGCGACCCGCGCTTCGACGTGGTCGTCGAGCCGTCGCTGTCCACCCTGGTCTTCCGCTACATCCCGGCCTCCGTCACCGACCCGGCCGAGATCGACCGCGCCAACCTCCACGCCCGCAAGGCCCTGTTCGCCTCCGGGGACGCCGTCGTCGCGGGCACCAAGGTCGGCGGCCGCCACTACCTGAAGTTCACCCTGCTCAACCCCGAGACGACGGCCGACGACATCGCCGCCGTCCTCGACCTGATCGCCGGCCACGCCGAGCAGTACCTGGGAGAGTCCCTTGACCGCGCTTCCTGAATCCACGAACGCCGCCTATGACTTCGTGGGGATCGGGCTCGGGCCCTTCAACCTCGGTCTGGCCTGCCTGACCGAGCCCATCGCCGAACTCAGTGGCGTCTTCCTGGAGTCGAAGCCCGACTTCGAGTGGCACGCGGGGATGTTCCTCGACGGCGCCCACCTCCAGACGCCGTTCATGTCGGACCTGGTCACCCTGGCCGACCCGACGTCGCCGTACTCCTTCCTCAACTACCTGAAGGAGAAGGGCCGCCTCTACTCGTTCTACATCCGCGAGAACTTCTACCCGCTGCGCGTGGAGTACGACGACTACTGCCGCTGGGCCGCGAACCGGCTGAGCAGCGTCCGCTTCTCCACGACGGTCACGGAAGTGACGTACGACGAGGGGGACGGGCTGTACGTCGTGAGGACCGCGGCCGGTGAGGAGTTCCGCGCCCGCCACCTGGTCCTCGGCACCGGCACCCCGCCGTACGTCCCCGAGGCCTGCCAGGGCCTGGGCGGCGACTTCATCCACAACTCCCGCTATCTGGAGCACAGAGCGGAGCTCCAGCGCAAGGAGTCGATCACGCTGGTCGGCAGCGGTCAGTCCGCCGCCGAGATCTACTACGACCTGCTCAGCGAGATCGATGTCCACGGCTACCGGCTGAACTGGGTCACCCGCTCCCCGCGCTTCTTCCCGCTGGAGTACACCAAGCTCACGCTGGAGATGACCTCCCCGGAGTACATCGACTACTTCCACGCGCTGCCGGAGGGGACCCGCCACCGCCTCACCACCGAGCAGAAAGGCCTGTTCAAGGGCATCGACGGGGATCTGATCAACGAGATCTTCGACCTGCTCTACCAGAAGAACCTCGGCGGCCCCGTCCCCACGCGTCTGCTCACCAACTCCTCCCTCAACGGCGTGACGTACGAGAACGGCACGTACACCCTGTCCCTGCGCCAGGAGGAGCAGGAGAAGGACTACGAACTCTCCTCGCAGGGCCTGATCCTCGCCACCGGCTACAGGTACGCCGAGCCCGAGTTCCTCAAGCCCGTCCGCGACCGCCTGCGCTACGACTCCCAGGGCAACTACGACGTCGCCCGCAACTACGCCATCGACGTCACGGGCCGGGGCGTCTTCCTGCAGAACGCCGGCGTGCACACGCACAGCATCACGTCCCCCGACCTGGGCATGGGCGCGTACCGCAACAGCTACATCATCCGCGAGCTGCTCGGCACCGAGTACTACCCCGTCGAGAAGAGCATCGCGTTCCAGGAGTTCGCCGTATGACCTTCGCCTTCCGCCCCCTCGACCCCCTGAAGGACGCCGAGCTGCTGCACGGCTGGGTCACCCACCCCAAGGCCGCCTTCTGGATGATGCAGGACGCGAAACTGGAGGACGTCGAGCGGGCGTACATGGAGATCGCCGCCGACGAGCACCACCACGCGTACCTCGGTCTGCACGACGGTGAGCCCGCCTTTCTGATGGAGAGGTACGACCCCGCCCACCGCGAGCTGGCAGGCCTGTACGAGCCGCGGCCCGGTGACGTCGGCATGCACTTCCTGGTCGCCCCCACCGACCGGCCCGTGCACGGCTTCACCCGGGCCGTGATCACCGCCGTGATGGCGCACCTCTTCGACGACCCGGCGACCGCGCGTGTGGTCGTCGAGCCGGACGTGTCCAACAAGGCCGTCCACGCCCTGAACGAAGCCGTCGGATTCGTGCCGGAGCGCGAGATCCAGAAGCCGGAGAAGAAGGCGTTGCTGAGCTTCTGCACGCGGGAACAGTTCGTCGCGGCGACGGGGGTGACCGCGTGACCCTCGCCGACACCGTGGCCCACCTCTCCCCCGAGCGCTGGGAGAAGGCCAACCGCCTCCTCGTCCGCAAGGCACTCGCCGAGTTCGCGCACGAGCGGCTGATCGCCCCCGAGAAGGACGGCGACGGGTACGCCGTACGCAGCGACGACGGTCTGACGGCCTACCGCTTCACCGCCGCCCGCCGCGCCCTCGACCACTGGCAGGTGGACGCCGACTCGATCACCCGCACCCGCGACGGCGCGGAACTCCCCCTCGCCGCGCTGGACTTCTTCATCGAGCTGAAGAAGACACTGGGCCTGAGCGACGACATCCTGCCGGTCTACCTCGAGGAGATCTCCTCCACCCTCTCCGGCACCTGCTACAAGCTCACCAAGCCGCAGGTCCCGGTGGCGGACCTCGTGAGGAGCGACTTCCAGGCCATCGAGACCGGCATGACCGAGGGCCACCCCTGCTTCGTCGCCAACAACGGGCGGCTCGGCTTCGGCATCCACGAGTACCTGTCGTACGCCCCCGAGACCGCGAGCCCGGTCCGGCTGGTGTGGCTGGCCGCGCACCGCTCGCGGGCGGCCTTCACGGCGGGTGTGGGGATCGAGTACGAGTCCTTCGTGCGCGAGGAACTGGGCACGGAGACGGTCGAGCGGTTCTCCCGGACGCTTGAGGACCAGGGCCTCGACCCCGCCGACTACCTCCTCATCCCCGTCCACCCCTGGCAGTGGTGGAACAAGCTCACCGTCACCTTCGCCGCCGAGGTCGCCCGCCGGCACCTGGTCTGCCTGGGCGAGGGCGACGACGAGTACCTGGCGCAGCAGTCCATCCGTACCTTCTTCAACTCCTCGCACCCCGAGAAGCACTACGTGAAGACGGCCCTGTCCGTCCTCAACATGGGCTTCATGCGCGGTCTGTCGGCCGCGTACATGGAGGCGACCCCGGCGATCAACGACTGGCTGGCTCAGCTCATCGAGGGCGATCCCGTGCTGAAGTCGACGGGCCTGTCGATCATCCGGGAGCGGGCGGCGGTGGGCTACCGGCACCTGGAGTACGAGCAGGCGACGGACCGCTATTCGCCGTACCGCAAGATGCTCGCCGCCCTGTGGCGGGAGAGCCCGGTCCCCTCCCTCCAGGAGGGCGAGTCCCTGGCCACCATGGCCTCCCTGGTCCACGTCGACCACGAGGGCGCCTCCTTCGCGGGCGCGCTGATCGAGCAGTCGGGGCTGGCGCCGACGGAGTGGCTGCGGCACTACCTGCGCGCGTACTTCACCCCGCTGCTGCACAGCTTCTACGCCTACGACCTGGTCTTCATGCCGCACGGCGAGAACGTCATCCTGGTCCTGGAGGACGGGGTCGTGCGGCGCGCGATCTACAAGGACATCGCCGAGGAGATCGCGGTGATGGACCCGGACGCGGTGCTGCCGCCCGAGGTGCGGCGGATCCGGGTCGAGGTCCCCGAGGACAAGAAGCTGCTGTCGATCTTCACGGACGTCTTCGACTGCTTCTTCCGCTTCCTCGCCGCGAACCTCGCCACCGAGGGGATCCTGGAGGAGGACGACTTCTGGCGCACGGTCGCCGAGGTCACCCGCGAGTACCAGGACTCGGCGCCCGAACTCGCCGACAGGTTCCGCCAGTACGACATGTTCGCCCCCCAGTTCGCCCTGTCCTGCCTCAACCGGCTCCAACTGCGCAACAACAAGCAGATGGTCGACCTCGCGGACCCGTCCGGCGCCCTCCAGCTGGTCGGCAACCTGGAGAACCCCATCGCGGGCCTGTAGCCCCACAGACGGACGGGCATCCCGGAGTACGGTCCTCCGGGATGCCCGTCAGCATGCGCTCAGGCCGCCGTCGGCCAGGGAACCTGCGGCGACCGGTAGTAGCCGATGCCCAGCGCGTCCCACCGCGGCCCCTGCGCGGCGATCCTGAGCCGGTAGGCCTCCCAGTCGTGCGTGGTCGCCGGTGACCAGCCGAGCTCGGCGACACCGGCGAGTCTCGGGAAGGCCAGGTAGTCGATGTGGGCGGAGGTCGAGACGGTCTCCGTCCACAGGGGCGCCTCGACCCCCCGCACGGCTCGCGCGGGCACATCCGGCAGATAGGAGCCGGGGTCCCAGTCGTAGGACCGCTTCACCTCGACGTAGCCGGCCCAGGACAGGCCGATCGGGGTGTCCTTGCTGTACTTCATGTCCAGGTAGATCCGGTCCGCCGGGGAGAGGATGACCCCGGTCCCGTTCTGGGCGGCCTTCGCAACCCGCGCCTTCTCCTTGGCGCTGGTGCGGTCCAGACCCCAGTACTGGACCAGCGCGCCCCGCGCCGGGTTCGCGCCGGTCAGCTGGTGCCAGCCGATGACCGTCTTGCCGTACCGGGCGACGATCGGCTGCACCCGGTCCATGAACGTCACGTAGTCCTCGTGGCTGGTGGAGTGCGCCTCGTCGCCGCCGATGTGGAGGTAGCGGCCGGGGGTGAGCGCGGCCAGTTCGCGGACGACGTCGTCCACGAAGTCGTACGTCACCTCCTTGGGCACGCACAGCGAGCTGAAGCCGACGTCGGTGCCGGTGTACAGCGGGGGTGCCACGCTGTCGCAGTTCAGGTCGGCGTACGAGGCGAGCGCCGCGTTGGTGTGGCCGGGCATGTCGATCTCGGGGACGACCTCCAGGTATCGGGAGGCGGCGTACCGGACGATCTCCTGGTAGTCGGCCTTGGTGTAGTGCCCGCCGGGGCCGCCGCCGACCTGGGTGGAGCCGCCGTGGGTGGTGAGCCGGGGCCAGGAGTCGATGGCGATGCGCCAGCCCTGGTCGTCGCTCAGATGCAGGTGCAGGGCGTTGAACTTGTAGAGGGCGAGCTGGTCGACGTAGCGCTTGACCTGGTCGACGGTGAGGAAGTGCCGGGAGACGTCGAGCATCGCGCCCCGGTAGGGGTAGCGGGGGGCGTCCTCGACGGTGCCGCCCGCGATGTCCCAGGGGCCGGGCTGTACGGCGTCCCTCTCGATCGCGGCGGGGAGGAGCTGGCGCAGGGTCTGGACGCCGTGGAACAGGCCGGCCGGGGTCCCGGCGCTGATGGTGACGCGCCGCGGGTTGCTGTCCAGGCGGTAGCCCTCGGCCGCGAACCGTCCCTTCGCGAGCCGGAGTCGGATGCCGCCGGTGCCGTGCGAGGTGACCGGCAGGGCGTAGCCGGTGGAGGGCCGGAGGATGTCCGCGAGGTACTCGCCGACGCGGCGGGCCTCGGGTGAGTCGTCGACGCGGATGCGGGTGGTGTGCGTGATGCGGTACGGGGGCCCGCCGGGCTCGGCCGCGACGGGGGCGGGGAGGAGCCGGCCGTAGGGGCCCGGCGCCTCGGCCGCCGGGGCGGGTGCGGTGGCGACGGCGAGGGCGCCGGCCGCCACGAACAGCAGGAGCGGTGCGAGGAGTCGGGTCGTACGGGGAGTTGTCCCGGGAGGTCGTCTCACCTGCGCTCCCTTCACGGGGCTGTCCCCCATGACCTGCCCACAATGGGTATAGACCAACCTCTCGCAGCACCGGTGGAACAATCCCTCGCATGGCGGAAATCATCCAGAAGGACGGCACTTGGGCCTTCGACGGCGACGCGCTGCGGCTCACGCCCGGGCGGGACAAGAACGTGAGCCTGTTACGCCGGACACTGGGCGAACTGGTAGTCCCCTTGGGCGCGTTGGCGGGCGTGTCGTTCGAGCAGGGGAAGAAGAACGGGCGGCTCAGGCTGCGGCTGCGGGACGGCGCCGATCCGCTGCTGCAGGCGACCGGCGGCAAGCTCACCGAGCCGCACGATCCGTACCAGTTGGTCGTCGAGTCGGACCGCTACGGCGTCGCCGAGTACCTCGTGGACGAGGTCCGCAACGCCCTGCTGCTCGACCAGGTACCGTCCGACCCGGTCGCCGCGTACCTGCTGCCGGGCCCGTCGGTGCCCCTGTCCGTGTCCGCCGGGGACGGCACCGCGAGCTTCGACGGTGAGCACGTGCGGCTGGAGTGGAACTGGAAGACGGAGGACGCCAAGGCCGCCGCCGGCGCCCGCACGCTCGCCGTCGCCGACATCGAGGCCGTGGCGTGGCATCCGGCGGCCGGCCTGGAGAACGGCTGGCTGCGCTTCACCGTGCGGAACGCGTCCACCAAGGCCCCGCCCAAGTACGACCCCAACTCCGTGGACCTGTGGGGCTTCAAGAAGGACCCGCTGATGGCCCTGGTCGCGGCGGCCGTCCAGGCCCGCCTGCCGCACCCGGCCGACGCGGGCGCCACGGACGCACGACCGGAGGAACCCGCGTCCCTCCCGCTGCAGCCCGCCGCCGGGGACGACCACGACACGCTGCTGCGGCGGCTGCGCGAGCTGGGTGAGCTGCACCGCGAGGGCGTGCTCACCGAAGAGGAGTTCGCCCTGGCCAAACAGGCGGTCCTGAAGCGCATGTAGCGCGGGTGAGGACCGCCTGCCGTGGGCGTTCACCGGTGTGCCCCGCCTTCCGGGCACACCTGCTGCTACTTGGCCGTGCGGGCCACCGTGAAGTGGTCGACCTGCTCGCCGCTCTCGGCGATGCCGCGCACCGTCAGGGTGGCGGTACGGCCCCGGGGCGCCGGGGTGACGTCGACGCGCAGGAAGGAGTAGTCGAGGTAGCGCACGCGCGACCAGGTGACCGTCTCGTTCTGCTTGCCGTCCTTGGTGTTGATGAAGGAGGCCACGGACTCGACCTCGTTCTCGTGGCCCTCGTAGGAGAGAGGGGCGGTGAAGGAGTACAGGCTGCGGCCGGCCGCGCCCGCCGTCACGTAGACCACGCCGTCCTTCTCGGGGTACGCCGTGCCGCCGATCGGGAGCTTCTTGGTGACCGCGCCCGCCTTGATGACGTCGGTGCGCTCGTACTGGTGGTTGTGGCCGTTGATCACCAGGTCGACCGTGTACTTCTCGAACAGCGGCACCCACTCCTGGCGCACACCCCCCTCCGAGGCGTGCGAGGTGGAGGTGCAGTAGGCGCAGTGGTGGAAGAAGATCACGACGAAGTCGATGTCCTCGGACGCCCGGAACTTCTTGAGCTGGGCTTCCAGCCACTTGGTCTGGGTGCCGCCCGAGATGCCGAGGTTGGCCGGGATCTCGAAGGAGATGTCGTTGGCGTCGAGCGAGATGACCGCCGTGTTGCCGTAGACGAAGGAGTAGACGCCCGGGAGGTTCTTCGCGTCGGGGCCGTTGTCCGGGAGGGTCCAGCGGGCCTCCTCACCGCCGTAGCCGTTGGGCGAGTACCAGGCCTCCATGTCGTGGTTGCCGTAGGCCGGCATCCACGGGACGGACTTGGCGACGGACTCGGTCTGGGCGAGGAACTGGTCCCAGATCCGCGAGTCGAAGCCGGTGTCGGTGGTCTTGCCCGAGCCGGACGGGTCGGCGTAGGCGATGTCACCCGCGTGCAGGTGGAAGGCCGGGTTCTGGCCGAGCAGCAGGCTGTTGTTGGCCAGGCCGTGGTAGCTGACGCCCTCGTCGCCGAAGGCGGTGAAGGTGAACGGCGTCTTGTGCGCGGGGGCGGTGGTGAAGGTGCCGAGGGTGCCCAGGAGGTGCGGGGCGGCCGGGTCGAATCCGGCGTGGCCGACACCGTAGTAGTACGTCTTGCCGGGCTTGAGGTGGGTGAGCTTGGCGTGCAGGTAGTACTGGGTGTGGTTGCCGCTCGCGCCGACCCCGGCCGGGGTGAAGAGCGTGCGCACCTCGGCGTCGATCTTGCGGGAGAGGTCCCAGGGGTGGGCGCCGACGCGGATGAAAGGCTTCTTCACCGCGACCGGGACCTGCCAGGAGACGGTGATCTCCGTGCGCGGGTCGTTGCCGTAGGCGAGGTGGCGACCGAAGGGGGCGACGAGGGAGCCGTCGACGGTCTCGGTGCTCGGGGCGGTCCGCGTCGGGACGGCGGCCTGGGCGGTGGCACCCGGTACGAACGCGCCACCGGCGACGGCGCCCAGGGTGACCGCGCCACCGCGGATCATCGTGCGTCGGGAGAATCTGCTGCGCAGGTACTCGTGCTGCTCGGCCATGCTCATGCGCTCGGCGAGCTGCTCGGGTACGCCCATGCGAGGAGTGTCCATGGCGTCTGAAACTCGTCCCTCCGGGCGACCAATCACGGGACGCCGGATGGACGGCCGACGAACAGGTCCTCATATCAGATTCAACGTTCCCCCAAAGATCCCCAACAGACCTCTGCCCGAATTCGGGCAGGATTCTTGCGAAACTGGCTTCCGTGCCCCAAGATCTAGCGGGTGCACGACGAACTTCTTGATCATCTGACGCGCTCCACGCCTTTGAGTCGGGGCGAGGCGCTGCGGGTGGTCCAGGACGTGCTCGCCTACTTCGACGAGACGACCGAGGACTACGTCCGTCGCCGCCACCGTGAGCTCCAGGCCCAGGGCCTGGTCAACGCGACGATCTTCGACCTGATCGAGGCGGACCTGAAATACCGTGCGGTGGCGCCGCCCGAGCTCACGCTCAGGCAACTGCGACGCATCGTCTACGGGTGAACGAGAGTCTGGGGACACCTATACATGTGCGGAATTGTCGGATACATCGGGAAGCGTGACGTCGCCCCGCTGCTCCTTGAGGGGCTGCAGCGGCTGGAGTACCGGGGGTACGACTCCGCGGGCGTCGTCGTCAACACCCCGACGAACGGCCGCCTGAAGATGGTCAAGGCCAAGGGCCGGGTCCGTGACCTCGAGGCCAAGGTCCCGGCGCGCTTCAAGGGCACCACCGGCATCGCCCACACCCGCTGGGCCACTCACGGCGCCCCGTCCGACGTGAACGCCCACCCGCACCTGTCGGCCGACCAGAAGGTCGCCGTCGTCCACAACGGCATCATCGACAACGCCTCCGACCTGCGCAAGAAGCTCGAGGCGGACGGTGTCGAGTTCCTCTCCGAGACCGACACCGAGGTCCTCACCCACCTCATCGCCCGCTCCCAGGCCGAGAAGCTGGAGGAGAAGGTCCGCCAGGCGCTGCGGATCGTCGAGGGCACGTACGGCATCGCCGTCATGCACGCCGACTTCCCGGACCGGATCGTGGTGGCCCGCAACGGCTCCCCGGTCGTCCTCGGCATCGGCGAGAAGGAGATGTTCGTCGCCTCGGACATCGCGGCCCTGGTCGCCCACACCCGGCAGATAGTCACGCTGGACGACGGCGAGATGGCCACCCTCAAGGCCGACGACTTCCGTACGTACACCACCGAGGGCACCCGTACGACCGCCGAGCCCACCACCGTCGAGTGGGAGGCCGCCTCCTACGACATGGGCGGCCACGACACGTACATGCACAAGGAGATCTTCGAGCAGGCCGACGCCGTGGACCGCGTGCTGCGCGGCCGCATCGACGACCGCTTCTCCACCGTGCACCTCGGCGGCCTCAACCTGGACGCCCGCGAGGCGCGCCAGATCCGCCGCGTGAAGATCCTGGGCTGCGGCACCTCGTACCACGCGGGCATGATCGGCGCCCAGATGATCGAGGAGCTCGCCCGCATCCCCGCGGACGCCGAGCCCGCCTCCGAGTTCCGCTACCGCAACGCGGTCGTCGACCCCGACACCCTGTACATCGCCGTATCCCAGTCCGGTGAGACGTACGACGTGCTGGCGGCCGTCCAGGAGCTGAAGCGCAAGGGCGCGCGGGTCCTCGGCGTGGTGAACGTCGTCGGTTCGGCGATCGCCCGCGAGGCCGACGGCGGCATCTACGTGCACGCGGGCCCCGAGGTCTGCGTGGTGTCCACCAAGTGCTTCACCAACACCACCGTCGCCTTCGCGCTCCTCGCCCTGCACCTGGGCCGCACCCGTGACCTCTCGGTCCGCGACGGCAAGCGGATCATCGAGGGCCTGCGCAAGCTGCCCGGCCAGATCTCCGAGATCCTCCAGCAGGAGGAGGAGGTCCAGAAGCTGGCGGAGCAGTACGCCGACGCCCGCTCGATGCTCTTCATCGGCCGCGTCCGGGGCTACCCGGTGGCGCGTGAGGCCTCCCTGAAGCTCAAGGAGGTCTCCTACATCCACGCCGAGGCCTACCCGGCCTCCGAGCTCAAGCACGGCCCGCTGGCCCTCATCGAGCCGGCCCTGCCGACGGTCGCGATCGTCCCCGACGACGACCTGCTGGAGAAGAACCGCGCCGCCCTGGAGGAGATCAAGGCCCGCAGCGGCCAGATCCTCGCCGTCGCCCACCAGGACCAGCCCAAGGCCGACCACACGATCATCGTCCCCAAGAACGAGGACGAGCTCGACCCCATCCTCATGGGCATCCCCCTCCAGCTCCTCGCCTACCACACGGCGAAGGCCCTGGGCAGGGACATCGACAAGCCGAGGAACCTCGCCAAGTCGGTAACGGTCGAGTAGCTGCTTCTCACGGGCGCGGAGCTGTATCGATGTGCGGCTCCGACGCGTGGGCGCGATCACCCTCCACGCACCCGCAGAGGCGGCGCGAACGGAACGGACCCCCACGTGGTCACCACGAGGGGGTCCGCTCCTGTGCGCCGGAGGAGCCCAACCCCCCGACTCGGCTGCCATCAGCCCGTGGCCGTCACACCCCGGCCGGGAGCAGCCCGCCGCGGAAGGACCGTCGGCCAGTGAGCCAGCGCGGCGGTCGCCGCGTACCAGGCCACCGCCCCCGCCGCGACGGCGAACCAGCCCCCCACCTTGGCCAGGCTGGAGCTGTCCGCGAAGACCGCCACGGCGAGCAGCACCAGCGAGACGAAGAACAACCCGTGAACGCCCTGCCCGAGCTGGTCCCCGCCCGCCAGGGTGAGGGAGAGCGCCACCAGGGCGAACAACAGCAGGAAGAGCCCCGCGGCGTCACCCGGGCCACGCGCACCATCGGTGACCGCCCAGGTGAACCACATCGCGCCGAGTACGGCGAACGCCGTCCCGTTCGCGGTGTCGCGCTCGCGCAGTGCCAGCAGGCCGGCGACGAAGAGCGCAACGCCGCCTACGTAGTGGGCCAGTGATACGGCGTCAGCCGTCGTCACGCCGTCGATGAGATCGGTGTGGCCGAGTCCGAACGCCAACAGGGTGATGCCCAGGGCGAGTCGGCCGGCGATGGTGGTGGTGTTTCCCGCAGAGACGTCGTTGTCCACGGCGGGCTCCCTTCGTGCATGTGCAGTGGTGCGGTGAGCGATATATGCCCTTCACAAGGGCACAAACAACCTCCGCGCACGAGATTTGTGCTGCACACAAGGGAGTTGACCGGCGCGGGGCGTCGGTCAGGGGATCACGACGACGGGCCGCTGCGCGCGCTTGGCCAGGCGGCCGGCGACGGAGCCGAAGAGGCGGCCCACGATGCCGTGCGTGGAGCCCACGACGATCGCGTCGGCCTCGTACTCCCGCCCCACCTCTTCGAGTTCGTGGCAGATGTCACCGCCGCGCTCCACGAGGATCCACGGCACCTCGGTGAGATAGTCCGCGCAGGCGAGCTCGAGGCCGAGGACCTCGGTGCGGTGATCGGGAACGTCCACGAAGACGGGGGGCTCGCAGCCGGCCCACACCGTCGTCGGCAGCCGGTTGGCGACGTGGACGATGATCAGGCCCGAGCCGGAGCGGTGGGCCATGCCGATCGCGTACGCGAGGGCGCGCTCGCTGGAGGTGGAGCCGTCGAAGCCGACGACCACGCCGTGCTTGAAGGCGGGATCGCAGGAAAGGCGTGGCTCTTCCGCCGCCAGGGGATCGGCCGCCGTGGGGTCGGCGACCGGCCGCTTGCGGTCCGCGGGTTCGAAGAATTCGTGACCGGCCATGGCTGTCTCGGCGTTGTGATCCTTATTGGGTGGGACGACAGTGTGCGGCGGAGCTGTGTCCGGGAATCATCTTCCCAACCCCATACCCCCAAGGGTACGGCGCCAAGCCTCCACGGCCCAGCTCTCGGCTCAGCTCTCGACCCACAGTGCGCGGGGTTCCAGGGAGCATGCACGAGGGGGTGCCCGTAACGCAATGGTTGCTGCCTCGTACAGCCGGTTCGCACAGCATTCACTCACGGAGCGCTCACAGGACCGTCGCGGCAGTGACCGACCGATCGAACACGCGTTGAACCTCGTGAACCGCCATCGCTGGGAGCCGTCATGCCCTCACCCCGCTCGACCTCCGAGGGTCACTCGACCGAGGACACCGTGACCGACGTCATCCGCTGGGCCGCCTTCAGCTGTGTCATCGTCCCGGTGGTCCTGCTCTGGTTCGGCACCTCCCTCGCCGGCGCGGCGGGCACCGCCCTCGGTCTCGCCGCCGTCACCGCGGTCTGCCGTTTCCTGCTGCGCCGCTCCGAGCGCAACCGGGGCCGCGAACGGAAGGCCGGAACCGACTCCCGCAGGGGCGGGCGTCACACCGGGGGAAACACACCGGTCGGCTGACCGGTTTTCACGCACGCCACCGCATCTTTTCAGCCAACTTCTGGCGTGTGTGCATCCCTTGCCGTAACCACCCCCCACCCCCCGTTTGACCTGCATGGAAAGGGTCTCCGGGACCCTGTGCACCCTACGTGGATTGGCCACTGCGACAAGGCGCACTTCCCTGCACGCCCCACGAGTGCAACGCTTCGTGATCGAATGCTTCACGCCAAGTTGCCATGTCGACAATGTGCCGGGTATCCAACCCGGCCGCGGCGGCACGAGGCACAACGGCACCCAGTAGATTTGATCTTGACTGTCTTACGGCGGGGGACTCGTGCAGGACCGAGGGGAAACGTGCAGGAGCGACACAACCGAGGAGCCGCGACCACCGAGGGGGGCTTAGCAGTATGAGCCACGACTCCACTGCCGCGCCGGAAGCCGCGGCCCGGAAACTTTCCGGGCGACGCCGCAAGGAGATCGTCGCGGTGCTGCTGTTCAGCGGCGGCCCCATCTTCGAGAGTTCCATTCCACTGTCGGTGTTCGGGATTGACCGCCAGGACGCCGGCGTGCCGCGCTACCGCTTGTTGGTGAGCGCAGGCGAGGAGGGCCCACTGCGGACCACAGGGGGCCTGGAACTCACCGCACCACATGGCCTGGAGGCGATCTCCCGGGCAGGCACGGTGGTCGTGCCCGCCTGGCGTTCGATCACCTCGCCGCCACCGGAGGAGGCGCTCGACGCACTCCGCCGGGCACACGAAGAGGGCGCCCGCATCGTCGGGCTGTGCACCGGGGCCTTCGTACTGGCGGCGGCGGGCCTGCTGGACGGCCGCCCGGCGACAACACACTGGATGTACGCACCGACGCTGGCCAAGCGCTATCCGTCGGTGCACGTGGATCCGCGCGAACTGTTCGTCGACGACGGCGACGTCCTGACGTCGGCCGGTACGGCGGCGGGCATCGACCTGTGTCTCCACATCGTGCGGACGGACCACGGCAACGAGGCGGCCGGCGCGCTGGCCCGCCGCCTGGTGGTCCCGCCGCGCCGGTCGGGCGGCCAGGAGCGCTATCTCGACAGGTCTTTACCAGAGGAGATCGGCGCCGACCCGCTCGCCGAGGTCGTCGCCTGGGCGCTGGAGCACCTCCACGAGCAGTTCGACGTGGAGACGCTGGCCGCGCGCGCGTACATGAGCCGCCGTACGTTCGACCGCCGCTTCCGGTCCCTGACCGGCAGCGCGCCGCTGCAGTGGCTGATCACGCAGCGCGTCCTGCAGGCCCAGCGTCTGCTGGAGACGTCGGACTACTCGGTGGACGAGGTGGCGGGCCGCTGCGGCTTCCGCTCCCCCGTGGCGCTGCGTGGCCACTTCCGCCGCCAGCTCGGCTCGTCCCCCGCCGCCTACCGGGCCGCGTACCGCGCCCGCAGGCCGCAGGCCGACAAGCCGACGGACGGCGAGGCTCCGCCGCCGGTGACCGGCACCCCGGGCCTCGCCCCGGCCGGTCTGCACCCGGAGAGCGCGGTCCCACTCCAGGCCCGACGCACGGCGGCCACCGCCGGCATCGGCCTGCAGTCGGACCACGCCCGCGACCACGCCCGCGAGGCGTACGTCCCGAGCCGGGCGAGCCTGCCCGGCCAGCGCAGCGGGACGTGAGCTGAACAGAGCGGACACCCGACCGGGGCCCACACCGCGTGGGCCCCGGTCGGAGCCGTTTCAGCGCCGGTCCAGCCAGTCCGGCGGTCGAAAACGAGGCCGTTCAGGCCGAAAGCGGGGTCCGGGGGCGGCAGCCACCGGCGAGCCCGGCATCAAGGCCGGGGGCCTCGTAGACGCACGCCAGCCTTAGGGTGGTCGCATGAACGATCGCATGGTGTGGATCGACTGCGAGATGACCGGCCTCTCGCTGTCCGACGACGCGCTCATCGAGGTTGCCGCCCTCGTCACCGACTCCGAACTGAACGTGCTCGGCGAGGGCGTCGACATCGTCATCCGGCCGCCCTCCAGGGCACTGGAGACGATGCCGGAGGTGGTGCGCCAGATGCACACCGCGTCCGGCCTGCTCGACGAGCTGGCCGGCGGCACGACGCTCGCCGAGGCCGAGGAGCAGGTACTGGCCTACATCCGCGAGCACGTGAAGGAGCCGGGCAAGGCGCCACTGTGCGGCAACTCCGTGGGCACGGACCGCGGCTTCCTCCACCGTGACATGCCGACGCTCGAGAACTACCTCCACTACCGGATCGTCGACGTCTCCTCGGTGAAGGAGCTGGCCCGCCGCTGGTACCCGCGGGCCTACTTCAACAGCCCCGAGAAGAACGGCAACCACCGCGCCCTCGCCGACATCCGCGAGTCCATCGCGGAGCTGCGCTACTACCGCGAGGCCATCTTCGTCCCGCATCCCGGCCCGGACTCGGACACCGCCAAGTCGATCGCGGTGAAGCACGTCCTGCCTGCTCAGCAGGCGTGAGCACGGTCCGGAAGGGGGCGCCGCGAAACACGTGCGCGAGCACCCCTTCGGACCCTGTACACTTTTTCTCGGCCGGTCGGGGAAAAGATTCCCCGGACTTCCGGTCATGGTGGGTGTAGCTCAGCTGGTAGAGCACCTGGTTGTGGTCCAGGATGCCGCGGGTTCGAGTCCCGTCACTCACCCTGAGTAATCAGCCGGTGACCTTGGCAACAGGGTCACCGGCTGATTCGGTTTCACACCGAAGCTCCGGGGAGCCACCGTTCACGCCGAGCCGATCAGCACCGACCGCCTCGACCTCCTTCCGCTGGCGGTCGAGCACGCCGAGGAGATGGCGGTCGTCCTGTCCGACCCCGCGCTGCACGCCTTCATCGGCGGCGAGCCCCTCGCCCCCGACGCCCTGCGGGCCCGCTACGAGCGTCTCGTCGCCGGTTCCCCCGATCCCACCGTGTCCTGGTGCAACTGGGTCCTCCGCACACGCCACGCACGGCAGCTCGTCGGCACCGTGCAGGCCACGGTCACCGCGGGCGTCGCCGAGATCGCCTGGGTGGTCGGCACACCCTGGCAGGGCCGCGGCTTCGCCTCGGAAGCGGCCAGAAGGCTCGTCGACCGGCTGCGGGACCGCCCCGTCCACACGGTCGTAGCCCACATCCACCCAGCCCACACGGCCTCCGCCACCGTGGCCAGGACGGCCGGCCTCTCCCCCACCGACGAACTCCACGACGGCGAGCAACGCTGGCGGCTGCGCCTGCACCCGTGACCCAACCGCCGAGCCGACTCCCGGACGCGTTCACCGAGCAGGCCTTTCCAACGAGCGCCGGGCACGAGACGCACCCCAGGCCCGGCCTGGGAGGGGGCGCCGAACACGCCCCGACCGTGCGGACGTACGGCCCGGCCTCGGGAAACCTTGTTGACAGTGCCATCGGGCGCGCCCGCCCTCAGGACGACGTACGCGCCACCAGTTCCGTAGCCAGCACCACCTGCCGACGCTCCAGGCCACGGGACGCAGCCGGGCGGCGGTCGGCGATCTCCGCGAGGAGGAGGTCCAGCATGCGGCGGCCCATCTCCTCGATGGGCTGGCGGACGCTGGTGAGGGGCGGGTCCATGTGGCGGGCGATGGCCGAGTCGTCGTAGCCGACGAGGGCCACGTCGTCCGGGATGCGGCGGCCCGCTTCCCGCAGGGCCTGGCGGGCGCCGGCCGCCATGACGTCGGAACCGGCGAAGACCGCGTCGAGCTCGGGGCGGCGCTCCAGCAGGTTGTGCATCGCCCTGCTGCCGCCCTCCTCGGTGAAGTCGCCGGGCTCGAGAAGGAGTTCGTCCACGACATGGCCCGCGTCGCGCAGGGCGTCGCGATAGCCGTCGACGCGGCGCTGGGCGCCGTAGACGTCGAGGCGGCCGGTGATGTGGGCGATGTGGGTGCGGCCCCGGTCGAGGAGGTGCTCCACGGCCGAGCGGGCGCCGCCGTAGTTGTCGGAGTCGACCGAGGTCAGCGTCTCCGCGGCCGACCTGGGGCCGCTGATCACCGCGGGGATCTCCAGCTGGGCGAGCAGGTCGGGCAGCGGGTCGTCGGCGTGGACGGAGACCAGCAGGACGCCGTCCACGCGGTGGGCCGCCAGGTACTGGGCGAGGCGGCGGCGCTCGCGGTCGTTGCCGGCGAAGATCAGCAACAGCTGCATCTCGGTGTCCGACAGCTCGGCCCCGACGCCCTTCAGCATGTCCGAGAAGTAGGGCTCCGAGAAGAAGCGGGTCTCCGGCTCGGGCACGACCAGGGCGATCGCGTCCGTGCGGTTCGCGGCCAGGGCGCGCGCGGCCGTGTTGGGGACGTACCCCAGCTCGGCGACGGCCGCCTCCACCGCCGCGCGGGTCGCGTCGCTGACCCGGGGCGAGCCGTTGATCACCCGGGAGACCGTGCCGCGGCCGACGCCGGCGCGAGCGGCGACCTCTTCGAGGGTGGGTCGCCCCCCACTCCGGTTCCGCGCTCCGTGGCTTGCCATGGGCTCCGCCTCCTGTCGACCCTACCGATGGCCTGGAATTTAACAGTCCTGTCCGTGTCGGTGACCGGCACGGGGGCTGCCGCCCCTGTCACCTGCCGGATGGACCCATATATGTCAATTCGGGCGGAATGTTCGCCACCCCCTGGAGTTAGTTAACAGCCCGATAACTGAACACATCTCTCCGCGCCGACTCCCTTGACACCCCCGCTCGGACCGACGACTCTTCAACACATCACCTGTGGGAGCGCTCCCACAGTACCTGACACATACACATCCCGCACGTTCCCCGCCCGAGCCGCAACGAGAACTAACGGGCCCAACCACGCAGTTGGCCGGGGGGTCGGCACGTCAGGGCAACAGGAGGACGCAATGCGAGCACGTACCCGAATCGCCCGCAAGGCGCTGGTCCTCGCGGCCGTCGCGTCGCTGGGCACCGGGCTGCTGGCCGGCTGTGCCGACGACGGCGGCGACGACAGCGACAGCTCGTCGTCGGGCGGCGGCAGCGGCAAGACGAAGATCACCCTGGGACTCTTCGGCAGCTTCGGCTTCGAGGAGGCCGGCCTGTACAAGGAGTACGAGAAGCTCCACTCGGACATCGACATCCAGCAGACCGTCATCGAGCGGAACGAGAACTACTACCCGCCCCTGGTCAACCACCTCACCACCAACAGTGGCCTGCAGGACATCCAGGGCATCGAGGTCGGCAACATCGCCGAGGTGGTGGACAAGTACGCCGACAAGTTCGTCGACCTGTCGAAGTACGGCAAGGAGAGCGACTACCTGCCCTGGAAGTGGCAGCAGGGGACCGCGAAGAGCGGTCAGACGGTCGGGCTCGGCACCGACGTCGGTCCGATGGCCATCTGCTACCGCAAGGACATGTTCCAGGCGGCCGGCCTGCCCACCGACCGCGAAGAGGTCGGCAAGCTGTGGGCGGGCGACTGGGCGAAGCTCGTCAAGGTCGGCAAGGACTACAAGGCGAAGGCACCCAAGGACACCACCTTCCTGGACTCCCCCGGCGGCCTGTTCAACGCCATCATCGGCAGTGAGAACGAGCGGTTCTACGACTCCTCCGGCAAGGTCATCTACAAGACGAACCCGGCCGTCAAGAACGCGTTCGACCTGACCGCCGAGGCCGCCGAGGCCGGCCTGATCGGGAAGCAGACGCAGTTCCAGCCGGCCTGGGACACCACGATCGCCAACAGCAAGTTCGCCGCGATGGCCTGCCCGCCGTGGATGCTCGGCTACATCGAGGGCAAGTCGAAGCCGGAGAACGCCGGCAAGTGGGACCTGGCCGTGCCGCCGAAGGCCGCCAACTGGGGCGGCTCCTTCCTCAGCGTCCCGAAGTCGGGCAAGAACGCCGAGGAGGCCGCGAAGCTGGCCGCCTGGCTGACCGCGCCCGAGCAGCAGGCGAAGCTCTTCGCCAAGCGCGGCAGCTTCCCGACCGCGCAGGCCGCGTACAGCCTGCCGCTGGTGAAGGACGCGAAGAACAAGATGACCGGTGACGCCCCGATCGGGCAGATCTACGCGCCGCTGGCCGCGAAGCTGCCGGTTCAGGTGGTCGGTCCGAAGGACCAGATCATCCAGCAGGGCCTGACCGACAACGGCGTCATCCTGGTGACCCAGGGCAAGTCTCCCAAGGACGCCTGGGAGAACGCCGTCAAGACCATCGACAACAACCTCGAGAAGTGACCGGTATGACCACCCGGCACGACACCGCCGCCGCGCCCCCCGCCAAGGAGGGGGGCGCGGCCCCGGCCCGTCCGCCCGCCGAACCGGTGCCACCGGAGGTCGAGAGGAAGCGCGCCCGGCTCTCCCGCCGCTGGCAGCGGGACGTGCGCTGGAGCCCGTACGCGTTCGTCTCGCCCTTCTTCCTGCTGTTCGCGGCGTTCGGCCTGTTCCCGCTGATCTACACGGCGTGGGCCTCGCTGCACGCGGTGGAGCTGACCGCGCCCACCGACATGGAGTGGGTGGGCCTGCGCAACTACACCCGGATCTTCGACGACGAGTTCTACTGGAACGCGGCGAAGAACACCCTGACCATCGGGATCATCTCCACCGTCCCGCAGTTGATGATGGCGCTGGGCATCGCCCACATCCTCAACTACCGGCTGCGCGCCTCGACCTTCTACCGGGTCGCGATGCTCGCGCCGTACGCCACCTCGATCGCCGCGGCGTCCCTCGTCTTCGTCCTGCTCTTCGGCCGTGACTACGGCATGATCAACTGGGCGCTGGACCTGATCGGCATCGACAAGATCGACTGGCAGAACGAGACGTGGCCCTCACAGTTCGCCGTCTCCTCGATCGTGATCTGGCGCTGGACCGGCTACAACGCGCTGATCTACCTGGCCGCGATGCAGGCGATCCCGCAGGACCTGTACGAGTCGGCGGCCCTCGACGGGGCCAACCGCTGGCGGCAGTTCCTCCACGTCACGCTGCCGTCGCTGCGCCCGACGATCCTGTTCACCTGTGTGGTGTCGACCATCGGCGCCTCCCAGCTCTTCGGTGAGCCCCTGCTGTTCGACTCCACCAAGGGTGCTTCCGGTGGCTCGCAGCACCAGTTCCAGACGCTCGGCCTGTACATGTACGAACAGGGCTGGGTGAACCAGCACCTGGGCCGCGCCTCCGCGATCGCCTGGACGATGTTCCTCATCCTGATCGTGATCGGCATCGTCAACTACGTCATCTCGCGCCGGCTGCGCGCCAGTAGTTAGGAGAACCGGCCGTGACGACGACCCTGACGAAACCGCAGGCCGACGCGGCGCCCGAGCCGCCGAAGCGTTCACGCGGCATGAAGGCGGCACGGGCGGGCGGGCAGATGCACGCCGGTCCGGTGGCCTACATCATCCTCGGCGTGTTCACCATCGTCTCGCTGTTGCCGCTGGTGTGGACGGCGATCGCCGCCTCGCGCGACAACCAGCGCCTGGCGCAGAACCCGCCCCCGTTCTGGTTCGGCTCGGGCCTGTTCGACAAGCTCGAACTCGCCTGGACGGACGCCAACCTGGGCGAGGCGTTCCTCAACACGACGATCGTGGCCGGTGTTTCGGCGCTGACCATCGTCTTCCTGTCGACGATCGCCGGGTTCGCCTTCGCCAAGCTGAAGTTCAAGGGCCGCGGCGCCCTGATGCTGATCGTGATCGGCACGATGATGGTGCCGCCGCAGCTCCAGGTGATCCCTCTGTACATGATGGTCGCCAAGCTCGACTGGACCGATCAGCTGCAGGCGGTGATCCTGCCCTCGCTGGTGAGCGCGTTCGGTGTGTTCTTCATGCGGCAGTACCTGATCCAGGCCCTGCCGGACGAGATCATCGAGGCGGCCCGGGTGGACGGCGCGAGCAGTTGGCGCGTGGTGTGGCACGTGGTGTTCCCGACCGCGCGTCCGGCGATGGCGGTCCTGGGAATGCTGATGTTCGTGCAGACCTGGAACGACTTCCTGTGGCCCTTCCTGGTGCTGACCCAGACCGGCAACCCGACCGTGCAGGTGGCGGTCGCGGGCCTGGGCCGTGGGTACACGCCCGATCAGTCCCTGATCATGGCGGGCGCGCTGCTGGGAACGCTGCCGCTGCTGCTGGTCTTCGCGATCTTCGGCAAGCAGATCGTCGGCGGCATCATGCAGGGTGCCGTCAAGGGCTGAGGCCCCGCTTTCCCGGAGGGCCGAGCCACCGCCGTCTCGCCCTCCTTCCTCTCCCTCCCTTCCCCCCAACCGTCGTTCTCCACGACCTCCTATGGGAGCGCTTCCATGTCTGAGTCCGCACAGCCCGTGACTTTTCCTCCCGCCTTCCTCTGGGGCGCCGCGACCTCCGCGTACCAGATCGAGGGGGCGGTGCGGGAGGACGGCCGCACCCCCTCGATCTGGGACACCTTCAGCCATACGCCCGGCAAGACGGCCGGCGGTGAGACCGGTGACATCGCTGTCGACCACTACCACCGCTACCGCGACGACGTGGCGCTGATGGCCGAGCTGGGCCTGACGGCGTACCGCTTCTCGATCTCCTGGTCGCGGGTGCAGCCGACGGGCCGCGGTCCGGCCGTCCAGGTGGGCCTGGACTTCTACCGCCGTCTGGTCGACGAGCTGCTCGCGCAGGGCATCAAGCCCGCCGTCACGCTCTACCACTGGGACCTGCCGCAGGAGCTGGAGGACGCCGGCGGCTGGCCCGAGCGCGACACGGCGTTCCGCTTCGCCGAGTACGCGCAGATCGTCGGCGAGGCGCTCGGCGACCGCGTGGAGAACTGGATCACGCTCAACGAGCCGTGGTGCAGCGCGTTCCTGGGCTACGCCTCCGGTGTGCACGCCCCCGGTCGTACGGATCCGGTGGCCTCCCTGCGCGCTGCCCACCACCTGAACCTGGCGCACGGCCTGGGCACGTCCGCGTTGCGGACGTCGATGCCGTCGCGCAACACGGTCGCGGTCAGCCTCAACTCGTCGGTGGTGCGCCCGCTTTCGCCGAGCGACCCGGCGGACCTGGCGGCCGTCCGGAAGATCGACGACCTGGCCAACGGTGTCTTCCACGGCCCGATGCTGCACGGCGCCTACCCGGAGACGCTCCTCGCCGCGACCTCGTCACTGACGGACTGGTCGTACGTCCTCGACGGTGACCTGCGCACCATCAACCAGCCGCTGGACGCGCTGGGCCTGAACTACTACACGCCCGCGCTCGTCTCGGCGGCGGACGCGGACGTGAAGGGTCCCCGGTCGGACGGCCACGGCGCGAGCGACCACTCCCCCTGGCCGGGCGCCGACGACGTCGCCTTCCACCAGACGCCGGGCGACCGCACGGAGATGGGCTGGACGATCGACCCGACGGGCCTGCACGACCTGATCATGCGCTACACCCGCGAGGCCCCGGGCCTGCCCCTCTACATCACCGAGAACGGCGCGGCCTACGACGACAAGCCCGACCCCGACGGCCGCGTCCACGACCCCGAGCGGGTGGCCTACCTCCACGGCCACCTGTCGGCGGTGCGCCGAGCCATCGCCGACGGCGCGGACGTGCGGGGCTACTACCTGTGGTCCCTCCTGGACAACTTCGAGTGGGCGTACGGCTACGAGAAGCGGTTCGGGGCGGTGTACGTCGACTACGCGACCCTGGCCCGCACCCCGAAGTCGAGCGCGTTGTGGTACAGCCAGGCGGCCCGCACGGGCACGCTGCCGACGGTGGAGACCGTCTAACCAGAAGCCGGGGGGAACCGGGGGGACCGGGGGAAGGAGCGCGGCACGTCGAGGGGGCGTGCCGCGCTCCGTCGGTCGGGTCAGAGGCTCCCCGGTGCCGCGAGCCACTGGGTCGGCTGGCCCGTGACCGAGGCGATCGTCTCGAAGTCGTTGCCGTAGTGCAGCATCGTCAGCCCTTGGAGTTCGGCCGTCGCGGCGACGAGCAGGTCCACGGCACCGGCGGAACGATGCCGCCCCTTCTCCGTGAGTTCCCGTTGGACGTCCCATGCGCGCGTCACGGCCCGGTCGTCCAGGGGAGCCCAGCCGAACAAGGCGTCAAGATCCTGGACGAGAGCGGCCCGGTCTTCGGCGTTCCTCGCGCTGTTGAGGAATTCGGCCTCGGTCAGTGGGCAGCGGGCGATCAGCCCCTCCTCCAGGGGTTTCTCCCAGAGGGCGCGAGCGGGCCGTTTCAGGATGCGGACCAGTGCGCTGGTGTCGATGAGATAGGCGGCCGCGCTCATCGACGGTAGTTCTCCTTCTCCAACAACATGTCGAAGTCGCCCTCATCCGCCCGCGCCGCGAGCCTGGCCAGGGCGAGCGCTCGCTTCTTGCGCTCGACCCCTTCCTTGAGCGCGGCGTTGACGGTGTCCTTCTTGGTCTTCGTGCCAAACGCTATGGCTGCGTCGGCCAGCAGTTCCTCGTCGATGTCGATCAGCGTCTTGGCCACGGGAAGACCTCCTGGATATCCGAATCTGATCCGAGTATATCCACCGTGGCCGCGCTCAGCGATCCGTGAGACCGTCCGCTTGCTAGTGCTGTGACCGGAAAGGTTTGCCGGGAAGCTCGCGGCGTCCGGTGCGGTGCCTCGCAAGGCGGAGCATGACCCGCGTACTGGATGTACTCGGGTGATGCGACAACGCGGCGAGGTGCCGTGCCGGGCGTCGCGAGCCGGTGAACCTTTCCGGTCGCAGCACTAGACGGAACGTGGCTCCCTCACCACGGCGACCTCCCCTGGTCGCACCCGCACCGTGCCCCCGTCCACCGGTTCCCCGGAGAGGAGTTCGACGGCGCCCGGCGCGACCGGGACCTCGGCGCCCAGGCCCAGGTGGTCGATGAGGAAGAGGTAGTCGGCGTCGGGGCTGCGGCGCAGGGCGGCCTCGATGCCTTGGGGGATGCCGGTACGGACCGGTGCCACGCCCGCTTCGTCGGACGCACGCTTCAGGAGGGCGGCCATGGTGTCCGGGTCGGGCAGGGTGGCGACGTACCAGGCGGTGCCCGTGCCGTAACCGTGTCGGGTGATCGCCGGGACGCCCGTCAGCGGGCCGTGCGTGAAGGCGGACACCGTCTGGGCGCCGGTCGAGCGCACCCGCTCCGACCACAGGGAACCCGTGCCGCCGCCTTCCAGGCTCACCGTCCGGCCCGGCAGCAGCGGGAAGAGTTCGTCCGTGCGCACGCCCAGCACCTCCCGGAACGCTCCCGGGTAACCGCCCAGCCGTACATGGCAGTTCTCGTCGACGGCCCCGCTGTGGAAGCCGACCACCAGCGTGCCGCCGCGCTCGGCGAACGACGTCAGGTTCGCCGCGCCCGTGTCGTCCACCAGGTAGAGACTCGGGGAGAGGACCAGGCGGTACGCCGACAGGTCCGCGTCGGGGCGTACGAAGTCCACGGCCACGCCCGACCGCCACAGCGGCTCGTACCAGGAGCGGACCAGGTCGAGGTAGCGGACCTGCTCGCTCGGCTGGGAGGGGAGTTCCAGGGCCCAACGGGCGTTCCAGTCCCAGACGATCGCCGTCTCGGCGGTGCCGGTGCTGCCCCGCACTTCGGCCAACGCCTTGAGGTCCGCGCCCAGTTGGACGACGTCCCGCCAGATCGCGCTGTCCGTGCCCGCGTGCGGCAGCATCGCCGAGTGCCATTGCTCGGCGCCCGCCTTCGCGGCCCGCCACTGGAAGTAGGCGATGCCGTCGGCGCCGTGGGCCACGTGAGCGAGCGCGTTGCGCCTCAACTCACCGGGATCCTTGGCCCTGTTCACCGGCTGCCAGTTCACGGCCCCCGTCGAGTGCTCCATCAGCAGCCAGGGCCCGCCCGCCAGGGAGCGCACGAGGTCGCCGCTCAGCGCGATGTCGATCTCCGACTCGGGGTCCGTGGAGCGGAGGTAGTGGTCGTTGGAGACGACGTCCAGCTCGGGCGCCCAACGCCAGTAGTCCAGCGCGTCGAAGTTGTACATCACCATGAAGTTGGTGGTGACGGGGGTGTTCGGAGCGGCCTGGGCCAGGACCTCCCGCTCCGCCGTGCACAGCGACAGCAGCTCGTCCGAGCAGAACCGGCGCCAGTCCAGGCGGTGGGTCGGGTTCGGGACCGCGCCCGTCGCGCGGGGCGGGATGATCTCGTCCCAGTCGTAGTACCACTGGCTCCAGAAGGTGGTGCCCCAGGCGTTGTTCAGCGCCGCCAGATCGTCGGCATAGCGCGTCCGCAGCCAGCGCCGGAACGCCTCCGCGCTGGTGTCGCAGTAGCACTCCGCGTTGTGGCAGCCGTACTCGTTGTGGATGTGCCACAGCACGACCGCCGGGTGGTCGGCGTAACGACGGCCCAGTTCGCCCGCGATCCGCAGGGCCGCCGCACGATAGGCCGGGCTGCTCGGGCAGAACGTCTGACGGCTGCCGTACGACAGTCCGCGCCCGTCCCCGTCCACCGGCAGCGCCTCGGGGTGGGCCCTGAAGAACCAGGCCGGCGGGGCGGCCGTCGGGGTGGCGAGGTCGGCGGCGATGCCGTGGGTGTACAGCATGTCGAGGATGCGGTCGAGGCGCGAGAAGTCGAACTCCCCCTCGGCGGGCTCGAGCAGCGCCCAGGAGAAGATGTTGACGCTGACCATGTTCACCCCGGCCTCGGCCATGAGCCGCACGTCCTCGGCCCAGACCTCCTCGGGCCACTGCTCGGGGTTGTAGTCGCCGCCGTACGCGAGACCGGGCAGGGACAGGGCGCGCTTCATGCGGCACCGCCCGACAGGAGTCGCCGGGTCGTGGCGACGCCCCACTGGTCCAGGGACAGCAGCCGGTCGCTGGACGCCATGAGACCGCCGGTGGTCTCCACGTGCGCCGCCCACTGCTCCCGTGTCTCCACGGCCGGGCGGGCCATCAGGCAGTCGGGGTCGTTGACCCAGAGGCGGCCGTGCTGCCACTGCCTGGCCGCCCCGGTGAACTCGGCGGGGTCCTGGCCGGGCTGGCTGTAGTCGTCGGCCTCGGGGCGGCGGTGCGGGGCCGTGTCGGGGCTGACGCGCATGGCGTCGAACAGGCCGATGGACGCCAGGATCGGCGCACCGCAGCCCAGTAGGTAGGCGTCGGGGCCGATGGCCTCACGGATGAGCCGGATGCCGTCGCGGTAGGCCTGGATCGGGTCGCCCGTCCCGTGCCGTACGCCCTGCAGCGCCCCCGCGTACAGGAAGTCGACCTTGAAGTAGTCGTAGCCCTCGGCGCGCAGGGTGGCGTACACCTCGGTCAGGTGCGCCGCCGCGTCCGGGTGCGTGGTGTCGAGCGCGCACAGGTCGTGGTCCCAGTTGTGGCCGGCGTGCGCGAAGCCGCCCGCCGTGTCCCGGACGAGCCAGTCGGGGTGCTCGGCGGCCAGGTCGCTCGCCGGGTCGACGAGGAAGGGCGCCGTCCAGATGCCGGCCCGGCGGCCGCGGGCACGGATGGCGTCGGCGATGCCCGCGCGGGAGCGGAAGCGGCCGGAGAGGATGAGCCAGTCGCCGAGGGCCTTCTGGTAGCCGTCGTCGATCTGGACGACGTCGACGGGCAGGTCGAGGGTGTCCATCGCGCGCAGGTTCTCGTGGATGTCGTCCTCGGTGACGGCGGTGAAGTACTCGTACCAGGAGCACCAGACGGTCGGCGCCGGTCGCGGGGCCGGCCCGCCGAGGCTGTCGGCCCAGTCGGCGAGGGCCCCTTGGATGCCGCCGGGGCCCAGGTAGGAGTAGAGGTCCACCTTGCCGTCGGCACTGATCTCCGCGTGGTCGTCGCGCACCTCCAGCCGGATGGAGGGTACGGACGACAGCGGATCGACCGCCACGCAGACCACGACGGGCCCGTCCTCACCCTTGGGTGCCAGGGCCAGCAGCCCCTCCCCCTGGAAGACCCCCGCGGGGACGGTGACCCCGGGCCGGTAGCAGACGGTCGCCCAGTTGGCGTTGGTCGGGCGGTACGGCGTCGCGTCGAGGGCGTAGGCGCCGCTCGGGCTCCAGGACTGCCAGCCTTCCTCGTGGACGCGGGCCCTGCGCGGGTCCACCGGCACGGAGGCGACCGGGGTGAAGGGGTGGTGCACGGGGGTCTCTTTCAAGGAGTGGGCGTCAGCCCTTGTTGGCGCCGAGGGTGAGGCCGCTGACGAACTGGCGCTGGAGCACGAAGTACACGATCAGGGTGGGGATCGCGGTGAGGAGGGCGCCGGCGGCGACGAGGTTGGGGTCGGTGAAGTACTGGCCGGAGAGGTTGTTCAGGGCCGAGGTGATGGGCATGTTCTCGCCGGTGGAGATCAGGACGATGGCCCAGAAGAAGTCGTTGTAGATCCAGATGGACAGCAGGGTCGCCAGGGCGGCCATGGCGGGCTTGCACAGCGGCAGCACGATCTGCCAGTACAGCCGCCACACGGAGGCGCCGTCGACGAGGGCGGCCTCGGTCAGCTCGTGGGGCAGGGAGCGCATGTAGTTGCTGAGCACGAAGGCGCAGAACCCGGACTGGAAGGCGACGTGGATGAGGACGAGGCCGAGGGCGGAGTCGTAGAGCTTGCCGCTCATGGTGATGCCGGGCAGGTCGATGAGCAGGTAGAGGCGGTACAGGGGGGTGATGATGACCTGCTGGGGCAGCAGGTTGCCGGCGGTGAACACCAGCAGCAGGAACAGGTTGACGCGGAAGTCGAAGCGGCTGACGTAGAAGGCGACGCAGGAGGACAGGAACAGCGTCAGCAGTACCGCCGGGACGGCGATGATCAGCGTGTTGCCGAAGTAGTGCAGCATGTCCGACTGCTGGTAGGCGTTGGTGAAGTTGTCGAGGCTGAGCTTGTCGGGCCAGGAGACGTAGCCCTTGGTGCTGGTCTCGGAGTAGGGGCGCAGGGCCGCGAACAGCGCCCACAGCAGCGGGCCCAGCCAGGCGAGCGCGGTGACGGTGAGGAAGGTGTGCAGCAGGATCCGGGCCGGGCGCAGGGGGGTGCGCTGCTTGGTCACCAGGGTCGTGCTCATGCGCGCCGCTCCTTGCGGAAGGTGGCGATCAGGTACGGGATGATCACGGCGAGGGAGATCACCAGCAGGACGACGGCGATGGCGGAGCCGTATCCGATGCGGCTGGACTCGCCGATGATGTTGTTGGTCACCAGGATGGAGAGCAGCTCGGTGCCCTGGGCGCCCTTGTTGAAGACGAACACCAGGTCGAAGGCGCGCAGCGCTTCGATGATGGTGACGACCAGGACGACGGTGTTGGTGGGGCGCAGGGTGGGGAAGACGACGTTCTTGAACGTCTGCCATTCGTTGGCGCCGTCCAGTGAGGACGCCTCGCGCAGGGCGGGGTCGACGCCCTTGAGGCCGGCCAGGTAGAGGATCATCATGTAGCCGGTGTGGCGCCAGGACGCGGCGACCAGGATGGCCCACAGGTTGAGGTGGGGGTCGCCGATCCAGTCGATGTAGTGGCCGGGTTCGTTGGCGCCGATGAGGCTGTTGATCAGGCCGGTGTCGGCGTTGTAGACGAGCTGCCAGACGAATCCGGTGACCGCCAGCGACACCACGACCGGGAGGAAGAACGCGGTCTGGTAGACGCGGCTGAAGCGGATCTTCTTGTCGAGCTGGATCGCGAGGAACAGCCCCAGCGGGGTCGGGATCAGGATGAGCACGACGAACCAGATGACGTTGTGCTCGACGGCGGGCCAGAACTGCGGGTTGCTGGTGAACAGGTCACGGAAGTTCTGCAGCCCGACCCACTTGATGGAGTCGAAGCCGATGCCGTCCCAGGTGGTGAAGGCCAGCGCGATGGAGGCCAGCGCGGTGACCCAGACGAGGGCCACGTGCAGGATCGTGGGCACGCCGGCCATCAGGCCCAGCGTGAGACGGTCGCGGCGGGTCAGCAGGCGGCGGTGGCCCTGCGGGATCCGCTTGGCGGCGGACAAGGCACCCGGAGGCGGCACGGCGGCCGCCCCCGGGTCCTTCGTGGTGGTCTCAGCAGTCATGGTGTGGGTGCTCAGGCGTGGGCGCTCAGGCCGACGCGAAGATCTGCTTCTTCTGGCGTTCGATCGAGGTCAGCAGGCTGTCGACGCCCTTGGGGTCGCGGACGAACTTCTGCAGCGCGGGCTGCATCACCGTCGAGGTGAAGTCCGGCCGGGAGTCGCGGTCCATGAACTGGGTGAGGCTCTTGGCGCCGGAGATCATGTCGTACGCCTTCTTCTGCAGCGCCGTGTACGAGGAGGTGTCGGCCTTGGAGGAGGCGGCCACCACGCTGGAGTCGGCCTTGAGGTAGATCTGCTCCGCCTCGGGGGTGCCCAGGTACTCCAGCAGCTTGATCGCGCCGTCGTGGTTCTTCGGCGCCTTGGAGAGCATGAAGCCGTCGGTCGGGGCCTCGACGGTGTCCTGGCCGAACTGCGGGTCGATCTCCGGGAAGGCGAAGAAGTCGAGGTCGTCCAGGTCGGCCTTGTTGGTGAACTGCTGGGCGACGAACGTGCCCAGCAGGTACATGCCCGCCTTCTTCGACACCAGCGACTGCGCCGCGTCCTGCCAGGTGCGGCCCACGGCGCCGTCCTGGTGGTAGGGGAGGATCTCGGTCCAGTGGTCGAAGACCTTGCGGACCTTGGCGTCCGTCCAGGACGCCTTGCCGCCCATCAGGTCGACGTGAAAGTCGTAGCCGTTGGTGCGGAAGTTGATCTGGTCGAAGGTGCCCATCGCCGGCCAGGCGTCCTTGTCGCCGAAGGCGATCGGGACGAGACCGTCCTTCTTCATCTGCTTGCACAGCGCGACCAGCTCGTCCCACGTGGCGGGGACCTTGTAGCCCTTCTCCTGGAAGACGCTCTTGCGGTAGAAGACTGCCCAGGGGTAGGTGTACAGCGGCACGAAGTAGTACTTGCCGTCCGCGCCCTTGCTGAGCTTCTGCATCGCGTCGGGGAAGTTGCCGCCGATCTTCTGCCACACGTCGTCGATCGGGGTGGCGAGCTTCTTGTTGGCGAAGAACTGCATCCGATAGCCGGCGAACCAGGTGAACACGTCGTCCGGGGTGCCCTGGAGGTAGGAGTTGATCTGCTCCTGGAACGTGTTGTGGTCCTTGGTGTTGACGTCGACCTTGATCCCGGACTGCTTGGTGAAGGCCGCGTAGATCTCGGCGAACGCCTTCTTCGGCACCGCGTCCGAAGAGTTCGAGCCGAGGGAAACGGTCTTCGAGTCGGAGGCCGTGCCGCTGCCGCCGCAGGCGCTCAGCAGGGGTATGCCCGCCCCCGCCAGGAGAGCGGCGCCCCCGACGCCACGCAGCAGGCTGCGACGGCTCGGGGAGGGCAGGGAGAGTCCGGAGGGAGGGAGGTCGTGCATGAACGGCTCCTGAGGGCAGGGTTCGGCCATGGGCGCGAGGCTGGCTGAAAAGATGATCGCAATCGACCAGAAACCAACTTGACCAAACACGGTGGCGCCATAACAGCCGCATGTACTGTCATGCGTCAAGAGCCGCTGCCTTCATTTGTCGAAACGTAATCGACACGATTGATCACCTATGGGCGACCTGTGGTCACCTACGGGTCCGGGAGCGGTTGAAGGTAGAGACCAATCGGCCCGGTCGGCGCCTTCGTACGGCGCCCCGATGTCCCCCGCGCACGTGCTCGCGCCCGTCCATCTGGATCCAGATCCGCACCTCGGTGCCGCCGAGGACCGACGAGCCGATCCGTATGTCCCCGCCCGTCGACTCCGCGAGCCGGCGCACGATGTCGAGGCCGAGCCCGGTCGACCCGTCACTGCCCGAGCCGCGCCCTCGCGCCATCGCGGCCCGCGGGTCGGATATGCCGGGGCCGGCGTCGGAGACGAGTACGATCACCGCGTCCTCGCCGTTGTGCACGTCGACCGCGAAGGCCGTGCCCTCGGGCGTGTGCCGGAAGACGTTGCCGAGCAGGGCGTCCAGGGCGGCCGCGAGATCGGCCCGGGCCACGGGGGTCCGCACCGGCCGGTCCACTCCGGCCACCCGCACCTTGCGGCCCTCGTCCTCCGCCAGCGCCGACCAGAACGCCATCCGCTCCCGCACCACCTCGGCTGCGTCACACCCGGCGCCGGGCCCTGCTGCCGCGGTCTGCGGCTTGGCCTCCCGGGCCGTACGAATGATCGTGTCGACCTCGCGCTCCAGCTGCGCGACGGCGGCCCTGGTCTGCTCGGCGGCCGGATCGTCGCCCAGAGAGGCGGTGTTCAGCCGCAGCACGGTCAGCGGGGTGCGCAGCCGGTGCGAGAGGTCGGCCGCCAGCTCCCGCTCGTTCGCCAGCAGTTGGACGACCTGGTCGGCCATGGAGTTGAACGCGGCCGCCGCCAGCCGCAGTTCGGTCGGGCCCTCCTCCGGCACCCGCGCGCCCAGCCTGCCCTCCCCCAGTTCGTGCGCGCCCTCGACGAGCCGCCGCGCGGGCCGCACCATCCGCACGCCGAGCCGGTCGGCGACCGCGACCGAGCCGACCACGAGGGCGACACCGACCGCGGCGAGGATCGCCCACGCCGTGCCGACGCCGTTGCTGACCTCGGACTCGGGGACGTACACCTCGACCACGGCCATCACGCCCGAGCTCAGCGCGACCGGCTGAAGCAGCGTGGAGCCGCCGGGCACCTCACTGGTGGAGGCGCGGCCCAGTCTCCGTACCGTCGCGATGTCTCCGTCGGACGCGCGCTGCCGTCCGAGGTCGACGGCGGCCCGGCCGTCGGTCGCCGGGATGTGCACGGCCAGCCCCGCGTCGGAGCCCGCGGAGGCGACCACGCGCTCCAACTGGTCGCGTTCGGTGGTGATGGAGAGCGCCGGTACTACGGCCGCCGCCTCCCGCTCCGCGTTGGAGAAGGCGCGGTCGCGGGCCAGCTCCCTGACGACGAGACCGAGCGGGACCGCGAAGGCGACGACGACCATCGTGGTGACCGCCAGACAGACCTTGACCAGCGCCCACCTCATCGCACCGGCTCCGCGCCGCCCGGTGGCTCCAGCTTCACGCCCACGCCCCGCAGGGTGTGCAGATAGCGGGGCCGCGCGGCCGTCTCGCCCAACTTCCGCCGCAGCCAGGAAAGATGCACGTCGATGGTCTGGTCGTCGCCGTACGACTGCTGCCACACCTCGCAGAGCAGTTCCCGGCGCGGTACGACGACACCCGGCCGGCCGGCCAGGAAGGCGAGCAGGTCGAACTCACGGCGGGTCAGGTCGAGGCAGACACCGTCCAACTCGGCCTGACGGCGCAGCGGATCGACCATCAGGCCGCCGACGCGGAGCACGCTGGACGGGGGTGCCTCGGCGGCGCCCGCGCGGGAGCGGCGCAGCACGGCGGCGATCCGGGCCGACAGGTGCTCGACGGAGAACGGCTTGGTCAGGTAGTCGTCCGCCCCCGCGTTCAACAGCCGGACGATCTCCGTCTCGTCGTCACGCGCGGTGGCGATGATCACGGGCACGTCCGTGATGCCGCGCAGCATCTTGAGCGCCTCGGAGCCGTCGAGGTCGGGGAGTCCGAGGTCCAGGATGACGACGTCGAAGCGGAAGTGGGCGACCTCGCGCAGCGCCTCCAGCGCGGTGCCGACGCTGCGCACGGTGTGTGCGGCGTCGGTCAGGTGCCGGATGAGCGCCGAGCGTACGAACTGGTCGTCCTCGACCACGAGCACACTTGCCATGCGCGGCACCGTACGCCATGTCGACGGGTCGAACAGGGGCCTGTGGACAACTCCCAGCCTGTGGACAACCGGTGGGGGATCCGTGTGGCTCTTGTGACGGGTGAGACCGCGTCAGGCAGTATGACCGGCGATGCGCAAGGGACTCGTACACGTGCTGGCTTGGACGCTCGCCACGGGCGCGGCGGCCACGCTGTCGTGGTGGGGCGTGCACACGGTGCTCGCGGGCACGGCCTACGGCCCGCCCCGTGCCCTGCCGGTCACGGCGGCCGACGCGACCACGCTGGGGTCGAAGCAGCTGGCGTCCGGCACCGGCCGGCCGTCGCCATCGACGTCGCCATCGCCGTCGAGCAGTCCGTCGGCGAAGCCGAGCCCGAGCCGCACGCCCGCCGCGCCGACGCCCTCCCGGACGGCTGCCCGCGGGCCCGGCCCGGCCCCCTCCGCCTCTCCCTCCGGCCAGGTCAAGAGCTACGACACCGACGGTGGGCGCGTGGTCTTCTCGCTCGGCAGGACCTCCGCGACGCTCGTGTCGGCCACTCCGGGCACGGGCTGGTCGATGCAGGTGTGGAAGACGGAGTCGTGGATCCGGGTGGAGTTCGCCTCGGGCGCGGACCGGGTGTCGGTGTTCTGCACCTGGCACGACGGGCCGCCGCGGGTGGAGATCGGGACCTACTGAGTCATCGGGGACTTCTGAGTCAGGGGCCTACTGAGTCATCGGGGACTACTGGTCATGGGGACCTACTGAGTCACTGGAACACCGACGGCGGTGGTGCCGGTGAGGCGACCGCCGCCTCGTCCGTCACCGGTGCGGCCCCTCCGGTGAAGTCGGAGAGCGCCTTGCCGTGCTCCAGCCGTGCGGGGTGCGGGTCGGAGGCGGCCCGGCGGGTGAGCTCGGCGACCGGCAGCGGGCGGTCGGAGGCGACGAGGACCGCGTTGCCGAAGCGTTTGCCGCGCAGGACGGCGGGGTCGGCGATCAGGGCGAGTTCCGGGAAGCGGGCGGCGACGGTGGCGATCTGGCCGCGCAGATGGGCGAGCGGCGGACCGTCGGCGAGGTTGGCGGCGTACAGGCCGCCGGGAACGAGGGCCCTGCGGACGTCGTCGAGGAACTCGGTCGAGGTCAGGTGGGCCGGTGTGCGGGCCCCGCTGAACACGTCGGCGATGACGAGGTCGGCCCAGCCGTCCGGCACCTTGCCGAGCCCTTCCCGGGCGTCCACCGACCGCACCCGGATCCGGGCGTTGGCGTCCAACGGCAGTTCCCGGCGGACCAGTTGGACCAGGGATGCGTCCCGCTCGACGATCTGCTGGGTGGAGCGGGGGCGGGTGGCCGCGAGATAGCGGGCGAGCGTGAAGGCGCCGCCGCCGAGGTGGACGGCGCGCAGGGGTTTGCCGGGCGGTGCGGCGAGGTCGATGACGTGTCCGAGGCGGCGCTGGTACTCGAACGAGAGGAACGCCGGGTCGTCGAGGTCCACGTGCGACTGCGGGGCCCCGTCGATCAGGAGCGTCCAGGCCCTCGCCCGGTCCCGGTCGGGTATGAGCTGGGCGAGCCCGCCGTCGACGATCTCGACGACGGCGTCAGCGGCGGCCTGTCCGCGCCGCGTCTTCCTGTACTTGCCCATTGGACCATTTTCGCAGCCGGGAGGGACTCATGCTCCCGCAGGCCAGCACACCCCTGGGACGGGGGCCTCATCTTCGGCTGTCCGCCGCTTCGATCAGCCGTGCCGCCTCGCCCAGCGCCGCTCGCAGCACCGCGGGGTCCGTGGCCGCGTCCGCGTCCTCCGGGTGCAGGAGCCAGTCCGAGCCCTCGACCGGCAGCTCGGGGTTCAGTCGCAGCCCGCGTTCGTTGGTCTCCGTACATGTGCTGCCTGGCACGTCCCAGGCCGCCGCGGTGCCCGGCGGCACCACGAACCCGAGCGTGTCGCAGCCGTCGTCGTGCAGGACGGGCCCGACCGCGTCCCCGGCGCCCCGCCGCAGAATGTCGACGGCCTCCAACCCCTGACGTGCGGGGACGGTGACCACGTCGCAGCCCACCTGGGGTGGTGCTCCGCGCTCCGCGGCCGACGCGTGTCCCACCGTCGTCGGCGTACGAGGATCGATGCTCTGGCTGGTCTTCATCCCGACCTCCACCACGGAACCCCTCTTGCAGTCCACGGGTTTCAACGCGGCACGGCGTCAACGGCTACGGCGGAAGTCCGCCGCAAAGGATGGCAGTTCATGGCAGATCGTGGATGAGATATCCGGTTTGTAGCCAAACACAGCGTGGCGACACGGCCACAGCAGGTACGTTCTTGCCCGCCGGAAACGGGGTGTCACACGGACAACTCATTCCGAATCCGGCATGGTTCGACGGTTCGCACGAGAGGACCCGGCCATGGCGTCGTCAACGGTGAGCTCATCCCAGCCCAGTCGGCCACCGCGACCCAATCTCGCCTTCCGGCAGGCGCGCGGCCAGCGCTCACCGGCCGAGTTCGCCGCGCTGGTGCGGCGAGCGGCGCGCGAGATCGGGGAGCGGGTCTGCTGTGACGCGCGCTATATCGGCCGGGTGGAGGCGGGTGAGATCCGCTGCCCCAACTATGCCTACGAACGGGTGTTCCTCCACATGTTCCCCGGTCGCACGCTCACCGACCTCGGCTTCGCGCCTCGCTCCTCCGTACGCGGAAGAGGGGCGCGCGCCGCCGAGGACGCGCCCCTCACGCAGACCACGAGCCCTGCGTACGCCGCTGGTGAGACGCGGGGGGCGCACGAGCCGTATGACCCGCAGGACCCGTACGACAAGTACGACAACCACGAGGAGAGCGACGTGCTGCGTCGCGCATTCATGACCGGCGGGGGCGCCACGGTGGCCGCCGCCTCTCTGGGCCCCTTGAGGCTCGCCCTGGACGCGTCGGCCGCCGAGCGGCCCGCGCGCCGTGTCGGAGCGGGTGAGGCGAGTGCCCTGGAAGAAGCGGTCCGCAGGATCCGTCTGCTCGACGACCGGCACGGCGCCGACGGTCTGTACCGCCGCGCGGCGGCCCCCCTGCGCGCCGCGTACGCGCTGCTGGACGCCCAGGCGACCCGCCAGGCGACCGCCGACCGGCTGCACTCGGGCGCCGGGGAACTCGCCATCTCCGTGGGCTGGCTGGCGCACGACTCGGGACGGTTCGACGACGCCCGCTCGCACTACGCGGAGGCGCTGGCCACCGCGCGGGTCAACGGGGACGCCGGCCTGGAGGCGCACGCCTTCTGCAACACCGCGTTCCTCGCGCGTGACGCCGGGCGACCGCGCGAGGCGGTCCGGGCGGCGCAGGCCGCGCAGCGCGTCGCGCGCCCGCTCGGCTCCGCCCGCCTGATGTCCCTCCTCGCCCTCCGGGAGGCGGGCGGCTGGGCCGGCCTCGCCGACCGCTCCGGATGCGAACAGGCCCTCGTCCGCGCGCAGGCCTTCTACGAGCGGGGCCCGTGCGACGCCGACCCCGAGTGGATGAGCTTCTACGGCGAGGCCGAGCTGGAGGGCCTGGAGGCACAGTGCTGGTCCGCGCTGGGCGACTGGCCCCGGGCCGCCCGGCACGCGCGGCGGGCCGCGGAACTGCAGGACCCGCACTTCACCCGGAACATCGCGCTGTACACGGCGGAACTGGCCGACGACCTGGCCCGCGGCGGCCGCCCGGACGAGGCGGCGGTGGCGGGGATGCGGGTGTTGGATCTGCTGGCGGAGGTCCAGTCGTCCCGCATCCAGACGATGCTGTCGGGAACGGCACGCGTGCTGCTGCCGCACCGCAGGGCGTCGGGGGTGTCGGGCTTCCTGGAGCGGCACGCGTCGCTGCCGCGCATGGCCTAGGGTCTTTCGTTCGGATCAGGCCGGATCAGGGAGCGGGGTCCGGCATCATCCGAACGAGAGGCCCTAGGCGTGTTGCGAACGTCCCGCCTGCCCTGAGACGCCCGGCACGCGCGCTCGCCGCGTTGCCGGGATCGCCCACGCACGCCCCGTACGCGGGCGATCCTCCGCCTCGCGATCACACGCACCGGACGCCGCAGGGCCCGCCCTTCGGGCGGACGACGGGACTCTCGCAACACGCCCTGGGGGCGGACCTGCGCCTCCCTTGGCAACCGCCCCGGCAGCCACCCCGGCTAAGCCAGATGCCCCAGATCGTTCCAGCTCTCGATCGCGGGCTCTCCGTAGGCCCACCCCAGAACGGACAACGACGTCGGGTTCAGCCGGATCCGCGCCGCGAACTCCAGCGGCAGCCCCAGCCACCGCGCACCGATCGACCGAAGGATGTGGCCGTGAGCGAACACCAGGACGTCACGTTCCTCGGCCCGGGCCCACGCCACGACCTCGTCGGCCCGCGCGGTCACCTCGTCCAGCGTCTCCCCTTCGGGGACACCGTCCCGCCAGATCAGCCAGCCCGGTCGGACGGCCTGTATCTGTGCCGGGGTCATGCCCTCGTACGCCCCGTAGTCCCACTCCATGAGTGTGTCCCAGGTGGTCGCCCGCTCGCCGAAGCCGGCGAGTTCGCAGGTCTCACGCGCGCGTGACAGGGGACTGGTGCGTATCTCGATGCCGGCAAGGCCCTCGAACGGCGCCCGGTGCAGTCGCTCGCCGAGCAGCTTGGCGCCGCGTCGCCCCTCTTCGAGGAGGGGCACGTCGGTCCTGCCGGTGTGCTTGCCGGACAGCGACCACTCCGTCTGTCCGTGCCGGGCCAGCAGGATGCGCGGTGCCATGGAGGGCCCCTCCAGAAGAGACTTCAGACGGAACCCCTCCATCATCGCGCACCCCCTGCACGGGCAACCCGGGGGGCGATCTCTGCGTCTATCAGGGCCGGGGGCGCGCAGCGAGGACGCGCGCATACACCGTAAGGTGGCACGGCCGGACCGCCGGGCGCCGCGCGAGAACGAAGGGGGAGGCGATCGGATGCCGCAGACCGAGACACCGGGCACAGAGGCAGCATTGCCCACCCGCCTGCGCTGGTGGACCGAACTGCCGTTGATCATGCTGGTGTACGCCTGCTACTCCGCCGGTCGGCTCCTCGTGCGCGGCAACGTCCCCTCGGCCGTCGACCACGGCCTGACGATCCTGCGCGTCGAGAAGTTCCTGTACATCAATGCCGAGCACCCGCTGAACCGCCTCTTCACGCGCGAGGCGTGGCTCGGCGTACCGGCCGACTTCTGGTACGCGTCGTTGCACTACCTGGTCACGCCCGCGATCCTCATCTGGCTGTTCCGCTCGCTCAAGCCGCACTACCGCGCGGCCCGCACATGGCTGATGACCTCCACGTTCATGGGCCTCATCGGTTTCACCCTGCTCCCGACCTGCCCACCCCGCCTCCTGTCGGCCGGCCACGGGTTCGTGGACACGATGGCCCAGTACAGCTCGTACGGCTGGTGGGGCGGCGAGGCGAGCGCGCCGCGCGGTATGGGCGGCATGACGAACCAGTACGCGGCGATGCCGAGCCTGCACGTGGGCTGGGCGCTGTGGTGCGGGGTGATGTTGTGGCGGCACGGCCGCACACCGGCCGCGAAGGTCGCGGGTGTCGTCTACCCGCTGGTGACCACCATCGTGGTGATGGGCACCGCCAACCACTACTTCCTCGACGCGGTCGCGGGCGCGGCCGTGATGGGCGTCGGGTTCCTGCTGGCCCCGCTGGTGATGCGCGGCGCGGACCGGGCGAAGGCGGGCTTCGCGGCCCGGTTCGGGCCCGTCCCGGCGGCCATTCGCGACGCCTCTCTCGACATCTCGTCGGACCTTTCTCTCGACGCCTCTCCCGACGCACATGCCTCGGTTGTCAGTGGCGGATGCCAGACTTCCACGGGTGAGCGAATTCCACGGCAGCGCGATGCGCGGTTCGGGTCAGGAGCCGAGCCGGGTGCCTCCCCCACGGACGCGGGGGACGGCGCTCCGGCACCGGCTCGCTGAGCTGCGCGGTCCCGATGTACCGGCCAAGGCGCTGGACGCCCGCGCCCTCGCGGCACTCGCCGCGAACCCCGGGTGCAGACGGCGCGCGATCCTGGACGGCGCCGGGGTGAACAAGGCGGCGCTGGCGAGCGCGCTGGGCTCGCCTTCGGCCTTCGGGCAGTCGCAGTTCGCCCTCACCCGTGGCAACGCGTTCGAGGCGAAGGTCAAGGCGGACGGCGGCGCGGAGCTGCTGCGGCTGGTGCACGAGAAGCTGGATCCGCGGGCCGAACCGCCCGTCGACGCGCGCGTGCCCGACCTGTCCGCGATCGGCCCCGAGGGCCGCACGGCGCGTACGGCGCTGGAGCTGCGGGAGGCCACCGGGGCGCGCGGTGCCTGGACGCTCCTCGACCATCCGATGCTGGCGCTCGACGTGGCCGGCTCTCCCGCGTTCCTGGAGCCGGACGCCGTCGTCGTGCACCCCGACGGCAGTTGGACGGTCGTGGAGATCAAGTCCTTCCCGATGGTGGACGGTTCGGCGGACCCGTCGAAGGTCGGCGCGGCCGCCCGGCAGGCGGCTGTGTACGTGCTGGCGCTGGAGGACGTCGCCGCGCGCCTGGACCCGGCCCCGCCGGTGCGCCACCACGTCCTGCTCGTGTGTCCCAAGGACTTCTCCAACCTGCCGACCGCCTCCGCCGTCGACGTCCGCAAGCAGCGCGCGGTCACCAGCCGTCAGCTGGCCCGTCTCACGCGCGTGCAGGACATCGCCGACGCGCTCCCCGAGGGCACGTGCTTCTCCCCCGACCTGCCGGCCGAGGAGCTCACGGCCGCCGTCGAGTCGGTCCCGGCGACGTACGCGCCGGAGTGCCTGTCCGCGTGCGAGCTGGCCTTCCACTGCCGCGACCGCTCCCGCGCGGACGGCGCGGTGACCTCCCTGGGCCGCTCGGTCCGCGCCGAGCTGGGCGGCCTGACGACCGTCGAGGACGTCCTCGCGGCGGCCCGCGCGGAGGCCGGCGACCCGGACGACCCGGCGGTCGCGGCGCTGCGCCGTGCGGCCGAACTACGGGCGGAGGCCCTCGGCGAGCTGCGCACGCAGGCCCTCGGCGAAGGGGTGTCCGCGTGTCGCTGATCGCCACCCTCGCCCGACTCGAGGCGGTCACCACCGGCCGCGCCCAGCCCATCGCCACCGTCCGGCACCGCCACCTGTCCGAGCGGCCACTGGTGTTCGTGCCGCTCATCACCGCCGGTGAGGCCGGCGCCCCGCTCGGCGCGCTGGTGGGCACCGACCGGGACGCGCCGCGTCTGCTGGTCGTACCGCAGCCGCGTGACCGCGACCTCAGGTTCGCGTTCCTCGCCGAACTGGCCGAGGTCGTCCTGCCGTACATCGACGCCTACGCGGACAGCGTGGAGGCCGCCGAGCGCAATGAGACCGACCCGGAGACCGGCAAGCGCGTCAAGGTCGAGGTCGAGCTGTGCGCGGACGCCCCGCAGCTGGTGGTGCCGAGCCGCGCGGGCGGCGACTTCGTACGGCTGCTCGGCCGCTCCATGCGCTTTCGGCGTACGGCGGAGCAGGACCCGGAGACCCCGCATCCCGCGCCGCCGCGCGTGCCGTTGCTGGGCCGGTGGCTGACCCACTTCGGGGAGCGGGCCCGGGTGCCCGGCTCCTCCCTGCTGCTGGCGCTGACCGAGGTGCTGGGCCGGCACTGGGCGACCGGGCAGTCCACGCTGGAGGACCAGCATCTGGGCGCGCTCCTCGCCTGGATCGACCCGCCCGAGGGAGCTTCGGGTGCCGAGGCGGCGCTGCGGGCCGAGGTGGGCCGGGACGCCGAGGGACAGCTGCTGTGCCCGCCGGCCGGCCCGGCCACCGACCCCGCGTTCGACAACAGGCTGCTCGCCCCGGCCATCGAGCGCTACGACCGCGCGCGTACCGCCCTCGCCGCCGCCGAGGACGGCCTGGAGGCGGACGACCGGCTCGGTGCGCTGACCGCCGCCGAGCGGGAGATCCGCGCCCTGGTCGAGAGCCGTACGCGGCCCACCTGGGACGCGGTGTGGCGCGGCCTCGACCTGCTGCGGGCGCTGCCGGAGGGGGCGCACGTCGAGGAGCGGTGGACGCGCGACCGCTGGTCGTTCACCGGCCACCGCGACCGTGTCCTGGCCGGCGAGCCCCCTCAGCCGCGCCGCGACGACGCGGTCACCGCCGCCAACAAGCTCGCCACGCGCGAGCGTGAGCAGGCCCGTCTGGAGGCGCAGGAGGCCCTCGACGACCCGCTGGTGATGGCGGGGCGGCGGCTGGCCGGGGAGGCGTTCGCGGGCGAGGTCACGGATGTCGTCATGGCGTACAGCGAGGGCAAGCGGCCCAGCCCGCGCCCGCTGGTCACGGTCCGCACGGACGACCGACCGCACCTCGGTGAGCGGGTGAAGGTGTACCGGTCCCTCGCCGGCAAGCCGCAGGCTGCGGAGTTCGTGGGGGACGAGGGCGACGGTCTGGTGGTGCTGCGGATCGTCGACAAGATGGGCCGCGGCAAGGAGCCCGAGGTCGGTTCGGTGCCCGAGAAGGGCGACCGGGTCTGCTTCACGCTGTTCGAGCACGAACAGCGGGGCGGCGCGAAGCTCCCCGACCCCGAGGAGACGCCGTGGACGCACGGCGGCCCGCCCGGCGAGACGGTCGCCGTGCCGGAGGCCGCCGACCCCGTGACCGAGGAGGACGTCCTGTGACCGCGCCCCGGACCGAAGAGGCCGCTCACGGAGAAGGCGCCACGCGTACCTTCGACCCCGGGGCCGCGGCCTCGCGGGCCACCGACGCGATCCTCCACGACACACTGAACGGCACCGCGCGCGGTGTCGTCGTCGACTCCCCGCCCGGCGCGGGCAAGTCCACCCTCGTCGTCCGCGCGGCACTCGAACTCGCCGACGCGGGACGCCCGCTGATGGTGGTGGCGCAGACGAACGCCCAGGTCGACGACCTGGTCCTGAGACTCGCCGAGAAGAACCCCGAGCTGCCGGTGGGCCGGCTGCACAGCAGTGACGCCGACGCGTACGACAAGGCGCTCGACGACCTGCCGCAGGTCCGCAAGTCGGCGAAAGCGGGGGACCTGAACGGGCTCCCGGTCGTGATCTCCACGGCTGCCAAGTGGGCGCACGTGAAGACCGACGAGCCGTGGCCGCACGCGATCGTCGACGAGGCGTACCAGATGCGCTCCGACAGCCTGCTGGCCGTGGCCGGGCTGTTCGAGCGGGCCCTGTTCGTGGGCGACCCGGGTCAGCTGGACCCGTTCGCGATCGTGGGCAGCGAGCAGTGGGCAGGCCTGTCCTACGACCCGTCGGCCTCCGCCGTCTCCACCCTGCTCGCGCACAACCCGACGCTGCCGCAGCACCGCCTCCCGGTGTCCTGGCGGCTCCCGGCCTCGGCCGCGCCCCTGGTCTCCGACGCGTTCTACCCGTACACCCCGTTCCGCAGCGGCACGGGCCACGGCGACCGCCGCCTCTCCTTCGCCGTCGCGTCGGACGGCTCGGGCCCCGACCGTGTGATCGACGAGGCCGCGGAGTCCGGCTGGGGCCTGCTGGAGCTGCCCGCCCGGCACACTCCACGCACGGACCCGGAGGCGGTGCGGGCGGTGGCGACGGTCGTACGACGCCTGCTGGACCGGGGCGGCGCCGCCACCTCGGAACGCTCCCCGGACCCGGCTCCCCTGACCGCCGACCGGATCGCCGTCGGCACGGCCCACCGGGACCAGGCGGCGGCGGTCCGGGCGGCGCTGGTGGACCTGGGCGTCACGGACGTCACCGTCGACACGGCCAACCGGCTCCAGGGCCGGGAGTACGACGTCACGGTCGTCCTCCACCCCCTCTCCGGCCGCCCCGACGCCACCGCCTTCCACCTGGAGACCGGCCGCCTGTGCGTCCTCGCCTCCCGCCACCGCCACGCCTGCATCGTGGTCTGCCGCGCCGGCGTCGGCGACCTCCTCGACGACTACCCGTCGACGGAACCGGTCCAGCTGGGGACGATCGTGAAGTTCCCCGACGGTTGGGAGGCGAATCACGCGGTGTTGGCACACCTGGGGGAACATCGGGTGGGCTTCAGGCCTTGAAGGTGCGGGGTCCGGAGGTCACCCGGCCGGGGGGTCACCTGTCGGCAGGCCACTCGACCGGGCCCCCTTGCGCCCCGGGCCACAATGGAAGACGGCCCACCCACCCGGCGGCGCCACCCGAACCGTACGAGGAGGAGATGAAGACATGGCGGAGCCCACGCCGCGTCGGAACGAACCGCGGCTACGCCCCGCGCCCCTGCTCTTCGAGCCCGCGGACGCCGCCGCCGACCCGGAGCACTTCTTCGATCTGGAGTCGATCGACGACCCGCGGGACCTGCTGGCGCGTGCGACGGAGCTGACGCACGCGTTCCGTGCCGCGACCGACCGGGCGATGGAGTTCCAGGCGATCGCCGCGGCCCAGCTCGCCGACCCCCGGCGGTTCGACCGGCTGACCCCGGCGGACATCGCCGAGCGGGCCGAGTGGACCGAGGACTACGCGAAGAAGATGGTCGAGTTCGGCCGGGAGCTGCTGAGCGGCGGGGAAGGGACGGGGTACGCCGACCCCGCCTGAGCCCGCCCCGCCTGAGCCCACTCCGCCTGAGCCGCGCGCCGCGCGCATCTCGCCCTGGCATATGCCGGGTGGGCAAGATACTCCCTCCGGCCCAACCCTGTCCGGGTTTCCCGCAACCCTCGGAGAGCGTGCGCTCACGGCCGGTACACCTGTCGACATGAGCAGTGCATGGGTCACCCCGGACGGCGCCGCCTGGCTCGCCTCGGCAGGAACGTACCCCCGCAGCACACTGGCCCTCTGGGACGAGCACCCGGACGCCCCGGTCGTGCTGCCCTGCGGCGCCGCCTTCGACGTCGTCAACGCACCCGCGCTCTTCGGACGCCGGATGCTGGACCGGCTCTGGGAAGAGGGCCCGGGCTCCGGGCCGGTGGCGGAGTACCGGGGCCGGATGCTGCTGTTCGCCGCGCCCGGCACGGCCCAGCGGCTGCCGACCCTGCTGGAGTGGGAGGAATGGGGTTCCCGCGGTCACTCAGGTCCCCCCAGTCACTCCGGCGGCCGTACGGCGGACATCCCGCCCCTGTTGTGCCACGGCACCGGCGACGCGGTGACCGTGCCGCCTCCCGCACCGGCGAACCCCGCCACCCACACCCCGGCCGCCCGCTGGCTCGTCGCCCCCGACACCCGTCACCCCTGGCTCCCGGGACCCGACATCCTGCTCTGGGCGGCCGTCCGAGCGGCCCGCGCGGCGGTGCGGATATCGATTTTTCCTCCCGCCGACCTGGATGCTAAGGTCTACGACGTCAGCAGGCGCCGCTAGCTCAGTTGGTTAGAGCAGCTGACTCTTAATCAGCGGGTCCGGGGTTCGAGTCCCTGGCGGCGCACGATGACGATGGCGAGCCACGTCCGCGGAGAGCGCGGACGCGGCTCGCCATCGTCGTTTTTGCGCGGCTGGCGCCGCGCGCTGTGGGGGCCGCGCCACCCACACACCCAGACAGGACGGGCTCCTCGCACGACGAGGGGCCCGTTTCGCGTTTGGCCGGATACCCTCCCGCCATGGCAGCCCGTGATCTCCAGGAGCGCATCAAGAAGCTGATCGTCGACCAGCGACTGGCCTCCGGGGCCCCGCTGCCGACCGAGCCCGAGCTGATGGAGTTCCTCGGCGCGAGCAGGAACTCGGTGCGGGAGGCACTGAAGGCGCTCCAGGCCATGGGCATCGTCGAGATCCGGCACGGCTTCGGCACGTACGTCGGCCCGATGACCTTCGCCCCCATGATCGAGGGCCTCGCCTTCCGTACGGTCGCCGGGCACTACCGGGGCGAGGACAGCCTGCTCCAGCTGCTCGAACTGCGTGAGGCGGTGGAGACGGGGCTGATCTCCCGGCTCGCGGGACGGATCCCGGCCGACGTCCTCGGCGAGCTGGACGCACTCGTCGACCGTATGGAGGAGCGGGCCGCCCGGGGGGACGGTTTCGCGGAGACCGACCGCGCCTTTCACGCCACGCTCTACCGGGGGCTGGACAACGCTCTGCTGAGCGAGGTCCTGGAGGCGTTCTGGGACGCCTTCCATCGCGTACGCACCGATCTCGTGGACGTGCCGCAGGATCCGAGGGTCACCTGCCGGCAGCACCGGGAGATCGTTGATGCCGTTCGGACGGGCGACTCCGTTCGAGCGGAGAACGCCATAAGGGACCACTTCGGTCACATTCGTGCACGACTGTCCACTACCGTCCACAACGCAGCCACAAGGCCCCCACACGCGCAACAATGAGCGCGTATGACCGGTAACCACCGCGTTTCGCGTCTTGCGATCATGCCGAACACCGTAGAACCCTGGTGTCAAAGTGCTGCGCATTCGCGGCAGTTGGGGGCATGCATCCGGTTGCGCGACTTGCGGGGAGAGGGGCCCCGTTCGCGAACAAGATGTCGAGGGGGGCATCCGCAACCGGTAAGTCGCCCTTCTGTGTCTTCAGGGAGGAATGACACGGAACACGCGACTTCTCCTTCACCGATGAGACGCCTGTGAAAGCCGAGGGGGGCTGCCCGCAGGCGCAGGAAGACAACGACGACACGCGGTGATCTGCGTGTGGGGGGATGACTCATGACGTCGACGCCGACGGGCGCCCGGCATAACTTCGGCCCGTCACAGACCACGCCGCTCAGGCTGGACACGCACCGGACCGGGGGGACCGGATCGTTCCGCCGCATCAGCAAGACACTGCCGAGATACGACTACGAGCACTACAGCCGACTGGCGGGACCCCTCACCCAGCCCGACCCGACCAAGCCCTACAAGGTCCGCTACCGCTCGCTGCTCTCCCAGGAGCCGCACCGTATCCGGGCCGCGCTGATGCTGGGCGCCGCGCCACTGCTCTCCCTGGTCCTGCTCGCCTGGCTGCTGCAGCCGGAGCACTGGACCAGGCGGGACTACCCGGCCTTCGACTGGCTGCCCGCGCTCGACATGGTGATGCTGGTCGCGATCGGCCTGATCGAGTTCTTCCGCTGCATGAACGTGCTGTCCAACGCGCACGCCACGCTGGTCGCCCGCGACCCGATCCCGGTGGTCCCGGAGACCGGCACGAGAGTCGCCTTCCTGACCTCCTTCGTGCCCGGCAAGGAACCGCTGGAGATGGTGACGAAGACCCTGGAGGCGGCCGTCAAGCTGCGCCACCGGGGGCTTCTGCACGTCTGGCTCCTCGACGAGGGCGACGACCCCGAGGTCAAGGCGGTCTGCGAACGCCTCGGCGTGCACCACTTCTCCCGCAAGGGCATCGAGAAGTGGAACCGGCCCTCGGGCCCGCACCGCGCCAAGACCAAGCACGGCAACTACAACGCCTGGCTCGACGCCCACGGCGACGACTACGACTACTTCGCCTCCGTCGACACCGACCACGTACCGCTGCCCAACTACCTGGAGCGGATGCTCGGCTTCTTCCGTGACCCGGACGTCGGCTTCGTGATCGGCCCGCAGGTCTACGGCAACTACGACACGTTCGTCACCAAGGCCGCCGAGTCCCAGCAGTTCCTCTTCCACGCCCTCATCCAGCGCGCGGGCAACTTCTACGGCGCCCCCATGTTCGTGGGTACCTCGAACGCCGTACGCATCAAGGCGCTCAAGCAGATCGGCGGGCTGTACGACTCGATCACCGAGGACATGGCGACCGGTTTCGAGATCCACCGCCACAAGAACCCGGCGACCGGCAAGAAGTGGCGGTCGGTCTACACCCCGGACGTCCTCGCCGTCGGTGAGGGCCCGAACGCCTGGACGGACTTCTTCACCCAGCAGCTGCGCTGGTCGCGGGGCACCTACGAGACCATCCTCAAGCAGTACTGGAAGGGCTGGTACTCGTTGCCGCCCGGCAAGCTCTTCAACTACACGATGATGATCATCTTCTACCCGATGTCGGCCCTCAACTGGATCCTCGCGGCCCTGAGTTGCGCCCTCTTCCTGGGCCTGGGCGCCTCCGGCGTCAACATCGACCCGACCGTGTGGCTGATGCTCTACGGCAACGCCTCCGCGCTCCAGATCGGCCTGTACGTCTGGAACCGCCGGCACAACGTCTCCCCGCACGAACCGGAGGGTTCGGGTGGAGTGGCGGGCATGGTCATGTCGGCACTGTCCGCGCCGATCTACGCCCGCTCACTGATGGACGCGGTACTGCGCCGCAAGAGCAGCTTCGTGGTGACGCCCAAGGGCGACTCCGCCTCCCCGGACACCCTGTTCGGAACCTTCCGGATCCACCTGTTCTTCATCATGGTCTTCGGCGCGTCCATCGCCGCCGGATGCACGCTCGGGCACGCCCACCCCGCGATGGTCATCTGGGCCTCCTTCGCCCTGCTGATCACCGCATCGCCGATCTTCGCCTGGCAGTGGACGCTGCGGGAGGCGCGCAGGCGGCCCGCCGCGCCCCCACCGGAGCCGGAGCCCCAGCCGCAGGACGCGGTGCCGGTCGGCGCCGCCGCGGGGTCGGTGTCGTACGCGCCGCACGGCCACGCGCCGGCCCGCAAGCCGAGCTGGGCCTCAGCGCCCGCCTCGCCCGCGTCGCACGGCACGAACGCCTCGCACGGCAGCGGTGACCAGACCATGCAGATCGCCCTGGGCGGACTCGGAGGGCGTAAGGAATGACGGAGGGAGCCGGCCGCCGCCGTGCCCGTCGACTCGCGATCGGCACGGCGGTGGTTCTCGCGCTGGCCGGAATGAACGGCCCGTGGGTCTACCGCTTCAGCACGGAGCAGTACCACCAGTACAAGATCAACAGACCGGAGTACAAGGCCGACAACGGCCACTGGGAGATCGTCGAGTTCCCGAAGGAGTACCGCCAGAACACCATCCACGCGGCGCTCCTGCACACCGGGAAGATCCTTCTGGTCGCGGGCTCCGGCAACAACCAGGACAACTTCGACGCCAAGCAGTTCGACACCCGGATCTGGGACCCGGTCGCGCGCACCATCAAGAAGGTGCCCACGCCGAGCGACCTGTTCTGCACCGGCCACACCCAGCTCGCCAACGGCAATCTGCTGATCGCGGGCGGCACCAAGCGGTACGAGAAGCTGAAGGGCGACGTCACCAAGGCCGGCGGCCTGATGATCGTCCACAACGAGAACCCCGACAAGCCGATCACGCTGCCCGCGGGCACGAAGTTCAAGGGCAAGGAGAACGGCAGGACCTTCGTCTCCAAGGACCCGGTGGTCGTCGAACGGGCGACGAAGAACTTCGACAAGAAAACCGGCAAGTTCCTCGGCAACACCCCGGGGCTCGGCCGCATTTACGTCGAGGCGCAGAAAAGGGGCTCGAAGTACGAGACGGGTACGCAGGACAACTACCGCATCCAGGGCCTGACCGGCGTCGACGCGCGCAACACGTACGGCATCGCGCAGAAGCTGGCGCTCGACAAGAAGGACTTCCAGGGGATCAGGGACGCGTACGAGTTCGATCCTGTCGCCGAGAAGTACATCAAGGTCGACCCGATGAAGGAGGCGCGCTGGTATCCGACGCTGACGACGTTGAGCGACGGCAGAATTCTCAGTGTCTCCGGGCTGGACGACATCGGGCAGCTGGTTCCCGGCAAGAACGAGGTCTTCGACCCGAAGACGAGGAAGTGGACCTACACGCCGAAGGAGCGTCAGTTCCCGACGTATCCCGCGCTGTTCCTGATGCAGAACGGGAAGGTCTTCTACTCGGGTTCCAACGCGGGGTACGGGCCGGACGACGTGGGGCGCGAACCGGGGATCTGGGACGTGGGCACGAACAGGTTCACCAAACTGCCCGGGCTGAGTGATGCGAAGTTGATGGAGACCTCCGGGACGGTGTTGCTCGCGCCGGCGCAGGACGAGCGGTACATGGTGATCGGGGGTGGTGGGGTCGGTGAGTCCCGGCTCTCGAGTGCGAAGACGCGGATCATCGACCTGAAGGCGGATGATCCCCGGTTCGTGGACGGGCCCTCACTGGGCAAGGGGACGCGCTATCCGCAGGCCTCGGTACTGCCCGACGACACCGTTCTGGTGTCGGGGGGTTCCGAGGACTATCGAGGGCGCGGGGACTCCAACATCCTCGAGGCGCGGATCTATCACCCGGACACCAATACGCTCGACCGGGTCGCCGATCCGCTGGTGGGGCGGAACTATCACTCCGGGTCGATTCTGCTGCCGGACGGGCGGGTGATGTTCTTCGGGTCGGACTCGTTGTACGGGGACGCGGCGAACACGAAGCCGGGGAAGTTCGAGCAGCGGATCGAGATCTATACGCCGCCGTATCTGTACCGGGATTCCCGGCCGTCCTTGGGCGGTGGGCCGAAGACCATTCCTCGGGGTGGGTCGGGGACGTTCACCTCACGGCATGCGTCGTCCATCAAGAAGGTGCGGTTGATCCGGCCCAGTGCGTCCACGCATGTGACGGATGTGGATCAGCGGTCCATCGCGTTGGATTTCACGGTGGCTGGGGACAAGGTGACGGTGACTGTGCCGAAGAGCAGGAATCTGGTGCAGGGTGGGTGGTACATGCTGTTCGTGGATGACGATCAGGGGACGCCCAGTAAGGCGCGGTGGGTTCGGGTGCCGTAGCGCTCCCGCGGCGTTGTGTTGTGGGTGCGGGAGCGCTGTGGCCGGCCGCGCGCACGCGGCGGGGCCGCACATCGACACAGCCCCGAGCACCTCAGGGCGTGTTGCGAAAGTCCCGCCTGCCCTGCGACGCCCGGCACGCGCGCTCGCCGCGTTGTCGGGATCGCCCACGTACGCCCAGTACGCGGGCGACCCTCCGCCTTGCGATCGCACGCGCCGGACGCCGCAGAGCCCGCCCTTCGGGCGGACGACGGGACTGTCGCAACACGCCCTAGCGTCGTGAGGCTTCCGCCAGTTTCAAGGCGTAGGTGGGCCACCATTGGCCCGCCTTCGGGCCGCCCTTGCATTCGCCGTCGGACTCACCTGGGCGTTTGACCCACAGGTAGGCGTCCACCAAGGGGTCTGCCGTGTCGGTGGTGGGGGTCTCGCCCAGGGCCCGGCCCGGGGGGTTGCACCAGCGTTCGCTCTGGTCGCCCCCCGTGTACGGGCCGTTGCCGTTGCGGCCGGTGTCGATGACGAAGTGTTTGCCGCCGACCTTGGCGGAGAGTTCCTTGCCGTAGGCGATGGAGTCCTCGGTGGAGTAGAAGTTCGAGACGTTGACGGCGAATCCGTCGGCCTGCTCGATGCCCGCGCGTCGCAGTGGGTCATGGATGCGGTCGGGGTCGTTCCAGCCGGCGTTTCCGGCGTCGAGGTAGACCTTCGTGTTCTTCAGGGCCTTGAGCGTGGTGACGGCGCCGTCCAGGAGGTTGTAGCGCTCCTCGTGGAACGCGTCCTGGGTACAGCCGTCGACCAGGTGCAGTACGGCGTCCGGTTCCAGGATCACCGTGGCGGGGCGGTCGCCGATGCCCTTGGCCACACCGTCGATCCAGGCGCGGTAGGCGTCGCCGTCGGCGGCGCCGCCCTGCGAGTACTGGCCGCAGTCGCGGTGCGGGATGTTGTAGAGGACGAGGAGCGCGGTGCGGCCGGCCTGGTCGGCGGCCTCGGTGAAGCCGCGGGCCTGCTGCTCCGGGTTCTCCGGGAGGATCCACTCGCCGGTCGGCTGCTCGGCGATCTTGCGGATCTGCTCGGCGTCCGTCTTCTCGCCGCTCGTCTCGTAGGCGGCGACCTGCCGTGCCGCGTTGCCGTCCGGGTTGACCCAGAACGGGTTGGTGCCCTTGGGCTGTTGCGTGATCCGGGCCCCCTGCTCGGGCCGCTCGGGTTCCTTGTCCTCACCCTCTCCCGACGGCGAACATCCGGTGATCAGCAGCGCCGCCCCCAGCGCAGCCATGACCCCCCTGCTGACGTACATCCAACTCCCCCTTGGCTCACGCCAGTCCAAGTATTAATCCTGACATACACCCAATCATGCCCACGAGGTCACCGAGGCGTTGTCGGAGAGCTGTTACAGCGGGGAGCGGCCGTCGACCGGGCCGGGAGGGGACTTTCAGGGGAAGGACAGCCGAGGGGTTTCCGGCAGGGCTCACACACCCGTTCCCGTCAGGTACGCCGACACGATCACGTTCGCCGTGTAGCCGCCGCTCGCGCGGTCGAAGGTGCCGCCGCAGGTGATCAGCCGCAGTTCGGCGCGGCCCGGTCGGTGGGGGCCATAGGCGCGGCGGGCGTCGAAGTGGTCGCTGGCGACGACCTCGACGTCGTCGACGGTGAACTCGGCGATCCTGCCGTCGTCCCGGACCACTCGGACCCTGTTCCCCGGATGGAGGGTGCCGATCTTGTAGAACACGGCGGGCCGGGTCTCCGTGTCGACGTGGCCCACCATCAGCGCGGTACCGGCCGCCCCCGGCTTCGCTCCGGCCGCGTACCAGGCCACGACGCCCGCCTGATCGTAGGGCGGCGGATCGATCGCGCCCCGCGTGTCCAGGCCGCGGCCCACGACCGGTGCCTGCACGTTCAGGTCGGGGATGTCGATGCGCTGCGGGAGGGCGTCTCGCAGGGGCCTGGCGGCGGGCGGCAGATCGGCCTCGGCCTTCGGGGGACGGCCGACCGCGGCCATGTCCCCCGTGCTCGACCCCGCCGTCCCCTGCCGTACGTCGGTCACCTCGCGGCCCCACAGCCACAGCCCGAGCAGCACCAGGGACCAGGTCAGGACCGTGAGCAGCCGTCCGGTACCGGAGGGGCGTTCGCCGTCGGACATGGGTCAGTCCGTCCCGCGGCCCCGCCGGACGCTGCGGAGCGCGACGGCCACCGCGGCGACTCCGGCGAGGACGAGGCCGGTCACCGCCTGGGCGGCACCGGGACCGGCCGCGCCTGCGTCGTCGGCGTCGACGGAGGAGTCGGCCACGGAGGAATCGGCCACGGAGGAGGAGAGGTGGGCGGTGCCGCCGCCGCCCGCGTGGACCGGGGCGACGGGAGAGGTGTGGGGTGACGGCGTGGAGGGGTGGGGGCCGTGTCCGATGGACCTGGTCACGACCGTGAGGGCGCCCTTGAGGTCGGACCCGGCGCAGGAGATCTTGACGTCGTACGATCCCGTTCGTACCGAGGACCGGACGCGGGTCTCGCCGACGAGCGCGCGGTCGGCGCCGACTGCGGTTCCGGCCACGGAAAGGTGCGCATCCGTGACGAACGCGGCCGACGCCGCGGTGGCCGTCGTACCGGTGCAGCCGCTGACCCGTAGGGCGATGTCGGTGCCGGGGGCGGGGGTCGAGGGGGTCACCGAGAGGTGTCCGTCCGCCGCGTACGCGGTCGGGGCGAGGGCGGCGACGGTGACGGCGGCACCCGCACAGAGTGTGACTTTCAGTGAGCGCATCGTGAAACCTCCAGCTCTCTGGAGACTCCCCCGCGCGGCCCGCCCACGCATCCGCTGGGCCAGGCCACTGCTCCGTACGGGTTACACGCGTACCGCTGCTCAGATCCGGTCGACGAGGTCCGCGATCGAGTCGACGACCTTCGACGGCCGGTACGGGAAGTTCTCGACCTGCTCCGGCGTGGTCAGGCCGGTGAGCACCAGGAAGGTCTGCATCCCGGCCTCGATGCCGGCCAGGACGTCGGTGTCCATGCGGTCGCCGATCATCGCGCTGGTCTCGGAGTGCGCACCGATCGCGTTGAGCCCGGTGCGCATCATCAGCGGGTTCGGCTTGCCCGCGAAGTACGGCTTCTTGCCGGTGGCCTTGGTGATCAGCGCGGCGACCGCGCCGGTCGCGGGCAGCGGGCCCTCGGTGGAGGGGCCGGTCTCGTCCGGGTTGGTGCAGATGAAGCGGGCGCCGGCGTTGATGAGCCGTACGGCCTTGGTCATGGCCTCGAAGGAGTAAGTGCGGGTCTCTCCGAGGACCACGTAGTCGGGCTCGTGGTCGGTGAGGATGTAGCCGATGTCGTGCAGCGCGGTGGTCAGGCCGGCCTCGCCGATGACGTACGCCGAACCGCACGGCCGCTGGTCGTCCAGGAACTTGGCGGTGGCCAGCGCCGAGGTCCAGATGTTCTCGATCGGCACGTCCAGGCCCATGCGGCGCAGCCGTGCGTGCAGGTCGCGGCCGGTGTAGATCGAGTTGTTGGTCAGGACCAGGAACGGCTTGCCGGACTCCCGCAGCTTCTTCAGGAAGGCGTCGGCGCCGGGGATCGGGACGCCCTCGTGGATGAGCACACCGTCCATGTCGGTGAGCCACGACTCGATGGGCCTGCGTTCTGCCATGTGCGGGGTCTCCTGCCGTACGCCGTGCTGCGTGAGCCCCAGCCTAGACACAGGCCCGATCTTGCGGGAATGCAGGCATTGCAGCGAATGCAGGGATTGCAGGATTTGTAAGGCTTGCAGGCGATCAGCGCCGTCTGCGCACCAGCAGCAGCGCACCCCCTACGAGGAGCAGGCCGAGGGTCGCGGCGATGGCTCCGCCGGGCGACGTGAGGCCGGTGCGGGCGAGTTCGTCGGCGAAGGGCAGCCGGTCGATCCGTTCGGGGGGTGAGGCCTCGGGCAGCGGGTCGGGGTCGGGTTGGGGATCGGCCGCTCCCCCCTCCACCGTGAACCGGTAGTCGTTGGACTGCCCCACCCAGTCCCCGTCCGCCTCCTGCCGCTGCACGACGGCCGCGTTGACGGTCACCTCGTTGGGCACGGCATCCGAGGTGAGCGCCAGCCGCACCTTCACACTGAGCGTCGCTCCGGGGCCGACGGTGAACCCGGGGAAACCGTCGTCGAAGGCCCCGACCAGCTCGTCCTGGTCGGTCGTCACGAAGTGGACGGGGTGGGGCCGCTCCCCGTCGTAGAACTCCAGCCGCGGCTGCGAGGCCACGAGCGCGCGCTTCCCGTCGACCAGCACGACGACCGGATGAATGGCGGCGCAGGTGCGGGAGGTGGTGTTGGTGAGATCCAGATACCAGGTGCCGTACCCGCCCCCGGCTTCGTAGGAGTCCTGCCCACCGTGAATACGCGTGGTGAGCGGGAACTCCCCCTCATCACCGCCGGCACCACAGACAGGCCCTCGCACCGCGTGCGCGGGCGCCGCGGCCACGGGGAGCAGAAGGGCGGCCGCGGCCAGACAGAGAGGGGCGGCGGGAGTGCACAGTCGCATAAACACATGAGCTTGGCGGATGGGGAGCGGAGCGGGGAGGTGGCGGGCCGGGAGGCACCTCGAATGGCCCCAGCATTCCGCCCGTTCGGCGGCACCAGCCAGCACGCGAGCCCGCCGGCGGTGAGGTGCTCGAAAACCAGTGGGCTCGAAAACCAGTGGAAAGGCGCCGCTGTGCGCCCTTACCGTGCTGCCGAACCAAGTCGTCTAGGCAAGGACGTGCCGTTGTACACCGTGTGAGACCTCCCGAGCGCTGATTCGTCGCGCGTCGCGCCCTGTGCGCCGCGCTCCTTTCTGCTGCCGAATTCTCACTGAAACCGGTGTACTTCTGTGCTCAACAACTGGGTTGTCATGCCCACCTGCCTGCCGCTCGTTCTCCGTCGATGCCACGCATGCGCGTCCGAGCGCTTCCGGGCGAACGGCAAATTTCGCATCAACGCCAACCACAAGCTCATCGACGCCTGGCTCCTCGCGCTCTGTACCGTTTGCGGGGAGACCACGAAGCTCACGGTCCTGGAGCGGACGAATGTGCGCTCCGTACGACCTGAGCTGCTGGACCGACTGCATGACAACGACCTCAGCCTGGCAGCCGAGCTGCTCCAGGATCCGGTCGTACGGCGCCGTAATCGCGTCGCCCTCGACTGGGACAACGCCTGGCGCCTCGACACCGGCGGTTCGGACCACCTGGACCGCGAGGTGATCGACGTCTCGGTCCGCTTCGCGGCGCGGATCCCTGTCCGGCCGGTGCGGCTGATCGCTGACGGTTGCGGTCTTTCACGGGCCGAGGTCGAGAGACTGATCACGGAGGGGAGCCTCGTTTCGGCAGTCCGGCTGACCGGCAAGCTCTCCGGCGCCTTCACCTTCACGCTCAAACGCTGAGCCCTCCTCGGGACCAGGGCCTGTCCGGCAACCGTTCCTAAAGACTGAGCGGGAGTGAGTCCTGGTGCCAGGACTCATGCTCAGTCGGACGCCCCGAACGGTGTTGGGCGTCCTGGTCCCCCGCGTTCGCTCCGCATCCGGCGCGCACGGATCGTGTCCGTGGTCCGGGAATGCGGGGGCGGGATTCCTCACGCCCCGGGGCCACCGGTGCGGCCTGGACGGTCCGATGCCCGTACCCATCGCTCTGGTGGGTACGGGGCGGTGCCGTCCGTCGCCGGATCGGGTGCCCCAGGGCGCGTGTGCACCAGAACACGCCTGTACGCAGACAATCGCCAGCAGTCCGTAACCCCCGCCGACCAGGTCCTGGTCCCGCCGGCCCCGCTGTTCCGCGAGTCCCGCTCTGCCGCGGGCAGTCGTGCCGCTGGGGCGGCACGGGCGGGCGCGGGCGGTGCCCCGTCAGCGCCGGGCTGCGCGCCTACCCACGGCGGCCCCGGCCGACCCGCACGCACAACGCAGCCGCTCACCCGTCCCCCCGCCCGAACAACGGCCCCAGCAACAACTGAGCCGCCCCCACCGCAACCCCCCACACCCCGCCGGAGGCAACCCGCACGGGCACCGCGCTCCCGGTCGCCCCCTCCCGCCGAGCCAGTTCCTCAAGCACCCCCTCGACCCCCCGTACAAACTTCTCCGGCGCCTCCTCCACCGTCCGCCCACCCAGCAACACCAGATCAATGTCCAGCAGGGCCACCAGATTCGCCGTCCCCGCCGCCAACACCCGCGCCGCCTCCTCCGCGTCCTCCCGCCCCATGGCCTCCAGACACAGCACCTCGATGCAGCCCCGGTTCCCGCACGAACACACGGGCCCGTCCAGTTGAATCACCTGGTGCCCGAACTCCCCCGCCCCTGTCCGCGCCCCCCGATGCAGCACCCCACCGATCACCAACCCGGCCCCCAACCCCGTACCGAGGTGCAGGTAGGCGAAGGACCCGCTCTCGCCCCCCACGGCCAACCCCAACGCCGCCGCGTTCGTGTCCTTGTCGACCACCACCGGCACCCCCAGCCGCGGCGCCAACGCATCCCGCAGCGGAAATCCGTCCCACTCGGGGAACCCGGTGACCCGGTGCAACACTCCGCGCGTGTGGTCGAGCGGCCCGGGAAGCGCGATGCCGAGCCCGAGAAGTGACCCGTAGGCAGCCAGTGAGCCGGAGCCCGACCCCACGCCCCAGCCTGAGCCCAGGCTCCAGCCAGAGCCCTCCGAGTCCGGCTCCGGGTCGGCGGTGGGCCCGAGCGCTTCCTCCACCAGCCCCTCCGCCTCCCGGGTCACAGCCGAGACAACCGCGTCTGCCCCCGCCCCGAGGTCCAGCGCGGCGCGGCGCTCCCCGACCACCGCCCCCGCGAGGTCGACGAGCACCGCCCGCAACTCGTCCCGGTCGAGATGTACACCCACCGCGTGCCCTGCCTCCGGCACCAGCCGCAACGTCGTGGGCGGCTTACCCCCCGTGGACGCCCCGCGCCCCGCCTCCGCCGCCAGCCCGTCCTCCCGCAGCCGAGCCGTGATCTTGCCGACCGCCTGCGGGGTGAGTCCGGTGCGCTCGGCGAGTTCGAGCCGGCTGATACCCCGCGGTCCCGCCGTACGCAGCAGATCGAGAACCAGCGCGGTGTTGTGACTGCGCAGGGCGAACAGGTTCGCACCGACGGAAGAGCCCTTCATGCCCCCATTGTCCTCCCTGCTTGCACTTTGACAACAGCGTTGTGAAAGTGGAGGGCATGACTGGACGCACAACTGGTGACACCCCCCTCCGCGTAGGCCTCGTCGGCTACGGCCTCGCCGGCTCCGTCTTCCACGCCCCGCTGATCGCCGCCACCGAGGGCCTCGTCCTCGACACGGTGGTCACCTCGAACCCGGAGCGGCAGCAGCAGGCTCGCGCGGAGTTCCCGGACGTGCGCACGGTCGCCACCCCGGACGAGTTGTTCGAGCGGGCCGGGGACCTGGACCTCGTCGTCATCGCGTCCCCGAACAAGACGCACGTCCCGCTCGCGACCACCGCCCTCGAGGCCGGCCTCCCGGTCGTCGTCGACAAGCCCGTCGCCGGTACGGCGGCCGAGGCGCGCACCCTCGCGACCCTCGCGGAGGAGCGCGGGCTGCTGCTTTCGGTCTTCCAGAACCGCCGCTGGGACAACGACTTCCTGACCCTGCGGGGGCTGCTCGACGCGGGCGAGCTGGGTGACGTGTGGCGCTTCGAGTCCCGCTTCGAGCGCTGGCGCCCTCAGCCGAAGGGCGGCTGGCGCGAGTCCGGCGACCCCGCAGAGATCGGCGGCCTGCTCTACGACCTCGGCAGCCATGTCGTCGACCAGGCACTGGCCCTCTTCGGGCCCGTCACCCAGGTCTACGCCGAGTCGGACATCCGCCGCCCCGGCGCCGAGACCGACGACGACACCTTCATCGCGCTCACCCACGCCGACGGCGTCCGCTCCCACCTGTACGTCTCCGCGACGACCGCCCAACTCGGCCCCCGCTTCCGGGTGCTGGGCTCGCGGGCGGGCTACGTGAAGTACGGCCTGGACCCGCAGGAGGCGGCGCTGCGGGAGGGGCAGCGGCCCGGCACCACCCCGGACTGGGGCACGGAACCCGAGGACCTGTGGGGCCGCGTCGGCGCCGGTGAGTCCCCGCTGACCGGCGGCGGACGCCCCGAACCGACCCTCCCCGGCGACTACCCGGCCTACTATGCGGCCGTGGCCAAGGCACTGCTGGACGGCGGCCCCAACCCGGTGACCGCCCTGGAGGCGGCCGCCGCTCTCGACGTACTGGAGGCAGCCCGCCGTTCGGCACACGAGAAAGTGGCGGTGACGCTGTGACGCACAACCAGGAAATCACCCCCAAGTTCCACCCCGAACTCACCCCACCCCTGGAGGAGCTCGAGGCCCAGGAGCGTCGTCTGGTCTTCCGGCAGTTCACCCACGACGACGCCTGGGCCCTCGGCTCGCTCCTCGTCGACCTGGCCCGGGAGCGGCAGGCCCCGCTCGCCATCGACATCCACCGTGCCGGCCAGCAGCTCTTCCACGCCGCCCTGCCGGGCTCGACCCCCGACAACGACGCCTGGATCGCCCGCAAGCGCCGGGTCGTGGAGCGCTACGGCCACGCGTCGTACCTGGTCGGCGCCCGCTTCCGGGCGAAGGGCACGACCTTCGAGGAGTCCTCCCGCCTGGACCCGGACGTGTACGCGGCCCACGGCGGCTCCTTCCCGATCCACGTCGAGGGCGTGGGCGTGATCGGCGCGGTCACGGTCTCCGGGCTGCCGCAGTTGCAGGACCACCGGTTCGTGGTGGAGGCGCTGGAGCAGTTCCTGAAGTTGTAGCGAGAGTGTGGTGATGACGGCGCGGCGGGAATGACGAGCGGCGCCCCTCCGGTTGGCCGTGCCGTACGCGTGGTGATCAACGGGCACAGCGCCCCCTTCCGGAGGGACCGGTCAACCGATGAACAACGCACTGAGGGAAACCGTCGGACGGTACGGCATCTGGAGCGTCGGCCTGCGCTCCGAGGACCCGGCCCGCCGCGGCGAACTCGCCGAGGCCGCCGCGGAGCTGGAGGAACTCGGTTACGGCGCGCTCTGGCTGGGCGGCAACAGCGCCGCCCACCACGCCGCCCCGCTCGTCGAGGCCACCTCGCGCATCGTCGTCGGCACCAGCATCCAGAGCATCTGGCAGCACGAGTCCGCCGACAGCGCGGCCGCCCTCGCCGACCTGGAGGCCGCCCACCCCGGCCGCTTCGTCCTGGGCCTCGGGGTGAGCCACGCCCAGCGCGCGGAGCAGTACCGCCGCCCCTACTCGGCCCTGGTCTCCTACCTCGACGACCTGGACACCGCGGGCGCACCCGCGGACCGCCGCGTCCTGGCCGCCCTCGGCCCGAAGTCGCTGGAGCTGACCCGGGACCGGGCCGCCGGCGCGATCCCGTACCTGGTCACCCCCGAACACACCGCGTACGCCCGCGAGATCCTCGGCGAGACCCCGCTCCTCGCACCCGAGCTGGCGGTCGTCCTGGAGACGGACCCGACCCGCGCCCGCGCGCTGGCCCGCGAGTTCCTCGCGATCTACCTCCCCCTGCCCAACTACACCAACAACTTCCTCCGCCACGGCTTCACCGAGGAAGACCTGACCGACGGCGGCAGCGACCGCCTGGTCGACGCCCTGTTCGCCTGGGGCGACGAGAACCAGATCCTCGAGCGGATCAAGGCCTTCCAGGAGGCAGGCGCCGACCACCTCGCGCTCCAGGTGGTCGACGCGGGCTCACGGGACAACCTCCCGAGGGAAGCCTGGCGCGCCCTGGCTTCTCTACTGGCGTAAGGGAAGGTCCCCTCAGGGGCGCGGGGCTGTATCGCTGTGCGGCTCCGCCGCGCGGGCGTCCTCGATCTCCGGCACCCGGCCGCCGGGGGCGGCCGGAGGTGCGGCCGGGGAGCAGCCATCGGCGGCCTGGCTGATCCGCCAAGCTCCGTGGTCAGTCCGCAAGGGCCGGTTCACGGACTGGACCGGTCCGGTAGAGCGCGGCCCGCTCGACGGCGCTCCACGTCGTACTGGTCACCACGTACAGGGCAGCGGCGAGCGGTACGACCGCCACGGTGATCAGGGTGAAGAAGGACATGAACGGCATGAGCTTGCTGACCGCGCCGAGCCCGGGCACCTGCTGCGCCTGCTCACCGCTGTCAGCCACCGGCAGCACCCCGGCACCGCCGGAGGCCATCATCCGCTTGGTCCGCCCGTAGTTGAACCAGGCGACGGCGGCGACGACCGCGAACAGCACGAGGTACACGACCCCCGCCTCTCCGAACACGCCCCCGCCGGACAGCGCGTCCGCCCAGCGGTCGCCGAGGGGTGCGGCGAACAGCTCGTGGGAGAGCAGCGCGTTGGCCTCACCGCCGATCGTCGTGCTGGAGAAGAGGTGGTAGAGCAGGAAGAACGCGGGCAGCTGGAACAGGCTCGGCAGACAGCCCGCCACCGGCGACACCTTCTCCTCCCTGTGCAGTTCGAGAACCGCCTTCTGCAGCTTCTCGGGGTCCTTCGCGTGCTTCTTGCGCAGCTCGGCGATCCGCGGCCGCAGCACGGCCTGCGCCCGCTGTCCGCGCGCGGCGGCCCGGGACAGAGGGTGCACGAGCAGTCGTACGAGCGCGGTGAACAGGACGATCGCGGCGGCGGCCGCGGAAGCACCGAAGAGCGGTCGGAGCAGCTCGGCGAGCTGCTCGACGAGATGGGCGAAGACGGACATGGGTGAGCCCTCCGAGGGGTCTCGTCGTGCCGAGGAAACGACGAACTGGAGACATGGGGAAATGGGAACGTCGGCATGACGACCCGCGCGGGGTCACGAACCGCTCGAACTGCTTCGGAGGGAGCGCGTGCCTACGCGGTGGTCGCCGGGAGGGCGTGTCCGGGCGCCCGGGGCCGTATGCGCCCCTTGGCGTCCGGGTCGCGCTGGGGCAGGAACGCCGTACGGCGGGCACGGTCGCGTATCGCCGTGCGCACACGGGTGGGCGGCACGGCGGGGGCGCTGCGGGAGGCGAGGAGGGAGCAGACGAGGAGTGCGGAGCCGGCCGCGGCGGTCGCGGCGAGCGCGACGGTGGCGGTGAGGCTGCCGGTGTCGAGCAGCGCGGTCTGCAGGACCAGGAACAGCAGCACGGCGGCGGGGCGCAGCCTCGCCCAGCTCTGGATCATCGACGCCCCCCTCTCGTACACGCGTGCCACCCCTGGTCGGTCGTCATCGGTTATACCTGATCCGGTGCGAAGGACCGCAAGAGCCCCTTCAGCCGAACCGGGGCCGGGACTCACCCCGGCACCCCTCACAACGTCCCGGCCCGGCACGACGGTTCCGCATATGGCTCAGAGTGTGTAGCTGATCGCCTTTTCCCGCATCAGTTTCTCCAGCTCTGCGTTCGACAGTGGGTGCAGGGTGTCCAGGAGATGGCGTAGCCCGGCTTCGTCGAGGGTCCAGCTGGTGACCTCGACCTCTGCGTTCCGCTGGCGGCGGGTGAGGGTGACGGTGTGTTCGCCGCCGGGGAGGTCGCGGACCGTGCGCCTCTCGCCGTGCGCGTCCACCGTGCACGTCTCGCCCTTGGCCGGGAGGTCGGGGCATCGGAGTGTCGGCGTGATCGGTGGGCGCAGCATGAGGCCTGCGTACGCGGTCTCGTCCGGCTGGGCGGGGCCGTATTCGACGCTGAAATAGGCGGGGCCGGCCTCGGCATGGGACAACCGCATGCCGGGCGGCGCAGCGCCCATGTACAGCAGCTCCGGATACTCCCGGTACCGCGCGACCTCCGCCTCGTGCCGGCGCTGCTGCGCGTGCGCCGGGCCGACGAAGCCCCCGTAGGTCACCCCGGCCGCCAGCGCGGCCACCGCCCCCAGTCGTACCCACCGGCTCGGCACGAAGAACGCCGCGGCCACGGCGTACGGCACCCCCGTCAACGCGAACCGGGTACTGGCGCTCCCCAGGTCGACGCCCCCGTCGTAGGCGTGCAGACCTGCCACGACGCCGAGCGTGCCGAGGACGAAGACCAGCACCGCCCACCCGAGCCGCTGCGGCAGGGAGCCGCACAGCGGCACCACGGTCCGCGCCGGAAGGCCCGCGGTGGCCAGCAGGACCACCGACAGCGGCAGACCCACCAGGAGGACCGGCGTCATCGCACCGTTCCCACCACCCCATGCCGACAACACCAGCGCGAAGCCGAGCGCCGGCACCACGGCCGCCGTCATCGCCCAGACCAGGAAGAGATGCAGGGCTATCGGCGCCCCTCTGCCACTCGTCATACGCGAAGCCTGTCAGCGGGCGTCCAGGCGCACATGAGTGCTCGTACTCATAAGTCGCAAGCCCGCGCAGCCGTTCAGCGTGGCCGCATCGAGGTGAGCTTGGCCCACACCACCAGGCGGTACCTGGAGGTGTACTCGGGGGTGCAGGTGGTGAGCGTGAGGTAGTAGCCGGGGTCGGTGTAGCCGTAGCCGGGGTGCGTGGTGCTCCTCGGCACGGGCGCGATGGTGGTGCCGTCCCGCGCGGAGGTGCGCGGGAGCGTCCGGTCGACGGTGTACGTGTAGACCGCGCCGCGTGTCTCGACCTGAACCGTGTCGCCCTCGCGGAGCCGGTTGACGTACCGGAAGGGCTCGCCATGGGTGTTCCGATGCCCGGCGACCGCGAAGTTGCCTGCCTGACCGGGCTGTTGCGTGCCGGTGTAGTGGCCGACGTAGCCCTTGTCGAGGACGTGACGCTTGCTGGTGCCTTCGGCGACGGGGACGCGGAGGTCGAGGCGGGGGATGGTGAGGATGGCGTAGGCGCGGGAGTTGTCCCGGGTGGTTGCGGCGGCGGTGCTGCCGCTGTGGAGTCGCGAGCCGCTGCCGGTGGCGGGATCGGGTGCGGGGGACGTACGCGCGCGTGTGCCCGCTTCGCCGGACGACGTACGGGATCCGTCACCGTCGGCGTCGAGGCCGAGGTCGGCGTCGGAGCCGGAGTGGGGGTCGGCCCACTGCCTCTCCAGCGCCTCGACCGTCCGGCCCGCTCCCTCCCTGGCCTCCCGGTTGGTCCACCACAGCTGGTGGGCGACGAAGAGCAGAAGCAGGACCCCGACGGTGACGAGGACCTCCGCACCGCCCCACAGCACGCGCCGGCGCAGGGCGCGTCGCCGCCGGGTGCTGTGCCGTACGACGGGAACCCGCACGCGGACGCCTCCTTCATCGGGGCTGGCGGCACGATAAGGGGCGGGGCGCGAGGTCTCCAGAGGCACGCGCGCGTGGGTCTGCGTTCGCACCGCCGAACACTTCGTCCACAGGTTTGAGAAAGGGCTGTCAGAACTCTCGACAACCCCTCAGGTCACACCCGATGCTTCGTGTCGACCTGGACGGGACGAACAGGCCACGACGCCGGTTGGACGGCCGGCCGTCGGTCGAATCATCGAAGCGGAGAAGCCATGATCCGACGCAGGACACTGCTGACGGCCACCGGCGGAGCGATCCTCGGGAGCGCGCTCGCGACGGGCACCGCGCGGGCGGACGCGACGATCGCCGTCAACCCCCGTACGACATACGGCACCTGGGAGGGCTGGGGCACCTCCCTGGCCTGGTGGGGCAACGTCTTCGGCAACCGCGACGACTTCGCCGACATCTTCTTCACCACGAAGTCGGTGGCGTACGGCGGTAGGACGCTCCCCGGCCTCGGCCTGAACATCGCCCGCTACAACCTGGGCGCGTGCAGCCCGAACAGCGTCGGCGGCGAGAGCATGGTCGCCTCCCCCAACATCCCCGCCTTCAAGCAGATCGAGGGCTACTGGCAGGACTGGAACAACGAGGACCCGACGTCCTCGGCCTGGGACTGGACGGCCGACGCGAACCAGCGCGCGATGCTGGTGAAGGCGACCCAGAGGGGCGCGACCAGCGAGCTCTTCGCCAACTCGCCCATGTGGTGGATGTGCAAGAACCACAACCCGTCGGGCGCCTCGGACGGCGGCAACAACCTCCAGACCTGGAACTACCGCCAGCACGCCTCCCACCTGGCCGCGGTCGCCCTGCGCGCCAAGAACAACTGGGGCGTGAACTTCGCGACGGTCGACCCCTTCAACGAGCCGAGCTCCAGCTGGTGGACGGCGACGGGCACCCAGGAGGGCTGCCACATGGACGCGACGGTCCAGTCGGCCGTACTGCCGTACATGAGAAGCGAGTTGGACAAGCGCGGCCTGACCGGCGTGCGGATCTCCGCGTCCGACGAGACGAACTACGACACGGCCCGCTCGACCTGGAGCGCCTTCTCCTCCTCCACCAAGGCCCTCGTCAACCAGGTCAACGTGCACGGCTACCAGGGCTCGGGCGGCCGCCGCGACCTCCTCTACACCGACGTGGTCACGACGTCCGGCAAGAAGCTGTGGAACTCGGAGACCGGCGACAAGGACGCCACCGGCCTCACCATGGCGTCGAACCTCTGCTACGACTTCCGCTGGCTGCACCCCACGGCCTGGGTCTACTGGCAGGTCATGGACCCGACCACGGGCTGGGCGATGATCGCGTACGACCAGAACACGCTCCAGCCGACCACCGTGCAGACGAAGTACTACGTGATGGCCCAGTTCAGCCGCCACATCCGCCCCGGCATGAAGATCCTCGACACGGGCGTGAGCTACGCGGCGGCCGGCTACGACGCGTCCGCGAAGCGCCTGGTCATCGTCGCCGTGAACACCTCCACGTCGGCCCAGACCCTGACCTTCGACCTCTCCCGCTTCACGACGGTGACGGGCGGCTCGGGCGGTGCGGTGCCCCGCTGGAACACGGTGACGACGGGCGGCGGCGACCTCTACACCTCCCACTCGGACATCAAGCTGAGCGGGAAGAGCGTGGCAGTGCCGTTCGCGGCACAGTCGGTGCAGACGCTGCAGATCGACGGCGTGACGATCTAGCCGCTCCGCCCCCCTTCACTTACCGCGATTCCTTCGCAGCGGGTACCCGGGTGTGCCTAAGGCAGGCACACCCGGGACATCACGTCTTATGTGAAGCCGTTCCGGTGGTTGCTGGAGGCTATTGAACTTGATTGGGTGATGTCGGGGCGGTTCGCCTGACGGCGGCCGGGCGGTGCCGGTAGCTCTGGGGTCCGTGAGGTACGCGCAGGGCGGCGGGTTGACCGACGCCGAGAGAGCAGCGCGAGAGCGGGTGCGGCTACAGGCCGTGGAACGCTTTGAGCGTGGGGAGAAGAACCGGGAGATAGCCGTCGCGCTGCGGGTGAGCGAGCGGTCGATCGAGCGGTGGCGCCGGGGATGGCGTGAGCAGGGCGAGAGGGGAGTGCTGTCCAGGGGCTCGCCCGGTCGGTCCAAGCTCAGCGATGCCCAGGTCGCGCGGTTGGAGCGGGAGTTGGAGCGCGGCCCGTTGGTGCACGGGTGGGCGGATCAGCGGTGGACGCTAGGTCTGGTTGCGGGTAAGAGCACCGCGGCGGTACTCGGCGCCTGGATCGTCTTCCAGGACGAGGCCGGGCAGTCGATGACGCCGCCGCGCGCCCGGACCTGGGGACGTATCGGCTGCACACCGATGGTGCGGGTGCGCGGCCGGGGATCCGGTCGGGTGTCGATGGCCGGGATGGTCTGCTACAAACCCGGCCAGCGTTCAAGGCTGATCTATGCCGTGCGCGAGTACCACGGCCGCAAGGACGAGCCGAAGGGCTTCGGCTGGAAGGATCTGCGCAACCTGCTGGTGCGCGCCCGCATCCAGCTGGGCGGCCGATCGTGCTGGTGTGGGACAACGTACGCCTGCACCTGACTGTCGGCATGCGGGAGTTCATCGCCGCGAACGCGCATTGGCTCACCGTCTTCCAGTTGCCCGCCTACGCGCCGGACATCAACCCGCAGGAAGGTATCTGGCACTGGTCAAGCGTGAGATCGGCAACCTCGCCGCCGCTGACCTCGCCCAGATCACTGGAGCCGTCAAGCGCCGGCTCGAGCAGATCCAGTACCGCCCCGATCTGGTAGACGCCTGCCTGGCCGCCACCGGACTGATCGCGGACGGGTGACGCAGTGGGTCACCCGGACGCTCACAGGCGGGAGTATTCGATGGCAGGCCACGGCTCCTGGCTGACAGGCTGTGTCCATGTGTCCCGAGTCCAACGGCGTGTCCGGCATTTCTTGGCTGGGTAACCCGATCGACGCGCGTGCGCTATTCGGTCCGGAGCTCAGGTCGCTGCTCGATACCCTGCGCGGTCTGACACCCTCCGACTGGAGCAGGACGGCAGCCGGCCACTGGACGGTGCACGATGTTGCCACCCACCTCCTCGGTGACTACTACGGCCGCCTCGGCCACGGCTACCGGAACGGCTTCGCCGATGGCGAGACGCTCGAGGCGTTCATCCACCGCACGAATCAGGAATGGGTCGAGCTGCACGCCGATGACAGCCCTGCTTCGCTCATCGACGCCCTGGCAGCGGCAGGCATCCAGCTCGCCCAGCGATTCGCCACAGCCAACCTTGACGCGGCCGCCCTGGGCGTGTCGTGGGCAGGCGTCGACCCCGCGCCGGCGTGGCTGGACATCGCCCGGGAGTTCACCGAGCACTGGACTCACCGGCAGCAAATCCGCCACGCCATCGGCCGCAACACCGACCCGGAACCGCTTGCCCTGGCCATGGTCCTCGATACCTTCATGCGGGCCCTGCCCCACACGCTCCGCCACACGTCAGCACCAATCGGGGCGCAGGTCCAGGTGATCGCCGAGGGCCCTGCCGGCGGCGGCTGGACGGCGACTGCCACTGCGGACCGATGGTCGTTGTCCGAAGCGCCGAGCGGCCGACCAACCGCAGTCGTACTGCTGGATACAGAGACCGTCTGGCGATTGTCTACGCGGAACATCGATCCTGCGGATGCCTTGTCCCGCGCCCATGTGCAAGGAGATCGTCGGCTCGCCGAAGCCGCGTGCCAGATCGTGTCCATCATCTACTGACCCGACGCTGGCCTCACCGGCTTCCACCGTGCCTGACACCAACAGCGCCAGCGATGGGCACCGACATCACGCATTCAACTTCAGTAGTTGACCCACATGTCGATCAGAAACAGCAGAATTCCGAGTACACCGAGTCCGATGCCGAGCCACAGACCCCAGATGAGTCGCTTCTGTTTTTTGTCCGCTGTCATGACATGCACGCATCCAGCATGCCCGTGGGGTCGGTGTTATTCACGGAGTGGCCCTTGGCGAAGAGGTAGGCGTTCTGTTTCCGGCCCGAGGGGTCGGGCTGCTTGAACGCCTCGGATTGAGGCCTGTGGATGTCGGTGCCCGAGAGCGGCCGTCCGGTTCGAGAGGACCGGACACTCGCCGGCCTTTTTCGCACTGGTCCACCCCAAAGACATCTCGATCCTCATTTCCTTCTGTTATCCCGACACGACCAAGACGACGGCGATGATCCAGCAGGACGGGGCACTCTCCCCAGCCCCCTTGGCCAAGAACGTCGCATGCCATGCAATTCCCCTGTCCGCCGTTACGGATACGAGCCAGGCATTCGGTCGCCTACATGCGGGACTTCGACGCTCGCAGTAAGAGCAGCCCACATCCCGCCGCAGCGAGGGGGCGACGTGAATGAGTGCGGGCTTTGCTCCCATGACGAACATGGCGATCACTAACAGGCCATGAGGCACGCGCACCCGAGGACGACATAGGCAAGGACTCTCACCAACGCTCTCGAATCTTCTCTCATTCTCTCGCCCTCATTTTTTGCGTCGACGCGCCACAGCGACGATGATAACCACCGCGATCATGGAGACAAGAAATACGAACAGTTCCCAACCTTCGGGTATCCAGGATCCTTTTCCGTACCCGTCTGCCAACTGCTCCATTTTCGATTACCTGCCTCTCTGCGAACGATGCCGGGGCGGAGAAGAAACGCCACCCCGGCATCGCGTTTGATTGTTTACGTCCACGCACTCATCGTTTGCTCTTACGCGAAGTTGCCTGCGCAGCCTCCAGGGACCCGGCACGAGCAACCCAGGGGCTCACGCGGAACAAAGACGCACAAGCGGTGCGCCTTCACATCCTCACCACGACACACAGCGGAGCGGCACATTCCATGGGTCAAACACGGTGCGCGACGCCTGACACGGAGAGTCAATTGACGGATTTTCTGGGGCATCACCTTTAGCACGCAAACAAATCCCCACCGTCAAAGGCGCCATCCAAGGCAAGTCGCCACCTCGCTTTCGCATTCCACGACCAACCCGGATCCTGTGACATGCCAGACAGGCATGCACGCATCAACTCAGGGCACCTGGAAGGGCTTTCTTCAAGACATCTGCATCTGCGTTGACCCGCGCGGCAGTTGATGGGGGGAGGTCTCCGCGGCGGACGGCCACCAGGGTTCGACGAACACTTCGCGGGCACGCGACCTGGACTCGGGCTCGTGGCCCGCGGTGTCGACGAGGCACCCGAGCCCCGCCGACACTGCCGCTCGGTCTCCGGCGCGCTCGTCACGCTCTCCCCTTCTCGGCGGCCATACGAGCGCGCACGGATTCCGGCGCGCGCACCACCTGCGGACCAGTCGTGTGACGCACATGATTCGGTCATCAACGCCGGAAGGCTGCGGGACGCAGCCGCCGACGGGGCTCCGGCCCGCGCACACCTCACGCTTGTCAGCCGCCGGCAGTACGGTGTCGTCCATGCGCCCCGACACGCCTGCCGAGAACCTCGACCACCCCGCCGAAGCGGCACGCCTGGAGCGGACCGCCGGCCTGTACCCGGAGGACGCCGAGGCCCTGCTCCTGCAGGCCGCGGCCCACCTGGAACTGTCCGGCGACCGCCCCGCCGCGACCACCCTCTACGACCGTCTGCTGTCCTCCGACGCCGACCTGGACAACCCCCACCTGGTCCGAGCCCTCAAGGCCTCGAACCTCTGGGAGTACGGCCACGAGGCGGAGGCCCGCGCGATCATCGACGGCCTCCGCGCCGCCGCCCCGCGCGACCCGGCCCCCTGGGTGATCGTCGCGGAGGCCCTGGAGTCCCACGACGAGCTGGAGGCGGCGCACGAGACGTTCACTGAGGGCGCGGAGCTGCTCATCCCGGAGGGCGCGGAGCCCCCGTACGCCACCCACGCGTTGTTGTTCGGCCGCCACAGGGTCCGCCGTATGCTCGGCATCGGCCACGACGAGTGGGACATGCTGGCGGACACCCTCCACTCGTCCCCGGTGTCCCTGGACGAACTCCACGACCCGAAGCGGGTGTGGTCCCTGGGCTCCGACAACCCGGCGGAACTGGAGGCGGAGATCTCCCGCCTCCGCGCCGAGCTGGGCGCGTACCGCGAGGCCCTGTCCCGCCCGTTCCCGGTGGCGGTGCTGCACTGGCCTGCGGGGGAGCTGGCGGAGCTGGTCGCCGCGTATCCCTCGCTGGAGGTGGAGTACCCGTCGCATGAGGAACACCTGGCGACGATAGAGGCGTCGCTGAGGGAGCTGGCGGCTTCCGGGACACCGAACCTGGGGATCGTGACGGGCACGGTTCCGTCCTACGAGGCGTTCGCGGCGTCGGAGCTGTCCTCTCCGGGGGATGTGACGCTGCTGCCGCAGTACGCGACGACGCTGGGGGCGCGGGGGCGGGCTGTGGCTTGGCCGCCGCAGAGGGGTGCGAAGTGCTGGTGCGGATCGGGGACGGCTTATGAGGGATGCCACGGGGTCAAGGCCTGATCTCCACTCCCCAACCAATCCGGCGCATACGGCCCGCCAGGCAGTCCTGGCGGGCTTTACGCGATCACGCACGGCGCGGTACGGCGCGAAGCCACCGCCCCCACCCAGCGTGCAGGCGAGGCGCTGCCGGGCCCCGGCCCCGGCCCACGCGAAGCCAACGCAAGGACTGCCCGCCTTGGGTCACCACCGCTCCGGGCCGCTCGCTCGCTTCTCCCCCGCGGGAGCACGACACTGCCGAAGAAGCGAGCGGTCCTACGACGCCGCACAACACCGTCCAGGCGACCAACCCTCAGAGGCCGCCCGACCTTTCCCACCAAGTTCGGTGATAGCGGACGTACTCCTCGTGCACCTTGTGCTTCCTGTCCATTTTCAGCTTCGCTCGTAGGCCATCACCGAACATGCCAGCGCGTACGACGATCGACCAGTTCTCCGCAATGGTCACAGCCCCAATGTCCAACCGCACATGGCAGTTGGGGCAGAGGCAGAGGATGTTGCGCTCCACGTCAGGGCCGTTGTGGGGATTTCCCAGAGGCTTTATATGCGCGCCTTCGCTGTACGGTTTCCCGCCCGGACCAACTAAGCGCAAGCCGCACATCTGGCATTCATGATCGTAGAGCGCCTTGATGCGCCGTACAGTCGCAGTGTCGCGCACAAGGCGTCGAACACGGGTGACGCGTGTCGTAGGATATTTTTCCGTTTCTGCCATCGCGTCCAGCAGCTCTTCCTGCTGCTCCAGCACCCCAGCAACCCTGCGCTCAGTCGCGGTGAGCTCCTGATGCGAAGCTGGTAAGCGCCGCAGGTCGAACTGGCAGATCTCAATCGGCGAGCCGTCGGGTGCCGGCACTTTGGATATAGCTGTACGGATGTCCGTGATCTCGTACAGCCCGTCATAGCGATAACCATCAGCCGGAGAATATCGCTTATCACCTTTGCGGCCGCGGATGATCCGAACGTGATATCCGCGCTCGTAGCTGAGCTTGAGTGCCGCATTGTCGCGATAGTCCCAGGATTGGCTGCGCAGAAGCGACTTGCCCCCAGGCGCCTTTTCTATGTCGGGCGATGCACCGGTGTACTGGACCCAGGCCCATCCATCCTCGTCGTCCACATAGCCACCGTTGAGCACGATGGCGTCAGCGACGTAGGTGCCGTCATCGTCCTTCAGACGCGAGATACCCCGCATGTTGTCGCTGTGGAGCTTCGCGTCCCTCACTTCAGCGCGCCCCAGGAAGACTTCGCCAGGTAAGACGCCGTCTATATGACCGATCACTCGCTCTACCATCGCACCATACTGACCGAAGATGATCACTTACGTCACGTCAGATTCTAACCTTGATCGACCGGGCACGGTCTGAGCCCTAGACGACCTTGCGTCGGTGGCCCCTGTTAGAACTGTTCATGGCGCTACAAGCGATCGAGGGGGATCAGCGTGGTTCAGCCAGGGGATCTGTCACAACCTGTCGCGGGTGTGTACGAGGAGCTCATCACCGAAGGTATGCAGGCTCAGATCGAGCAGTTGGGGGCGGCCGGCTGGAAGCCGATCCACACGGATGTCAGCGCCGAGTCCTCGCCACATGTTCTAGCCCGCTACATCGGTGAGGCCGTGGGGCGACGGTTGAGCCAACTCCCCCACGACAGGCAGGTCGCCGCGGCCAACCAGATCATGCGGTCCCTCATCAGCAGCGTGCCGGATCCGGACGGGGACGACACCCTGACCGCCATCGCTGATGGTCCTCGCCAGCTTCTCGCCCTAGCGGAGAAGGAAGCTCCTGGCGTCTACGCCATCAGGCCCCTGACTCCCCTGTCCGAGACGGCGCTTATCACCAACGCACCGGACGATCCGAGCCTTGGAACGGAGCTGCGGGCGGAGCTCGCCACCGCCGATCGCATCGACCTGCTCTGCGCGTTCGTGAAGTGGTACGGGATAAGAGTTCTCGAGGACTCGCTCCGCGCAGCCAAGGAGCGTGGCGTTCCTATCCGGGTCATCACGACCACGTACATCGGCGCCACCGATCGCCGTGCCCTGGACCGGCTGGTTCGCGAGTTCGGCGCCGAGGTGAAGGTCAACTACGAGATCAGGTCGACGCGTTTGCACGCCAAGGCGTGGCTGTTCCGCCGCAATACTGGCTTCGACACGGCATATGTCGGCAGTTCCAACCTATCGAAGGCCGCCCTGCTCGATGGCTTGGAGTGGAACGTACGGCTGTCTTCTGTCGCCACTCCGAGGGTGCTCGACAAGTTCGAGGCAACCTTCGATGCCTACTGGGCCGACGCGGCCTTCGAGAGCTACGACCCTGACCGCGACGGCCAGCGTCTGGCTGAAGCTCTCGCCCTGGCCAGCGGCACCGGGGCTGCTGGGGAACTCAAGATCAGCCTCTCTGGTCTTGAAGTGCACCCCCTCCCCCACCAGAAGGACATGCTGGAGCGCCTCCGCGTCGAACGGGAGGTCCGAGGCCGCAACCGAAACCTACTCGTCGCTGCGACGGGCACGGGCAAGACGGTCATGGCTGCCTTGGACTACCGAAGCATGCGCGACGAACGCGGCGGCAAGCTCCCCCGCTTGCTCTTCGTCGCCCACCGCAAGGAGATCCTTAATCAGTCCCTGCGGACCTACCGAGAGGTGCTCGACAACGCTTCCTTCGGCGAACTTCTCCACAGTGGCAAAGAGCCGAGCGACTGGACACATGTGTTCGCCAGCGTCCAGTCGCTCAACCTCCAGCGGCTGGAGCAGCTCAACCCCGAGCACTTCGACGTCATCGTCATCGACGAGTTCCACCACGCCACTGCCGAGACGTACAAGCGGGTCATCGAACACTTCAAGCCAACCCAGTTGTTGGGGCTCACTGCGACTCCAGAGCGCATGGACGGGCGCAGTGTGCAGAACGAGTTCTTCCATGGGCGAATTGCCGCCGAGCTACGACTTTGGGAGGCTCTTGAGAATGATCTGCTGTGCCCCTTCCACTACTTCGGGCTTCCAGACGGCACTGATCTGACCCGCCTCGACTGGCGTTCGGGCACCTACGACCGAAACCAGCTCGGCAGCGTCTTCACGGGTGACGAAGCCAGGGCCCGCATCGTCATCAAGCAGGTCGAGGACAAGATCTCGGCTCCCGCCGCCATGCGGGCACTCGGTTTCTGCGTGAGCAAGGACCATGCGCACTACATGGCGGACTGCTTCCGCCGAGCAGGGTTCCAAGCGGCGGCACTCGACAGTGACTCTAAACCCGAGGTTCGCGAGCGGACACTCGAAGATCTCAAAGCGGGCCGCATCCAGGTGATCTTCTCTGTCGATCTGTTCAACGAGGGACTGGACATCCCCGATGTCGACACGCTCCTGCTTCTGCGCCCCACCAACAGCGCGACCGTCTTCCTCCAGCAGCTCGGGCGTGGTCTGCGCCGTACGCCGCACAAGCCTGTCCTGACAGTGCTCGACTTCATCGGCCAGCATCGAGCCGAGTTCCGCTTCGAGGAGCAGTTCCGGGCCCTGACCAACCTCTCGCGTAACCGCCTCGTCGACAGCATCGAGCAGGACTTCCCGCAGCTGCCGTCTGGCTGCCAGATCATTCTGGAGGGCAAGTCCAAGGACCTGGTCCTCGACAACATCCGCACCCAGCTCAAAGCCACCATCACGACTTTGGCGAAGGAGGCCAGGGACTACCGCACCCCTCGGCTGGCGGATTACCTCCGCGAAAGTCGACGTGACATTCAGGAGCTCTACAAGAGCGACAACTCCTGGACCAAGGTGCTGCGTAAGGCGGGATTCATCCGTGACGAGGCGCCGTCGGGCGAAGCAGAACTCCTCAAGCGCGTGCATGCCTTCCTGCATGTCGACGATCCGGACCGAATCGACGCGTATCTACGCCTACTCGCAGATGACACCCCGGACTACGACTCACTGCCCGCAGAGGATCAGGCGTACGCCCGCATGCTCTTCTTCAACCTGTGGGACAACGCCGGCGGTTTCTCTAGTTACCGGCAGGGGCTTGCATCGCTGTGCCCTCAGACGGCGTTGCGTGACGAACTCCAACAGGTTCTGTCGTACGCCCGCGAAGAGGCAGACCACTTCCCCCTCCCGTTGGAGGGCCCGCTCTCACACGTCCCCTTGAAGATCCACAGCTCCTACAACCGCTCCGAGATCCTTTCAGCCCTTGGAGTAGCCCACCTGGGCGGTCAGATGCCTAGAGACTTCGGGCAAGGAGTGCGTTGGGTGGAGGAGCTTAAGACCGACGCCCTCCTCATCACCTTGGAGAAGAACGAGCGGGACTTCTCCCCCACAGTCCGCTACAAGGACTACGCCCTCAGCCCGACCCGCTTTCACTGGGAGTCCCAGAGCACCACTCCGGAAAACTCCGCGACTGGCCTGCGTTACCAACGGCACGTACGGCAGGGGAGCCACGTCCTGCTCTTCCTGCGCCGCTACAAGCGCAACAGCATCGGTAAGGCCGAGCCTTGGATGCTTCTGGGACCGGCCACCTACGCGGGGCACACCGGCAGCAAGCCGATGGCGATCACATGGGATCTGCACCACGAGCTTCCTGCCGATGTGAGTTCCTACGCCTCGATCACGAGCTGACCTTGGCGGCCTCTGCTTCGAAGTGCGTCTGGGCTCGGTCTAGGAGGTCATCGGGATCACGACCGTAGAGATGTAGCCAGTGGAGGAGGTCGGTGATGATGTCGATCGCCGCTTCCTCCGCCCGGGCCAAGCTCAACCGATGCGAGTCCGAGGCCGTCGTGCCCGGCACTCCTTCTCTCCTGTAGAGATTCAACAGCCCTTCAGCTCTGCTCAAGCACGGGCTGTTGTGCGTCGAGATGGGCAAGGCATGCTCTGACGCCAACTCGCACCAGGTCACTTTGCGATCCGCGTGAAGTTCCACTCCCCAACGCACAGCGGTGGCGTCGACAAGCGCCATCCCACGGCCTCCCTCAGAGTCAACTCCCGCCCGAAGCAGCGTGGGTAGAACCCGAGTGTCCGGGTCTTGGATCTCGATCCGCAGGTGAGGACCGCTCATGGAAACCGCGAGGGTCGTCGGCGTTCCCGTACCCACGTGGGCGATGACATTGGAAACCAGCTCGGTCACGCACAGTTGAGCGTCCTCGACCACGTCAGTCAGTCCCCAGAGACCCAAGTGAAGGCGCATCAACCGGCGGAGAGCGGCCACCTCCTGCGGCTCTGCGGCGAAGGCGAGGCTCCACGGCTTCCTGCGCGTGCGTAGGTCGTTGTGCATCACGGCACGTCCTTCCACGAGGGCTGCAGTCGCTCACTGCAACTGGTGACGCACTGAGAGTTGCAGTGAAACTCTCAAAATGGAACTCTCACCAAGGGGAGAAGGAAGCATGACGTCCACGGACGCGCCCCCGGCGCACGCCTTCTTGTCCTCGGGCTCCCATGACCCGCACGATCGAACCGATCAACACGAAGGGCCTTGAAGCATGGCAGTCGGACCCACCACCCGAAGGCGCCAGCTCGGCGCTGACTTGCGCCGCCTCCGCGAGGCGAAAGGCCTCACCTTGGAAGACGCAGGCGCCCGCGTAGGGATCTCCAAGGCGACTCTGAGCCGCTACGAGACCAAGGAAGGAACCGTCAAGTGGCCGGCTGTAGATGCCCTTTGTCGTGAGTACGGCGCCTCTGACCAGGAACGCCTCGCCTTGGTCGAACTTGCCAAGGGAGCCAAGATTCAAGGCTGGTGGCGCTCACTCGCCGACCCCATCCCCGAGTCCATGAACCTCATGCTCACGCTTGAGGACGAGGTGGTACGCGAAGACCACTACTCCTGCATGTACATCCCTGGGCTCCTCCAGACGCGCAGTTACGCCGAGGCAGTGCACCGGGCCTCCGAGGTGCACTGCTCGGAGCGGGAAGTCCAGCACATGGTCGACATTCGCATGAAGCGGCAGGAACTGCTTGATCGAGATGACCCGCCTCATCTCTGGTGCGTCATTGATGAGGCAGCGCTGCGCCGCCGAGTGGGCGGCAGTGAGGTCATGCAGGAACAGTTGCGTCATCTGCTCGAAGTGACTCAGCACCCCCACGTGACGGTCCAGGTTCTGCCGTTCTCCTCTGGGGCTCATGCAGCGGCAGTGGGCAGCTTCGCCGTCCTTCGAGGCCCAACCCGAGAGCTGGACGTGGTTTACGTGGACCTGATCGGCGGTGGACTCTTCATGGAGAAGCCACAAGAACTCGAGCGCTATAGGTTGGCGTTCGAATACCTCAGCGCCCAGGCCCTCGACCTTGAATCCTCCGCGGAGATCGTCGACCGCATAAGCAAGGAGTCCTGATGACCTCGTCCTCCCCGCACGCATGGTTCAAGTCCTCCTACAGCGGCGGTAGTGGGACCGAGTGCGTGGAGTGTGCCCGGGACGGAGGCGACACCCTCGTACGTGACTCCAAGCACGTACGAGGACCCGTCATAGCTGTCCGGCGTCAGGCTTGGGAGTTCTTTGTCGCCGGACTGCAGCAGGGAGCCTTGGAGGATCGCTGGGGTGCCGGTGTTGAGTGAGCCTTACTCACAATGAGCCTCTTCCCCTACCTCATTGCCAGCAACCCCGAGGCCATCGCCCAGGATGCGCAATCTGCTGCAATCCTCGGGCACGCCCGGGCCACGACCGCGCATTCTGGATCTCCGACGACCACAGACGGAGCGTAAGCATGACGCTCAGGTTCATCGGCACAACCAGCGACGACGGTGACTGCCCCACCCTCTACGAGATCGAGGGAACGGACGAGATCCTCGTCCAGGGCGAACGGGAGACCGACGGCATAGCAGGGATCACCGTCAGCCCTCACGACACGAGGTGTGTAGACCCGCACCGACGGTGAGCACTGTGGCCGAGCTGATCGAGGAGATCGAGCGGTTCTACGAGTCGACGGAGATCCAGCCGACCTCATAAGGCACGTCCAGGGCTCCCTGCGAGCGCACGGATGGGACGACACCCATGCATAGACCACTCCGCCACTCGCGGCCATGCCGTGGTCCACGGCCCCGGTTTCGTCCGGCTCCCGTGCCAGTTCACTCACCCGTCCGCTCACCTCCACCGCCTGTACCAACCGAGGTCCACGCTAGAAAGCCGGAGCGGTCGCTTCGGACACGGCTGGCTCCGGACACCGTGGTCCGCAAGCGCCGCTGGATCGGGGCGCGGACGGACCGTGTTACGTGGGTGCGACCCCGTAGTCTCCGTCTCGCCGTCCGAGCCCATGTCCGCACGTCCTCGACCAGGAGCGCGGATGCCAGCGGCGGCGAGCCGAAGAGGGCCTCTTCCACCTGGGCCCGGCGTTTTTCGAGCACCGGCGCACCCGGTCGGGATGGTCGGCCGCGTTGCCGTGTGCGAGGCAAAGACACGACGGTGCAACCGAGTTGCACTGGACGGACTCGGACGCGCACGACAACGACACCAGGGCCTCCCGGCATTGCTCCATGGGATTCGCATCCCCGAGCTACCGAGAGGCCCTGATCTTCATGCGCGGACAACGGCAGATCACCCTGGCGGGAGACCTGTTCGCCCCGCACGTTCCGTGATCGGTCGAGATATGGCTTCTCAGACGGTGAACAGGTAGACCGGTACGTCGCTGCCCGGGCCGTTGAAGTCGAAGTACCGGATGTGGCTCGGGTTGTCGGTGTCGGCCGGGCACGCCTTGGCGCTCCACTGCGTGCCGCTCGAGTACATGGCCTTCACCTGGGCGCACTTCCCGTCGGCCCTGGTGTCCTTCACCCAGCCGGCGATGCGCATCTTGCCGCCGGAGCAGCTGGTGGCCCAGCTGGCCTGCCCCCCGGACACACTCGCATTGACCGTTCTGTTGCACGTGACGGCACTGGCCGGAGTGCCCAGGCCGACCGTGACCAAGCCGGCCGTGGCCATGGTGAGGGCGGCACCGACGGCGATCTTCTTCTTGCCGTTCTTGATCATATTCATGCGTGTGCTCTCCTTTGGTCTTTGAAGGCCCCGTTCTCACGTCGATGGTGGCGAGCCGACCTGGTGACGACCTTGTCGAAACCTTGTCCACCCCGTGCACGCCTGCTGTGATGGGTGCGCACCCGAGGTGGTGGAGTGGACCGATCAGACGGGTTGGCATGACGGATTTTCGACTGCTGGGCCCGTTGGAGCTGCGGGTGGCCGGCCGAGCCGTGGAGCCCGGCCCGCCGCAGCGGCGGGCCGTGCTCGCCTTCCTCCTGGCAGATGCCGGCCGGCCGGTCCCGGTCGACGCGCTGGTCGACCGGCTGTGGGGTGAGCATCCGCCCGCCGAGGCCCGCGCCTCGCTCTATGCGCACATCGCCCGGATCCGTCGGCTCCTGGAGGTGACGCCAGGCGCCACGGTTCCTGAGCATGGCGACCTCGCCGCGTCACCGCGTGTCCTGCGCCGCGCCGACGGATACCTGCTCGACGTGGCCCCGGACCAGGTGGACCTGCATCGGTTCCGGCATCTGGTCGAGCAGGCCCGCGGTTTTGCCCGCACGGACGGGGAACGCGCGTTGGCGCTGCGTCAGGCGTGTGCGTTATGGCGGGGAGAACCCATGGCCGGGCTGCCCGGGCCCTGGGTGGCCCGGGCTCGGGAGAGCTGGAAGCAGGAGTACATCGCCGCGCTGGTCGCCTGGGCTCACTGCGAGCTGGAAGCGGGCAACCATGCGGCGGTGGTCGGTCGGCTGCCCGATCTGGTCGCCGAGCACCCGCTGGTCGAGCCGCTCGCCGCAGCGTTGATGAGGGCGCTGCACGTCTGCGGACGCGGCCCGGAAGCCCTGGCCTGTTTCGCCGCCCTACGGGAGCGGCTGGCCGAGGAACTCGGCACTGAGCCGGGAGCCGAGGTGCAGCGGCTGCACCAGGCGATCCTCCGCGGTGACGGCACCTCCCCCGGCCGGGCTGACCGCGACGAGGGTTCGGGAGGTGCCCGCCCCCCAGCGGTGCCCGCCGCCGTCGAGACGCGTCCCGCGACAGGCGGCCGACTGGGCCAACTGGTGGGACGTACCGAAGAGGTGGCGGTGCTCGACCGCGCCCTCGAGGACGTGGCCACCGGTGAGTCCGGCGTCCAGGCACACGTGGTGGAGCTCGCCGGTGAACCGGGTATCGGCAAGACGCGACTGCTCGCAGAACTCGGCGAGCGGGCGAGGCGGCGTGGGCTGCTGGTGTTGACCGGGCGCAGCGTGCAGTTCGATCAGGCTCCGTACGGCGCCTTCGTGGACGCGCTGGACGACCACCTCGCTTCCGCGAACCCGCGCGAGAACCCTGTGGACGCGTTGCCGAAGGCGGCCGTGCGTCAACTCGCCGCCGTCTTCCCCGCATTGTGGGACGACCGCGTGGCGGCGGGGCCGGTGCGGGCTGAGCGGTACTGGCTCCACCGGGCAGTGCGGTCGTTGCTGGAAGCCGTGTGCGGGGGCGGCCAGGGGCTCGTACTCAGCCTGGACGATCTGCACTGGGCGGACGACGCGACCGCCGAGCTGATCGACCACCTGATACGGCATCCGCCGAAGGCACGGGTGCTGCTCGCGCTCGCCCACCGTCCTCGGCAGATTCCGCCTCGTCTGTCGGCAGCCCTGACCCGGGCCGGGGCGGACAGCCGAGTGTCCCGAGTGGAGCTGGGTCCTCTGTCGTCCACGGACGCGGCGCGACTGTTCGCAGCCGACATGGGCCCAGGGCGCTGGCGGCAGCTGTATGACGTCAGCGGCGGCAATCCGTTCTACTTGGAAGCGCTGACCCGGATGCCCTCCGAGCAGCTCGCGACGCCCGCCCCGTTGGATCCGGCAGCCTCCGTGAGAGACGTGCCCCGACCAGTGCGGGACTCGCTCCTGGCGGAGCTACAGGGTCTGTCGGAGCCGGCGCGGCTCTGCGCGCGGGGGGCAGCGGTTCTCGGCGACTCCTTCTCGGCCACGATGGTCGCGGACGTCGCCGGGTCCGATCAGGCCCTCACTCTGGCAGCCCTCGACGAACTCACCGCACACGACCTGGTGCGGCCCGTGGGAGCCCCGGGCCAGTTCGGGTTCCGCCATCCGCTCGTGCGTGCCGCCGTCTACGAAGGAGCGGGCGCCGGCTGGCTGATCAGCGCGCATGGCCGCGCCGCGCGGTGCCTGGCGGCGCGCGGGGCCTCGTCGGCCGCCCAGGCCTCGCACGTCCAGCGATCGGCGCATCCGGGTGACGAGAAAGCCGCGGAGCTGCTGGCGGAGGCTGCCCGCGACGTGCTGACCATCGCTCCGGCCACCGCCGCGCAGTGGACGGAGGAAGCCCTCCGGCTGCTGGGTGACGAGAGCCGCCTCAGGCCGGAACTGTGGTTCCAGAGAGCCAGCGCGCTCGGCGCGGCCGGACGGCTGCGAGAAAGTCGTGACCTGCTGCGTGCCACGGCCTCGCTGCTGTCTCCTCAGGCGGGGGACATGCGGGTCCGGGTCGTCGTCTCCCAAGCCACGATGGAGTGGATGCTCGGCGACTACCAGCAGGCGATGCGCTTGCTGCTCCGGGAGTTGGAGGACCGGGACGGCGGGTCGGAGCATGACATAGCGGAACTGGAGATGGCGCTCGCCGCCATCGCACAGCGCACGGACGAGTTCTCCACAGCGGTCCGCTGGAGTGAACGGGCACTTGCCTCGGCGGAGAGAGCGGGCAACCCCCCGCGGCTCGCCATGGCCCGAGGGCTGCTGGCGCTCGCGTACGCTTCGACCGGCGAACACTCCCGTTCCCGCTCCCACCTCTCCCGACTGCTGGAGTCCCTCAGTGGAGCGCAGAGCGAGCAGCCGGAGTACATCGAGGTCCTTTCCGTCGTCGGCTGGACGGAACTGCTGCACGCCCGCTACGACTCGGCCCTGCACCATCTCGACCAGGGACTCGAGCTGTCCCGCCGTACTGGCAACAGCCTGTTGCTCAGCGACCTGTTCGCCGCCTCCGCACACGTCCACCTGCTCCTCGGACACCTGGACGAAGCGAGCAGATGCGCGGAGGAGGCGCTGGAAGCCGCGTCGATGGTCGGCAGCGAGGAGGCATCCTCCTTCGCCGCCGGTGTGCTCGCCGCGACTCGCCTGTGGCGAGGGGACTACGCCGCAGACGATTCCCTCTTCGAGAAGCTGGTCGCCTCGCTCCGCACGGCCGATGACTCCGAGCCCGGACGGGTCAGGTCGGTCGCGCTCGGGATTCTCGGCCAGGCCATGCTCTTCAACGGTGACCCGGACGGCTGCGTCCGCACGGTCACCCGCGCAGGCGGTGGCCCTGACCTGCCCAGGTTCGAAGCTCCCACGCGCGCTCTGTGGTTCGGGCTGCTGACCAGCGCGGAGCTGGCCAGGAACGACCTCGCCGCCGCCGGCTCCTGGACGGATCGGGCGGCCTCGGCAGCCTGTCCTGACGGACCTCACAACCAGCGGGCCTTCATCGCGCTCTCCCGCGCCGAGCTCCACCTCGCCCGGCAGGACGCCGCGGCTGCGACGCGGTTCGCACAGGAGGCCGCCGAGGTGTTCCGCACCTGCCGTATGCCGCTCTACGAAGCACTCGCGCGCATAAGGGCCGGCATCGCTCTGGCCGCGTCGTCCGAACGCAGGTTGGATGCCCTGGCCCAGCTCGAACAGGCGCAATCCCTGTCCGGGACGCGCGGCGCCCACGGTCTGTCAGCATGGGCCGAGGCGGAGTACCGCCGCATTGTCGATGCGCCCGTCCACTGAGGGCTTGCAGGGGATCAAGGTGTTGCTTGATCACCGACCCTGCGGAACTCGCCAGGGAGCCACTCTCGGGTGTCGGCTGAGGAGGAGCCCCCGGACGGCGCGAGTGCCGTTTCCTTCGAACCGGCAGCCGTACGGAACCGACGGGCCCGTTCCCGGTGTCGTAAGGGCCGTATAGGCTCAGGGCCCCCTTGAGTGCCCTGTATCGGCAGAGGAGTTCGGCATCACATCGGGGAGGCTCCCATGGCTACCAGCGCAGGCGACTTACTGAGCCCGCTCAGACCGGAAGACCCGCGAGAAACCGCCGGCTACCGGCTGCGGGCGCGGATCGGCGAAGGCGGTATGGGCACCGTCTACCTCTCGCACACCCGCGGCGGCCAGCCGGTCGCGCTGAAGGTGATCCGCCGCGAGTACGGCCAGGACCAGGAGTTCCGCCGCCGTTTCGAGCAGGAGGTCCAGGCGGCCCGCCGGGTGCACGGCTACCACGTCGTACCGGTGGTCGATCACGACACGACCGGCGAACTTCCCTGGCTGGCCTCGGCGTTCATCGCGGGTATCCCGCTGCACAACGCGCTCGCGGCGTTCGGTCCGCTGCCGCTGCCCGCGGTCTTCCAGCTGGTCGGCTGTACGGCCCGCGCCCTGTCCGCGATCCATGCGGCAGGCGTTGTCCACCGCGACCTCAAGCCCAGCAACATCCTGTTGGGCTCCCAGGGCCCGTACGTCATCGACTTCGGCATCGCGCGCGCCGCCGACGCCACCCAGCTCACCCGGTCCGGCGGTGTGATCGGCACCCCGCAGTACATGTCGCCGGAGCACGCGCTGGGCGAGCATGTCGGGCCGGCCACCGACGTCTTCTCGCTCGGCCTGATCGCGGCTGTCGCAGCCGCGGGGCGCCATCCGTACGGCGACGGCGGCGCCATCACGATCGCCGCCCAGATCGCGAACACGGCTCATCGCCCGCCCCGGCTCGGCGGATACGACGACAAGCTGCGCCCCCTGCTGGAATCCTGCCTGGCAGCGGACCCGGACGAGCGCATCGGCACGGAGGAGCTGGCTGTGCGCTGTCAGGAGCTGGCCGGCGGCCCGCTCAGCGACTTCGGCGACTGGCTCCCGGCCCCGCTCGCCGCCGAGGTCGTCCGCCGAGAGCAGGCCGCGCAGGCCCCGCCCCCGCCGACCGTTCCTCCGGTCCCGACGGCCGTCCCGACAGCACCCCCTGAGGCCGCCCCCACGACACCGCCGCCGTCCCCGGCCACCGAGCACGGGTCCACCGGGATGAACGAGGCGACGGGACCGCAGGCTCCGACCGCGACGTCTGCCGAGGGCTTCGGCCCGGCGGGCTCGGTACCCACGCCGGGCTACGGCTACCCACCGCCCGCCACCGGCACCTACAACCTCACCCCGGCCGACCCCGCGTCGGCCTCTCCCGCTCCCGCGAGGCGCCGGGGCCTGAAGACGGCCCTCATCGCCGCCGCCCTGGTCCTCGCGATGGGCGCGGGCGCGGCGGGGGCCGTGTGGGTGCTCGACAAGGACGACAACGGCCGACGCAACGACCAGGCGGACGGCAACGGCGGCACGGCGAGCTCGACGCCGGGCGCGTCCGGGACCGACGCCGACGGGACACCGGGCGACGGGGAGGGGACGACGCCTTCCACGTCCCCGTCGGCGCCGGCGAAAGCGTCGTACGAGCTGAAATTCGAGGACAGGGACTTTACGCTCCGCACGCCCACCACGCTCGGCCTGACCGCCGTCGACCTTGACGAACCGAAGGCTGACACCGAGGACGAGATGGAGGATGCGCTGCGGGACATGACCGTCGAGGACACCAACTGGTCGTTCTGGACCACGATGGGCAAGAGCGCGGGCACCACGGCCGAGGAGTGCCGGGAGGGAGCGGAGACGGATGTCCTGCCCGACACGGTGGACAAGGACTCCTTCGGCGAGAAGGCGCTGATCAGCAAAGGCGCCCGCCTCTGCACGGTCACCAGTGACGGCAACCTCGCCATGTACGAGATCACCGCGATGAGCACCCCGCCCAGGTGGGGCAGCAAGATACCCACCGTCCAGGGCAAGCTGACCCTCTGGAAGATCACCGAGTAGGACCAGGTTGTCGTCGAGGGACCAGGTGCGGGTGTCGACGATGGCGGTGCGGGTGGAGAAGTTGGTGCCGGCGTAGGAGTCGCCGCTGACGAAGACCGTCCAGGCGACCAGGTGGCCGGAGGGCGAGACGCGGGCACGGGGTGGGGATGCCGGCGGCCGGGACGCCGTAACCCTAGGGGCGGGCGAGGGGACCCGGCCGCGCGTCGTGAGCGAAGATCAGACGAACGGTGGGCCCTTCGGGCAAAGCCCGCGTCAAGCGGTCACCATCCCGGTAAAGCCCGGGTCAAGCGGATCGCCGACGAGGTGGGGGCGTGGTGGCAGCCTTCAGCCTTGACTGCGGTTGAGGTCACGCAGGGTGGTCCGGGCCGTGTGGCGGACGCGCCTGGTGCGGCCTTGCTCGGCGAGGAGTGCCAGTGCCTCGGGGTTCGCCGACGTCTCGGCGAGCTTGCGTTGCAGCCAGTCGGAGGCCTGCGTCAGGGACTTGGGGGTCCAGGGGCGGGCCAGTGCGACGGACCGGAGGAGGGCCCATTCCTGGAGACGGGTCGTCAGGAAGGGGTGATCGGCCGTCGCCGCCGTCATCGACTCCGACCATGGTGGGTAGGCCGGGGTCAGGTGGAGGGCCGTCGCCCGTTCGTCCAGATGGTCGAGTACGGCCGACCGGGCCATCACGGGGTCCGGGTCCTCCAGGATCCTGCGGATCAGGGGGACTTCCTCGGCGGCCGACGCCTGCCGCAGCTCCCTCACGTACGTCGCGAATCTCGCGTGTTCCGGCGGCTGGGTCTCGCTCACCGTGCCGCCTTCGCGTTCACGAACCCGGCGATCGCCCCGTACAGCGCGTCCGGCTGGTCCAGGTGGACGTCGTGGGCCGCGTGCGGCACGACCGTGACCTGGGTGGCGGGGCGGCGGGTGCGCATCTGCGCCGCCTCCTGCTCCGGCATCATGCCGTTCTCGCCCCGGATCACCAACGTGGGGCAGGTGATGCGCGACCACTCCTCCCAGTAGTCGTCCGTCGCCAGTTCCGCGACCGCGGCGAGCATCGTGGCCCGGTCGACTCGCGCCCAGCCGCCGTCCTCCCGCCAGTCCAGGCCCTTCGCCCAGGCCTCATGACCGAAGAAGGCCGTCGCGTCGGCCAGGGTCGGGAAGGGGGTCGGCCAACTGTCCAGCCACGTCGCGATCGTGCTCGGGAGGCCCGGGTTCGGGCCGGCCGGGCCCGCCTCCACCACGATCAGGGCGTCGGACAGGGACGGGTGGGCCGCCGCCGTGAGCAGGGCCGTCAGGCCGCCCAGGGACTGGCCCACGAGGATCACGCCTCGCAGGGACAGGGTGTCGATCAGGGTGACGGCGTCCCGTACCGCCGCCGCTCTCGTCATGTCCCCCGGCGCGCGCGTGCTCTCGCCGTGGCCTCGCGCGTCGTACGCCACGACGCGGTGGCCGTCCGCCAGGAGGCGCGGGGTCAGGGCGTCCCATTCGGCCATGTGGCCCGCCAGTCCGTGGAGCAGGAGGACCGGGGGCCGCTGCTCGGGGATGCGCGGAGCGTGGTCGCGGTAGGCGATGCGGGTGCCGTCGGGGGTGGTGAGGTGGGCGGTGGTCGTCAACTGGGCCGGCTCTTCCCGTCGTACCGAGAGTCTGTCGGTCGTCAGGGTCTCCTGTGCGGCCCGGCCGCCACCAGTGAATTGACGGCCGGGACCGCTCCCCCGGGCTCAGCCCTTGACCGCGGAGCTGGCGACGCCCTGGACGAACCAGCGTTGGAAGAAGGCGAAGACCACCAGGACGGGGAGGACGAGGAGGACGCCGAAGGCGAGGATCTGGCCCCAGTCCGGGGGCTGCTGGCCCTGGAAGACGCTCATCTCCAGGGGGAGGGGGCGGACCGACGGGTCGGAGACCATCAGGACCGGCCAGAGGAAGGAGCCCCACTGGGTGAGGAAGGTGAGGATCGCGACGGAGGCGAACACCGGCTTCGACATCGGCACGATGATCGCGAAGAAGGTCCGCCACGGGCCCGCGCCGTCCAGCCGGGCCGCCTCCTCGATGCTCGGCGGGATCGTGCGGAAGAACGTGTGGAACTGGTAGACGGAGAAGGCGTTGGCGATGAAGGGGATCGCCTGGACGAAGAGCGTGTTGCGCTGGTCGTTGAACATGTAGAACAGCGGGACCGCCACCGACTCGAACGGGATCAGCATCAGGAGGAGGACCAGCGTGAAGACGGCCTCCCTGCCCCGCCACTTCAGCCGTGAGAGCCCGTACGCGGCCATCGAGTTGACGAACAGGCCGCCCGTGACGACCACGAACGACAGCAGCAGTGAGATGCCCATGAAGCGCCAGAAGTAGCCGGTGCTGTCGGAGTTGAGGCTGTCGAGGACGGCGGAGTAGTTGTCGAAGGACAGGTGGGTCGGGAGGAAGCCGGACAGGCCGTCGAGGACCTCGTCGGACGGCTTGAGGCTGCCGAGGAAGAGATAGAGGACGGGCAGCGCGAAGACGAAGGCCAGGACGGAGAGGACGGCGTAGTCGAGGACGCGGCGCAGGGGCCTGCCGGTCGTACGCGGTACACGGGTCGGGCGCGGCATGCGGGTCGTACGGGTCATGGCCATGGGTCAGTCCTCGTTGTCGGGCCGGACGACGCGGCGCTGGATCAGGGTCAGGACCACGACGATCAGGAAGAACACGACCGTGATCGCGGACGCCTGGCCGATGTTGTTCTGGTCGAAGGCCGTGGTCACGGCCTGGTACATCACGGTGCGGGCGGCGTCCTCGTCGAGACCACCGCCTCGGACGAGGACGTAGACCTGGTCGAAGACCCGGAAGGACAGCACCGAGGTGAGCAGCGCGACGAACACGAGGGTGCCCCGGATGCCGGGGAGCGTGACGTGCCGGAACTGCTGCCAGCGGGAGGCCCGGTCGAGTTCGGCGGCCTCGTACAGCTCACCCGGTATCTGCTGGAGGCCGGCGAGCAGGATGACCATCTGGAAGCCGACACCCTGCCAGACGGAGAGGACGATGATCGACGCCATGGCCGTGGCGCTGTCGCCGAGCCAGTCGAAGGCGCCCCAGTTGCCGAAACTCACCACGTCCAGAGCGGAGTTGAGTATGCCCTGCTCGCTGCGGGCGAGGATCAGCCGCCAGATCACGGCGACCAGCGCCATCGGGAAGACGACGGGCATGAAGAAGAAGGACCGGAACAGGCCGATGGCCTTGAGCTTGCGGTTCAGCAGGATCGCCAGCCCCAGTGCCAGGCCCGTCTGGAGGGGGACGACGACCACGGCGAAGGTCAGGTTGTTCAGCAGCGCCCGCAGGAACGGCCCTGAGAGGTCCGGGTCGGTGAACAGCCGCCGGTACTGCTCCACTCCGAAGAAGGTCGGTTCCAGCGGCGAGCCCAGGCGCACGTTGTAGAAGGAGAGCACCACGGCGTAGCCGAAGGGGATGCCGACGAAGGCGATGAGTCCGCCGACGGCGGGGGCGGACATGAGCAGTCCGTGCAGCCAGTCACGGTTCTTGCGCGCTGTGCGCGAGGTGCGCGTCGGGGGTGCGGGCTGCACGGAGGTCACGGGCGGTGCCAGGTCCGGGCCGGGCGGCGCGGCGTGCGCGGGTTCCACGGATTTCACGGGTGGGGTCCTCTTCCCGGCGGGGGGGGGGGGGGGGGGGGGGGGGGGGGGGGGGGGGGGGGGGGGGGGGGGGGGGGGGGGGGGGGGGGGGGGGGGGGGGGGGGGGGGGGGGG
>NZ_JBWKCC010000018.1:0-215343 GCF_056436655.1 Streptomyces sp. NPDC043427 | reverse complement strand
TGATCGGCAACGACGTCGCCATCACCATGGCCGCCGAGGCCGGACAGCTCCAGCTCAACGCCTTCGAGCCCATCATCCTGCACTCCCTCTCGGAGTCCATCACCCACCTGCGCGCGGCCTGCCTCACCCTCGCCGAGCGCTGCGTCGACGGCATCACCGCCAACACCGAGGCACTGCGCGCGAGCGTGGAGAACTCCATCGGCCTGGTCACCGCCCTCAACCCGCACATCGGGTACACGGCCGCCACCGACATCGCCAAGGAGGCCCTCGCGACCGGCCGCGGTGTGGCGGAACTCGTACTGGAGAAGGGCCTGTTGCCGGCCGAGCGGCTGGCCGAACTGCTGCGCCCGGAGGCCGTGGCGGGCAACGGCCAGGTCCTGTTGTAGGGCGCGTATGGACATTCGGCAGCTGGAGTACTTCCTTGCGATTGTTGATCGTGGGGGGTTCAACCGTGCGGCCTCGGCTCTGTACGTGTCGCAGCCGTCGCTGTCGCAGGCCGTGCGGGCACTGGAGCGTGATCTCGGCTCCGAGCTGTTCCATCGCATCGGGCGCAGGGCAGTCCTGACGGAGGCCGGAAGGGCCCTGATCGAGCCTGCCCGGGAGGCCGTGCGGAGTCTGGAGACGGCGCGGGCGAGTGTCGCGGCGGTGCATGAGCTGCGTGAGGGGCGCCTGGATGTGGCAGCCATGCCGTCGCAGGCGGTGGAGCCGCTGACGACCTTGGTGAGTGCCTTCAGCCACCGGTATCCCGGCGTCTCTGTGGCCATCAAAGCGGCGTTCACCTCGCGTGATGTGATCGACATGGTGCGCACGGGTGCCGTGGAGTTGGGGCTTTTGGCGTCCGCCGGTCCGGTCTCCGACAAGGAGGTCTCCTCACATGCGCTGGGGCGGCAGCGTTTTGTGCTGGTGGTGCCGGCCGACGGCCCGTTCGCTGATCGGACGGCGGTGGACTGCCGGGAGCTTGCGGGACAGCGGCTGATCGTCGGGCAGCCGGGTACCGGGATGCGCGCCTACGTCGACGCGCTGCGGGAACAGGGCATCGAGTTCACCGTCGCCGCCGAGACCGAGCACCGCGTGTCGCTCATGCCCCTGGTACTGGCCGGGGTCGGGCTCGCGGTGATCACGGATTCCTGGCGGGACGTCGCCCGGCGACTGGGCGCCCGCGTCCTGGACATCGAGCCGAAGGCCACCTTGGACATCGCCCTCGTCAGCCGCCGCGGCAGCCTGTCCCCCGCAGCCACCGCGTTCGTCACGGCCGCCACCTCGGCCGGCGACAGCTGACAGGCATGGCTTATAAGCAGGTCCGCACCGCGTCTTGCCGCCGCCACGGCTTCTGCCTGCCACGGGCGCACCGGACGGCACGAACCGGTCTGCGAGCACCAGCCGGTCGATCGGTGCACCACGGAACGTCCGCGTCTTCAGCAGTGCGATGACCTGTCGTCCCATGAGCCGAAGCCACCCGTGATGACGATCCTCATGCGCTTTCCCCTCGGTGGTTCCGGTAGTCGTTCAGCCAGCGGAGACCTTCGCTCGTGCCGGCGCGGGGGTTGTACTCGCAGCCGATCCACCCGTCGAAGCCCAGCTCGTCGACCACGTCGAGCAGGTGGCGGACGTTGAGCTCACCCCGGTCGGGCTCGTTGCGGTCGGGCACACCCGCGATCTGCAGATGACCGACCCGGCCGGTCGGCAGGTCGCGGCGCAGGGTCGCCGTGAGGTCGCCCTCGACGATCTGGCAGTGGTAGAGGTCGAGCTGCACCTCGAGATTCGAGGCTCCCACCTCCTGCACCACGGCGTGGGCCTCGGCCTGGGTGCTCAGGAAGTATCCGGGCATGTCGCGGCCGTTGATCGGCTCGATCAGGATGTCGACGCCCACCGCGGCGGCCCGTTCCGCGGCCCAGGCCAGGTTGGTCAGGTAGGTGTCGCGGTGCTTGGCCCGCTCGACCGGTGTCGCGTCCGGTCGGACCAGCCCGGCCATCAGGTGAACCCGCGGGCAGCCCAGCGCCGCCGCATATTCCAGCGCCCGGTCGACCCCGGAACGCACCTCCGCCTCGCGTCCGGGCCGTGCCGCCATCCCGCGCTCTCCGGACTCCCACGCTCCGGGAGGTGCGTTGAAGAGCACCTGCTTGAGGCCGTGGTCGTCGAGCCGGCGGCGCAGTTCGGCGGCGTCGTAGGCGTAGGGGAAGAGGTACTCGACGGCCTGGAAGCCGTCAGCCGAGGCCGCGGCGAAGCGGTCGAGGAAATCGTGCTCCTTGTACATCATGGACAGGTTCGCTGCGAACCTCGGCATGCTGGCTCCTGTGTTCCGGCCGGGGACGGCCAGGGTCAGTTGTTGACGACGTGCTGCTTGGTGGAGAGCACCGCTGCGGTTCCGACGACGAGGGCGACGCCAGAACGTACATCGGGATCACCGCCGAGCCGGCGGCGTCCTTGACCGATCACGTAGCGGCTGACGAAGCCGACGAGGTTGCCCACCGAGTTGATCACGAGGTCCGCCTAGGGTCTTTCGTTTGGATCAGGCCGGACCCCGCGAGCCCGGCATGATCCAAACGAGAGGCCCTAGGCCCTTTCTGTGGCACGGACAGGTTCAGCCGTCTGCTCGTGCAGCACGCGCACCGCGTTCTCCGCTCCGCTGCGCGGGCTGGAGAGCACGGGCTTGCCGACGGCTTCGGCTATCGCGGGAGCCAGCCGTGCCATGGACGCTTGGGCCAGCACGATCACGTCGACCTCCGCGGCCAGTGCCCGTGCCCCGTCCAGCACCATCGCGTCGTGGCGGTCGCGGTCACCGGACATCAGCACCGAGAAGGCGCCCTCGCAGAGCCGCTCCTGGACGGTGATGTCGCGACCGGCCGCCCGTGCCTTCTCCTCGACGAGGGCACGGGTCGGCGGCAGCGTCGTGGGGACCGTCGCCAGGACGCCGATGGCGTCCGCGGTCTCGACCGCTGACGCGGTCATCGCGTCGTCAATCTTGACGATCGGGACGGAGACCAGGCGTCGGGCCACGTCGATGGCCGGACCGAGCGAGGAGCAGGCGGAGAAGATGACGTCGGCCCCCGCGGACTCCGCGGCCTGGGCCAGGTGCACCATGCGCTGCGCGCTGGCAGGTGAGATCTCGCCGTCGCGCACCACGGTTGCGAGCACGTCGCTGTCGACGAAGTGCAGGACCTTGGCGTCCGGAGCGAGTTCCGCGAGGTAGTCGTTGAGGACCGGCTCGACGTTGATGAACAGCAGGCTGGTGTGCAACACGGCGATCGAGGCAGTGGTGGACATGGTGGCTCCAACAGTGTGCGGCATAGGCCCGCGTGCCGAGAGGGCACGAGAGCGCGAGACAGAGCGGTGCGAACCGCGCGCAACGCGCGCGGCCGGGGGCGTACGACGGTCGTGTATCCGTCGGTGTGGTGCGGCTCGGGGTCAGCGGGACTGAGACCAGGTCACGCGTTTCCCCCCTCGGCGCGGGGGCTCAGGCGGCCGATGACCTCCAGGGCGGCGTCCCGGACCGCGTCGCGGCCCGCCGCCCACAGGGAGACGACGTCGGAGCCGGGCAGCGCGGCCGGGAGGGTCGCGCGGACGGCCTCCAGACAGGCGCGGCGCAGTTCGGCGTTGACGTTGACCTTGGCGACGCCTCGGGCGAGAGCGCCGTGCAGCTCCTCGACGGGCAGGCCACTGGCGCCGTGCAGGACGAGCGGGACCGGTACGGCCTCGTGGATCGCGGCCAGCCGCTCCAGGTCCAGGCGGACCGGGTGCTTGGTGAAGCCGTGGACGTTGCCGACGGCGACGGCGAGTGCGTCCACGCCGGTCGCGGCCACGAATTCGGCCGCTTGCTGCGGCTCGGTCATCGCCGCGGTCTGCGCGACGGCGTCGGTGGAGACGTCCTCGTCGCCCGGGAGGGCACCGAGTTCGGCCTCCACCCAGGCGCCGTGGTCGCGTGCCCGCCGGACCGCCTCCTTCGTCAATGCGACGTTCTCGGCGAACGGCAGGTGGGAGCCGTCGACCATGACGGAGGTGTAGCCCGCCTCCAGGCAGGCGGTGATCTCGTTCAGGTCCCGGCTGTGGTCGAGGTGCACCCCGAGGCGGGCGGCGGAGTGTCCGGCCGCGTCCAGCGCCAGCCGCATCAGGGCCTCGCGTCCGGCGTGCTTGAAGGGGCTGGAGCCCGCCTGGATGACGAGCGGCCGTCCGGCGGCCTCGGCGGCGGCCGTGATGCCCTGGACCGTCTCCAGGTTGTAGGCGACGAACCCGGGCAGGGCGTGACCGGCGGCCGCGGCCTCCTTCAGCGCATCGGTTCCGTGCAGCAGCATCAGGCACTCCTGAGCAGGTCGAGGGCGTCGGCGAGCGCGTCGGCGCCGCCGACGTTCCCGGCGAAGACGATGTAGGGGATGCCGGCGGCGGGGCCGTCCGCGGGCTCCCAGAGCGAGACGATGCCGGGCAGCAGCGTGCCCCGGGCCCAGACACGGCGGATCTGAAGGCCGTGGGTGGCGGTGTCGCTGGAGGTGATACCGCCCTTTGCGACGACGAAAGCGGGCCGCCGGGCGGAGTTGACCTGGCGCACGGCCTCCACGAGCGCGGCGGAGACCCGGCGGGAGATCGCAAGACTGTCGTCCGCGTCGGCACCCGTCACCAGCACGCGAGAGGTGCGGATCACGGCGTCGGCCGAGTCCAGCGCGCCGACGGCCGCGGCCGCGACCTCGGTGATGTGGGCGTCACACCGCTCCTCGTCGAGCAGGAGGGCCACGTCGAGTTCGTACTCGGCGATCCCGCCCCGCTCCCGCAGCCGGTCCAACTGCCGTGTCGTCAGCGCGACATGAGACCCCACGACGATGAGACCGTGCGGTGCGTCCCCGCGCAGGGGGCGCAGTTCGGCCGGGGTGAGTGGTGCCCGCGCCGCCTGTCCGGCGCGGGCCCTGACGAAGGACGGCCCGACCCGATACAGCAGCCGCGTGCCGTTCTCCTCCGCCTGAGCGAGGGCCAGGGCCAGTACCCGCAGATCGTCGTCGCACACCGCGTCGACCACGGCCGTACGGCCGCCGCGCAGCGAGGACAACAGCCGCGCCGTGTGCACCGGGCCGCCGCTCCGCAGGTCGTCGAGGGTGATGCACAGGACCTCGTCCGCGGGCACGCGTCCGCCCGTCTTCTCCTCGACCCACTGGGGCAGCGACGAGCTGCGGTAGCCGAAGGTGGCGTCGCGGGCGAACTCGCTCTGGCCGACCGGCAGCAGCCCGTCGGCCGTCCGCATCCAGTGGCGGGAGCCGACGGTCAGCCGGCCCGCCTCGATGTAGGCGGGGACCAGCACCACGCCGTCCGGAGCGCCGACGCCCGACTCGCTGAGTTCCTCGGCGAGGACATCGGTCTCCAGCGGGAAGTGGCCGCGCAGCGTCGAGTCACCGCGACTGGCCAGGACGTAACCGGTGCCCTCGGCCGCCGACGCCTCGCGCAGGGCACGGACCACCTCGCGGTTGCGGGCGGCGGCGTCCTCAGGGGAGAGGCTGCGGGTGTTGGTGAGGACGAAGAAGACGGCGCTGTCCTGGCGCAGCGCCCAGCGCAGATCGTCCACCGTCCAGGAAGTCAGGACGGGCACGTCGGCGACGGTCTGGGTGCCGGTCGGATCGTCGTCGAGGACGACGAGACGGGGGCCACCGGAGATGCGGGCGGCCACCTCCGCGGCGCTCACCTCACGGACCGGAGGCAGCCCTTCCAGCACCGCGGCCTCGGGGACGGCCCGCGTCTGGGCATGGAGGGGTAGGGGCATGGCGAACTCCTGGCCTGTTACGAGTAGTTGAGGGGGAACGTCAGTCGAGGTCGCGCTTGATCACGTCACACCAGGGCTTGACCGGGTCCCGCGACGACCTCGGGACGGAGCAGCTCGGCGAGGGCGTCGGCGGGCAAGAGGTTTTTCTCCAGGACGAGTTCGGCGACTCCGCGCCCGTTGGCGAGGGCCTCCTTGGCGATGTCGGTGGCCGCCTCGTAGCCGATGTACGGGTTGAGGGCGGTGACCAGGCCGATTGAGTTCTCCACCGCCGCCCGCAGCGCCTCGGTGTTGGCCGTGATCCCCGCGACGCACCGCTCGGCCAGGGTCAGGCACGCGCGCTGAAGGTGCGTGATGCTCTCCGAGAGGGAGTGCAGGATGATGGGCTCGAAGGCGTTGAGCTGGAGCTGTCCGGCCTCGGCGGCCATGGTGATGGCGACGTCGTTGCCGATCACCTCGAAGGCGACCTGGTTGACGACCTCGGGGATCACCGGGTTGACCTTGCCGGGCATGATGGACGAACCGGCCTGCACCGGCGGCAGGTTGATCTCGTTCAGACCCGCGCGCGGCCCCGACGACAGCAGTCGCAGGTCGTTGCAGCTCTTGGAAAGCTTGACCGCGATGCGCTTGAGCACACCGGACATCTGCACGAACGCGCCGCAGTCCTGGGTGGCCTCGACCAGGTTGACCGCGGTCACCAGCGAAAGCCCGGTGATGTGCGACAAGTGGCGCCGCGCCGACTCGGCGTATCCGGCAGGAGCATTGAGGCCGGTGCCGATCGCGGTGGCGCCCAGGTTGATCTCGTGGATCAGCTCCACCGCCTCCGCCAGCCGGCTGCGATCCTCCTCCAGCATGACCGCGTACGCCGAGAACTCCTGACCCAGCGTCATCGGCACCGCGTCCTGCAGCTGGGTGCGGCCCATCTTCAGCACGTCACGGAACTCCACAGCCTTGGCCGCGAAAGCGTCCTGCAGCACCGCCATCGCCCTCAGCAGACCGCGCACCGCATACACCGTCGCGATCTTGACGGCGGTCGGGTAGACGTCGTTGGTGGACTGGCCGAGGTTGACGTCCTCGTTGGGGTGCAGGAACCGGTACTCGCCCTTGGCGTGCCCCAGCAGCTCCAGCGCCCGGTTGGCGATCACCTCGTTGGCGTTCATGTTGGTCGAGGTGCCCGCGCCGCCCTGGATGACGTCGACCACGAACTGGTCGTGCAGCTTGCCGTCACGGATCTCACGGCACGCCTCCACAATGGCGGTGGCCTTCCTCGGCTCCAGCAGGCCGAGTTCCTCGTTCGCCAGGGCGGCGGCCTCCTTCACGGCGGCCAGAGCGTCGATCAGATGCGGGTAGGCGGCGATCGGCGTCCCCGTGACGGCGAAGTTCTCCCTGGCGCGCAGGGTGTGGACGCCCCAGTACGCCTCGGCGGGGACGTCGCGATAACCGAGCAGGTCGTGCTCGCTGCGGTGAGCTACGGCGGTCATGGCAGGGCGGGCCTCTCTCGGAGCATGTTCAGGCGTGCGTGTGCGTGGGGTGCAGCAAGGGGGCGAGCGAGCACGACCCGCCAGGGCAGTGGGGGACTTCCCACGACCACGTCACGGGAAGTCCCCACGGTGTCACCGCCGTCTGTATCGACTCAGAACAACTTGTCCTTCGCCTTGTAGTTCGAGCCGCCGAACGGCAGGAACCAGGCGGTGCCGCTGTAGAAGGGAACCGGCCCCTTCCGGGCCCACTCGGGTGCCGTGAAGCCGCGCGTGCGGCGGCCCCCCTGGTCCACGTCCGCCTTGCCGGCCAGCGCCACCTAGGGTCTTTCGTTTGGATCATGCCGGGCTCGCGGGCCCCGGCACCGCGCCTCGCCGCGTTGTCGTCGGTCGGCAGGGCTCCGCCCCTGCCGCCCTCCTCCGCCTTGCGATGCACGGCACCGGACCCCGCTCCCTGATCCGGCCTGATCCAAACGAAAGACCCTAGGCGATGGCCCTCCCGTCGGACGCCTCCAGGACGGTGAAGGAGCGCCCGTCGGCGGCCGGGACGTGCTTGCCGTCGATCAGCAGCTCGGTCAGCTCAAGTTCGGCGCTCACGGCCGGATCTCCCCTTCGACGGCACCGAAGATGACGACCTCGTCGCCGGGACGGACCGTGCGGATCCGGCGCACCCAGAGCACGATGCCGTCCTGCGGCGCGGTGACCTCTTCCAGGGTGTTGCCGTAGTGGTCGGTGATGGTGGCGATCAGATCACCTTCCTTGCAGGTCTCCCCCGGTTCGGCGCGGGCGACGAAGAAGCCGCCGGAGGCGGAGCGGGCGAAGGTGCCGGAGACGGTCGTGTAGGTGTCCCGCAGCTCCGCCTCACCGTCGGTCATGCCGAGGCTGCGCAGGATGTTGCGGACGGAGTTCATGTGCCGCTCGACGTTGGCCTCGCGGTAGGTGGCGCCACCGCACTCGATGGTGATGGCGGGCTTGCCGGCCTCGAGAACGGGGTGGCGGACCGTGCCGCCCCACTTGCCGCCCTTCCAGACCAGCTCGTGCCCGGCGGCGAGGGCCAGGTCGGTGGCCAGGTCCTCGTAGCCGCCCTGGAGGATGACCAGCGGGGCGATCTCGCCGTAGGCGCCACCGGTGTGCAGGTCGACCACGGCGTCGACGGCCGGGACGACCTTCTCGACGAAGGTGGCGGCCAGGCGCTGGGAGTACGAGCCCTCCGCGTCGCCCGGGAAGATGCGGTTGAGGTTGAGGTGGTCGATGCCGCTGGCGCGGGCGGCGGCCTCGAAGGCGGGGGTGTTCAGGCAGGGGATGCCGACGACGGTGCCGCGCAGGGTGGCCGGGTCGATCTCGGCGAGGACACGCCGGATGGCCTCCTGGCCGTCGTACTCGTCGCCGTGCACGCCCGCGTCCACACACAGGACCGGGCCGTCCTGGGCGCCGTTGACGACGATCAGCGGAATGCCGAGCTCCACGCCGTAGCTGCTGGTGCCGACCGGGATCAGGCCCTGGGCGCGCTCGCCCGGGGCGACGGTCAGCGAATCGATGGAGTACATGTGGTTCCTTCCCAATAAGTGGATCAGATGCGGGCGGACGCCTCGGCGAGGGTGCCCACGAGGATCGCGGCGATACGGTTGAGGACGGCGCGGTCGCTGATCAGCGGGGGCGCGATCTGGACCAGCGGCGCGGAGCGGTTGTGGACGCGGGCCAGCAGGCCGGCTTCACGCAGTAGGCGAGGGATCAGGTCGAGAATCAGATCGGCGCGGGCGCGGTCGCTCAAGCCGCCGCCGTCGAGGTCGCCGACGAGTCCGCAGGAGTAGAAGAACCCGGTGCCACGGACGTCGCCGACGATCGGCAGGTCCGTGAGTGCCGCCATGCGCTGCGCCAGGTCGTCCTGAAGGGGCGGACGTTGTCCAGGATCCGGTCCCGCTCCATGATCTCCGGGTTGCGCAGGGCGGCGCTCTCACGCTCCCGTGGTGGTCAGCTGGGGTGGGGGTTGTCTAGGGGCGGGGGTCCGCCTCGTCGGATCCGCGGCCCATGCCGGGGACCGGGAGGGTGTCGGGTCGCGTGGCCGTGTCGGGGTCCCACGGGATGGCCAGGGCGGCGAGTTCGGTGCCGGGGCGGACGGTGAGGCCGTGCATGCCGTAGATGATCCGTCCGCCGGCCGGGGAGACGTTGAGCCGCCCCTGGTACGCGGCGTCGATGGGGGTGAACTCGCCGCCGTGCACTCCCGCGGTGATGACGACCCGGGGGCCGGGGCGGGTGCCGTTGACCAGGGTCAGCGGGATGTCCGCTGTGAGGGTGCCGAGGTCGGCGCGGACACTGCCGCGCGCCTTGGTGCCGGGCTCGGCGTCCAGGGAGCCGACGGAGAGGGTGGTGCCGCTCATGGTCACGCCTCCGTCCGGCCGAGGGTGGAGATGAAGTCGATGGGCTGGGGCGAGGAGCCGTCCAGCGCGAGGTCGGCGGCGATGTCGCCGAAGGCGGGCGAGAGCTTGAAGCCGTGGCCGGAGAAGCCCGCGAGCAGGATCACGTTCTCGGCGCCGGGGAGCGGGCCGACCAGGGGGCGGCTGCTCTTGGTGTAGCCCTCCATGTAGACCGACAGCCGGGTCGGGTCGGGGTTGAGGTCCGGTATGTAGCGGCCGATCAGGTCGGCGTAGATCTGCAGTTCCTCCGGTGCGACGGTCCGGTTCAGCTGGTGCGGGTCACCGGCGGGCTTGTTCAGGGCCTGGGAGAGGCCGAGCTTGACGGAGACGCCGTCCGGGGAGGGCAGGCCGTAGCAGTGGACGGGTGCCGTGCGGATGAAGGCGGGACGCTCCTCGCCGAACCAGGCGTCGGTGGTGGGCATGAACCAGGCGCTGACCACGCGGAGGATCTCCACCTCCCACGGCAGGCCGGGCAGCAGGTCGTTGACGTAGGGGCCGACGGTGACGACGACCGCGTCGAAGCGCTCGCTGCCGGCGTCGGTGCGGACCTCCACCCCGCCGTTCGCGACGGGGACGATCTCGCGGACCGTGGTGTAGCGGTGGATCACCGCACCCAGCTGCTCTGCGCGGCGCGCGGCGGTCTGGATGGTCAGCTCCGGGCGGATGAAGCCGGCGCGGCGGTCGAGCACGGCCGCGTCGCCGTCCTCGATGCGGTACTGCGGGAAGCGCTTGGCCAGCGACTCGGCGTCCAGCACCTCGTGGTCGAGGCCGTGCTCGGCGATGGACTCAAGCACGGTCGCCATCTGCTGCTGCTCGGTCGGCCCCATCAGCAGGCACCCGGTCAGGCGGCGCAGCTCGCGGCCGGTCTCCTGCTGGAGCTGTTCGTACAGGGCGTCGGAGTGCTTGAGCAGCGGGACGTAGCGGGAGTCCTCGAAGTGGGCGCTGCGGAAGATCCGGGTCTCGCCGCCGGCGGCACTGCGGTCGTGGCCGGGTGCGTACCGGTCGTAGCCGACGACCTCGGCGCCGCGGGCCGCCAGCCGCCAGGCGGCCTGACTGCCCATCGTTCCGACGCCTACCACCGCGACACGCTTCTTGGCAGCTGACACAGGACTTTCCTTTCGTATCGCCGAGGCGCATGCTGAGCCCTCGACGTGAGGCTGTTCGAGTAAGAGGGTTTGGACGGGAGTTGGGCCCTGAGTGGCCGATGGCTCACAGCCGCCCTTTGTCCCGAGGTTCCGGCTCAAGATCCCGGTACGGCGGTGTACTCGGATGCGGTTCCGAAGGGCCGGGACGGTCAGCGAAGTTCCAGCAGCTTCTCGGTGAACTCGTCGGTCGTCGCCGTGCCGCCCAGGTCGCGGGTTCGCACATCGGACTTGGCCAGGACGGCGGTGATGGCGTTGTCGATGTCCCGGGCGGCCTCGGGGTGGCCGAGGTGGTCGAGCATCATGGCCGCGGACCAGATCGCGCCCAGCGGGTTGGCGATGCCCTGGCCCGCGATGTCTGGCGCGGAGCCGTGCACCGGCTCGAACATCGAGGGGAAGTCCCGCTCGGGGTTGAGGTTGCCCGCCGGGGCGATGCCGATGGATCCGGCGACCGCGGCCGCGAGGTCGCTGAGGATGTCGCCGAAGAGGTTGGAGGCGACGACTACGTCGAAGCGGGCGGGGTCGAGGACGAACTTCGCGGCCAGCGCGTCGATGTGCTCCTGGTTCCAGGTGACACCGGGGTGCGCGGCGGCCCGCTCGGCGATCAGCTCGTCCCAGAACGGCATGGTGTGGATGATGCCGTTGGACTTGGTGGCGGAGGTGAGCTTCCCCCGGCGGCGGGCGGCGAGCGAGAACGCGTAGTCGGCGATCCGGGTGACCCCGGCCCGGGTGAACACCGCTTCCTGGACGGCCAGTTCCTCGCGTGTGCCCTGGTTCATCCGTCCGCCGATCTCGCTGTACTCGCCCTCGACGTTCTCCCGCACGACGACGAGATCGACCTCACCCGCGGCGGCGCTGCGCAGCGGGCTGTCCACGCCCTCGAAGACCCGGATCGGCCGCAGGTTGACGTACTGGCGGAAGGTGCGGCGGATGGGGATCAGCAACCCCCACAGCGAGACGTGGTCCGGCACGCCCGGGTAGCCGACGGCGCCCAGCAGGATCGCGTCCGCCTCGCCCAGCCGGTCCAGGCCGTCCTCGGGCATCATCGAGCCCTCGCGCACATAGCGCTCGCAGGACCAGTCGTAGGAGGTGTAGGAGAAGCCGATTCCGTGGCGGCTGCCGACGGCGTCCAAAACTCGCCGGGCGGGCGGCAGGACCTCGGTCCCGATGCCGTCACCGGGGATGAGGGCGATGCGGTGGTTCTGGATCGTCATACGGTCGATTGCAGCAGCGGGCCGGGCAGCGCGTCCAAGACACAATCCCGATGTGCCTTATAGGGGCGCCTTATAAGGCGGCCCGATTGCGGTTCCGTCAGCGCTCCGTCCAGGAAGGCCATCGCCGCCGGGGACAGCGGGCCGCGACGGCTGATCAGCGCGATGCGCAGCTCGGCGTTCGGTTCCAGATCGAGCACCAGGGCGCCCGCCCGCTCCGCAGTCCGCCGACAGGAGCCGGGGTCACTACCGCCGGCCCCACCCCCTCCAGCACCGTCTGGCTCACGCTTCCAGACGGATGGCCGCGCCCCGGGGGAGGCCGATACTCTCGCCATGATCGATCCGGACAACCCGTGTTCTGAGGACGGCTTGGACGTGGGTGGCGGACGGCCACACACAAGCCGCGGGACGTCCGGAGCGTCAGACGATTCGACAGGGAGAGGGTAGTGACCGTTCTCGATGGGATCCTCGCGGGGGTTCGCGAAGACTTGGAAGAGCGCAAGCGTGCGACGCCGTTGGCGGAGCTGCGCTCCCGGGCAGCGGACGCGGCACCCGCGCTTGACCCGCTGCCCGCGTTCCGGGCGCCTGGGGTGTCCATCATCGCCGAGGTGAAGCGAAGGAGCCCCAGCAAGGGTGCGCTGGCGGACATCCCCGACCCTGCGTCCCTCGCGGCCCAGTACGCGGCCGGCGGTGCCGCTGCGATCAGCGTGCTCACCGAGAGCAGGCGTTTCGGTGGCTCCCTCGCCGATCTGGACGCCGTACGTGCCCGGGTCGACGTGCCCGTCCTGCGCAAGGATTTCATCGTCGACCCCTATCAGCTGTGGGAAGCTCGCGCGCACGGCGCCGATCTCGCGCTTCTGATGGTCGTGTCGCTGGACGACGGCCAGCTCACCGACTTGATGGGGCTGTGCGGAGAGTTGGGTCTCACGCCGCTCGTGGAGGCGCACTCGGCCGACGAAGTGCGGCGCGCTGCCGCCGCGGGAGCTGAGCTTCTCGGCATCAACGCGCGGGACCTGACAACGCTGGACGTGGATCGCACCGTGTTCGCCGACCTCGTGACGGGCATCCCCGAAGGCACGGTCAGAGTCGCGGAATCAGGAGTGACGGGCCCGAAGGACGTCGCGGAGTACCGCGGTTGGGGAGCCGACGTGGTACTGGTCGGCGAGGCACTGGTCCGCTCGGGGGACCCGCGCAGCGCCGTGGGCGAGTTCATCGAGGCTGCCGGAGCGTGATGGCGTATGGCTCGGCGGGTGTGGCATGCGTGGAAATGCCGCGAGCCGAGCCATACTTCGTAGCCCCTCGCCGACGCTGATGTGAGGGTGCTCGTGGTGACAGACGGGCATGCGTGCTCTGGGGCGTTCACCCCGCCGACCAGTGGGCAGGACGACTGCACGGCCACATCAGCGCAACAGACGCACGTCGCGCAGCCGGATGGTGGTTGCGGGGCCGACCGCTTCGAACGCGCCGATCAAGCGGGAAGGCGGAACGGCCAGATCCAAAAAAGAGGTTCTCGTGGATCAAGGGGCGCTTGCACAGCGTGAAGAGGCTTGTGGTTAAGGCTTTAATCACTCAGCCTACCCGGCGTCGGCACGACAGCGACGGCCGCCGGGTGAGGAGTTCTCAGATGCCAGATGCCTTCGACGGCGCCTCTGCGAGACCCGCGGGCGGTCCGCCGCACCGGCGGACGTTCCTGGCCACCGCGGTGCTGAACGGGCGGGTGTTCACCGGTACCCACGGCAGCGCACGAGCGCAGACGGTGGCCGCCGGCAGCGACGGACGAGTTCTCGCGGTCGGCGGCAACGCGGACAGAGGCCGTCGCGTCGGCCCTCGTACCGTCGTCAATGCTGAGGCGCGGGGGTGCCGACCCACCTGTCCGGGTGTCTGACGGGTTCACGATTTACCAGCGTGCCGATGGCAGAACAAGCACAGTCGAGGCCAAGCAGAGCCCTTTTTACGTCAGGTTCCCTCTTCTTGCCGCGACCGGGGCTGTATGAAGTCAGGACGCTCGGGTCCTCGCGACCTCGCGGGTGCCCGGCGCAAGTGCGTCACATGGACAATGAGGGGAAGCGGTGGAGGCGACGAGTACACAGGTGCGGCAAGGCACCATACCTGCAATCGTTGCGGCGCGGTGGGCGCTGTGGACGTTTGTCATCGTCAACTTGGTGATCGTCGAGGTCTTGTTCCTCACCGCCGGGACAGGCAAGAACGGGGTGCTCACGGTCGCCAAGTTCTTCGGCCTGCACGCCGCCGTGCTGATGCTGTTCCAGCTGCTGCTGGTGGCCCGACTGCCGTGGCTCGACCGCCGTATCGGCATGGACCGGTTGACGGTGTGGCACCGGTGGGTCGGCTTCACCCTGCTGTGGACCATCCTCACCCACGCCGTGCTGGTCGTGCTGGGCTACGCGAGGCTCGATGACGCGTCGATGACCAAGACGTTCTTCGCGCTGGCCGGAGTGCCGGCCTCCCTGCTCGGGATGTTGGCCGCGGCGGTCGTCGTCGTGGTCGCCGCGACTTCCGCCCAGTATGCGAGGCGGCGGCTCCGGTACGAGACCTGGCACGGCCTGCACCTGCTGCTGTACGTGGCGTTGGGGCTGGCGTTCGTCCACCAGTTGCTGGAGACCACGACCTTCAGCTCTTCCGTGCCCGCGAAAACCTACTGGTGGGCCCTGTGGCTGTTCGCGTTCGGTGCCCTGGTCACAGGTCGGATCGTCATGCCTGTGTGGCGCAACGCCTATCACCGATTCCGGGTCACGGCGGTGGTGCCGGAGGCTGACGACGTCGTGTCGGTGCACGTCACCGGCCGCCACCTCGACAAGCTGCCGGCCCGTGCCGGCCAGTTCTGCATCTGGCGATTCCCCGGCCACAACCACTGGTGGCTGGCGAACCCCTTCTCGCTGTCAGCGGCACCCGACGGCCGTACTCTGCGCCTGACCGCCAAGGCGGTCGGCAGCACCAGCGCAGGCCTCCGGCACATCCCGATCGGCAGCCGCGCGTTCGTCGAGGGGCCGTACGGGGCCTTCACCTCGTTGCACCGCACGCGGCCCGACGCACTGCTGATCGCCGGAGGAGTGGGGATCACGCCGGTTCGAGCTCTGCTGGAGGAGGAGCCGACGGGAGACGTCGTCGTGCTCTACCGGGTGCGCAGCGAGAACGACGCCGTGCTGGTCGATGAGGTGCGAGCCCTGGTCGCGGACCGCGGCGGTCAGCTGCACCTGATCACCGGCCGCACGGGGGAGGGGAACACGGCGTTCGAGCCGGACAGTCTCCGTGCCCTGGTGCCCGACATAACCGAACGCGACGTGTACGTATGCGGCCCGCCCGCGATGACCTCGGCCGTGCTCAGCGCCCTGCGCGGACTGAAGGTTCCCCACCTGCAAGTGCATGCCGAGCGGTTCGGTTTGGCCTGACGACCGCCGTTCCGGCAGGACTGCTCGGAACTGAGAACTCACTGCCAGCCGCCGGCATGACCGGCGGCTGCGGTGCGACCGGCGGACTGCGCCAGGGCCGGTGGCCGGCCGTACGCAGGAAAGTGCTGCTGCGGTCGGCCGCCCCGCCCTCTCGTCCAGGTTCAGCAACCTTCGGAGTGCGGCGATATCGGCGGCGGTCGACCGATCTCCGTCTCCTGGTACTGACCGCTGCTGCGCTTCGAGGTGTTCCGTTCGCCGGGCTCGCCGACTCGAGCTGGTCGTCCTTCCAGTCGTACAACTTCCCCGACCGCTACATCCGCCACTACGCCTACGAACTCCGCCTCGACCCGATCACCACCACGACGGCCCGCAGCGACGCCACCTTCCGCGTGACGAGCTGACCGCGCAGAACAGGGATGCCGGCGCCCTCACGGCGACCTCCCACCGGCCGCCCGCCCTCGGCGGCGGGGAAGGCGCCGGCATTCCGCCCGCGAGCCATCCCGGTCGAGCACCGTGTGACCGGCCCGCTCTGCGAGCTCCCGAGCGTGCCGATCGCGTAGCGGACGGTCCCGGTCCCCGGAGACGGGCCCACTGACGCGCAGGCCGTCGCCGTTCTGCCGGGTCCCCGGCGACGGCCCGCCGGGCTCGGATCTCATCGCGGCTCGGGCTCGGTGAGGGTCTGTGCGCACCAGATCGTCTTGCCGTCGGTGCTGTGCCGGGTTCCCCACCCCTGGGTGAGCTGGGCGACGAGCAGCAGGCCCCGGCCGCCCTCGTCGAAGGCGCGCGCCCGGCGTAGGTGCGGGGCGGTGTTGCTGGCGTCGGAGACCTCGCAGATCAGGGAGGTGTCGCGGATGAGCCGCAGCCTGATCGGGGGCTCGCCGTATCTGATGGCGTTGGTGACCAGCTCGCTGACAACCAGTTCGGTGACGAATGACGCCTCCTCCAGGCCCCAGGCGTCCACCTGGTCCAGGGCGAACTTTCTGGCGCGCGGCACCTGCGCGGGGTCGGGTTCGACGTCCCAGTCGGCGACGTGCTGGGGATCCAGCGCCAGAGTGCGAGCGAGCAACAGGGCGGCGTCGTCGGTGCGGTGTTCGGGGAGCATGGTGTCCAACACCGTGTCGCAGAGGCCCTCCAGCGAGGTGGCCGAATGGTTCAGGACACGCAGCAGTTCGGCGATCCCCTGGTCGACGTCGCGCTCGCGGCATCCCACCAGTCCGTCGGTGTAGAGGGCGAGCAGGCTGCCCTCGGGCAGCTCGAGTTCCGTGGCCTCGAACGGCAGCCCGCCGATGCCGAGCGGTGGTCCCGGCTGTGCGGGTGCCGGGGTCCTGGTGCCGTCCGGGGAGATGATCAGCGGCAGCGGATGACCCGCGCTCGCCAGTGTGAAGCGGCGGGAGACCGGGTCGTAGACGGTGTACAGGCAGGTGGCCCCGAATTCGCCGGTCGGCTGGAAGCAGCCGGTGGGCTGGAGGTCGCTGGCGAGGTGGATGACCAGGTCGTCCAGGTGGGTCAGCAGCTCGTCCGGCGGCAGGTCCACGTCGGCGAGCGTGCGGACCGCCGTGCGCAACCGGCCCATGCTGGCCGAGGCGTGCAGGCCGTGACCGACCACATCGCCGACGACCAGGGCGACCCGGGCACCGGAGAGCGGAATGACGTCGAACCAGTCACCACCCACCTCCGCGCCGGTCCCGGCGGGCAGATAGCGGGAGGCCACCTCGAGCGCCTCCTGGCTGGGCAGCTGCTGCAGCAGCAGACTGCGCTGCAGCGTCAGTGCGGTCGTGCGCTCGCGTGAGTACCGGCGGGCGTTGTCGATGGCGACGGCTGCCTTGGCGGTCAGCTCTTCGGCGAGGATCAGGTCGTCGGCGGTGAAGGCCTCGGGCCGGTCGCTGCGGGAGAACGTGACGACGCCGAGCAGCGCGCCGCGGGCCCGGAGCGGCACGGTGATCCGGCCGGTCAGCCCCTCCGCGGCGATCGACTCGTCGATCAACGGGTTGCCCGGCGGCCAGTGGGCCGGGTCGGCGGCGAGCCCGGGCCCGAAGGCCCATTCGCCGCCCTCGCCCGGTTCGGCGGCGAGCTGAACCGTGGACCTGCCGGTGGCCATGCAGCGGACGGCGACGGAACCGGGAGCGTGACTGACCGGCACCGGGGGCCCGGGAGCGCGGCCGGTGTCACACTTCGCGCTGTGCTGGGCGGCGCGGCTGAGCGCGACGGCTTCGCCGGAGGCGGAGGCGGGGGAAAGAGGCGGTTCCTCTCCGCGCAGCACCTCGTCGAAGAGATCTACGGTGACGAAGTCGACGAATCGCGGCACGGAGGTCCTGGCCAGCTCCTGGGCGGTGCCGATCACGTCGAGTGTCCGGCCGATGCCGCGGCTGGCCTCGTTGAGCATGAGCAGGCGCTGCCTGGCCCAGTACTCCGCGCTCATGTCGAATCCCCAGTTGGCGACCGCGCGGACCCTGCCCTCGGCATCCCGAACGGGCCAGATGCTGGTGGCCCAGGCGTTGGCGTAGTTACTGCCGAGTGGCCGGAAGACGGTGATGAGACGTGCGGGCTTGCCCGTCCTCGCCACTTCGGCGAGCTGGTCGGTGTAGGGCTTGTCGTCCCTCTCGGGGAACAGTTCGCGGTCGAATTCGGGAAGCACCTCGCGGTACTTCTTACCGAGCACTTGCTCCTCGGAGTGCGCGATCACCCGGCCCGAGGACGCGTTGATCCACAGAAACCGCAGCTCAGGGTCGTAGACGCCCAGAGCGAAGGGGCTCTGCTCGAAGGCCAGGTCGGCGATCACCGGGCGGCGTTCCCAGCGGTGGACGGTCACCGCATGGCCCAGCGCCCGGCCGTCGGCGCCGAACAGCGGGTGAGCCGACACCAGAGCGTCCACCGTGGAACCGTCTCGGTGGCGCAGGGGGACGAGCCCCGTGTGGTCGGGGCCGCTGCCGTAGCTCCCGGGGAAGCCGGGTGGTGGGGGAGCGGCCAGCAAATCGGTCATGGGGCGCCCGACGGCGTCCTCCGCCGTCCAGCCCAGCAGCAGCCGCCCGCTCTCGCTCCAGCCGCTCACCACGCCGTCCGGGTCCACCACAAACCCGGCAGTGGGGGCACCCTTGCTGGTCATGGCCACGCGCGATGCCTCCGTCCCGACAGCCGTGCCCGTCAGGGCTGGTTCCCAGCGACAGCCTCCAGCCTAGATCCGCTTCTGCTGCACGGCGCCCCGGCCGGTGCGTTCCGGATCGCCGGGTGCCGGAGTGGGCGGGCCGGTGCCGGCGCCTCCGCGCCCTTCGGCACGGTCGAGGCCGGCGCCCCGATCGTGCGTGGGCTCAAGGGGGCGGCTCGTGCGTGGGCTCAAGGGGGCGGCGGACCGTTGTTCGCCAACCCGGTCCGCCCCGCACGGCCTGGTCGACAGGACCGCGTACCAGTTCTGCGTCTCGACCGCGAGTGCAGCATGCACGGCACAAGGACGCCGTCGCACCGACAGCGCGGGCAACGCCGTAGCGGGGAGTCGGTCCGGCTCTGCCGCGCGGCGTCGGACTTGTCGCCGTCGGCACGCTGGCATCCCTTCCCGCGCGGCGCTCGGTGCCGTCACCAGCCTGTCGGCAGACCGGTGAGGAACGAGGTGAGCCGGTCGGCGATGACTCGGTCGTCGTGGGCCGAGTAGTGCCAGTCGCAGCCGAGGAAGTCCAGGCCCGAGTCATCAAGGGCCCAGTAGCGGACCCGGCTGTCGCCGGCGTCGTTGCGCGCCTTGACCACCTGCTGGACATGGCCGGCGTACTGGCCGGCGCCTACCGCCACGATGGTCGTGTCGGCCCCGTAGCGTGTGCGCAGCTTCTGGATGAAGGCGCCGTAGGCGCTGCGGTAGCCGGCCGCGAGGCTGTCCGGCGTCCACGGCTCACCGGGGTTGATGGCGGTCGAGAAGTCGTTGGTGCCGAGGTTGACCACCACGACCTGGGGGCGCCAGGTGCCCGGGTTCTGCCAGACGTCGCCCGACACGTTCAGCAGGGCACGGTCGTAGAAGGTCCGGTACGTGACGTCCGGCGAGCCTCCGTTGTAGTTGCGCACCATGCCACGGCCCGAGTAGCCGTTGATCTGGTAGTCGGCGTTCAGTTGCCGGGCGGTGAGGGCGCCGTAGCTCACGTCGGCGTTGGTGGTCCGCTTGATCTGGTCCTGGGTGCAGTCGCGGGAGGTCGAGAGGTTGCCGTAGCCCACCGTGAGGGAGTCCCCGATGAACTCGATCTGGCGGTCGCGGGCCGTCGGTCTGCTCAGTACGGCACCGCCGGGCGCGGCCACGAAGCCTCCGAACGTGCTGGTGTCCCCCGGGCTGTCGTTGCGCTTGACGAGCCGGACGGTGTGCTCACGGTTCTGCAGGCCGTTGATCCAGTGCGTGGTGTCGCCGGGCGTGACGAGTGTGGCGACGGTGGCTCCGTCGACCTGGACGTCGTAGTCGGCGGCCGAGTCGTTGAGCACGATGCCCACGCCGGTGCCACTGACGCGGCCCTCGAAGTACACGCCGGGCCAGCTGTACTGCACCGTGTTCCCGGCGTCCTTGACCCGCCCCGCGGTGTGCACCTGTGCCAGTACTCCCGTCGCGCGGACCAACTGCCACTGCTGGTTGGCCCCGCCCCAGTCGGTGAACTGCACGACCTTGGCGCCGTCCGCGGTGGAGGCGGTCTTCACCTCGACGGCCTTGCCGCTGTTGCGGTTGATCAGACGGACGTAACCGTCCGGCGAGTCGGCCAGCCGGAACTGCTGGTTGGTACCGCCGGCGTCGCCCCACTGCACGATGTCCGCGTGGTCGGCACCGGAGTAGTTGTAGACGTCCAGCACCTTGCCGGAGTGCTGCGCCTTGAGCCGGTAGTAGCCGCCGCCCGAGTCGACGAACTGGAAGCGCTGGTTGGCCCCGCCGTGACGGGTCCACTGCTGGACGGCAGCCCCGTCAGCGGCACTCGCACCCGACACGTCGAGCGCCTTGCCACTGCCCCGGTTGACCAGCACATACCACGCGCCGGTATCCACCGTGGCCGCCTGCGCCGTCCCGGCGGCACCCAGCCCGCTCACGAGCGCCGCCAGCAGGGCGATCACCGCGCCGAGCACCCCCGCACGCCTCCCACGCCCCCACCAGGGGGCCCCGCAATTGAATGTCATATGCATGTCATCCATCCGCATTCGTGTCGCATCACTGAGTGAGGCCGCCCGTCCCCGGGACACGCGCCCGAGGCAGGGCCCAGCAGCGTCGAAGTGTGCGAACTCAGCCGACAGGCCTGCGCCGGACTCGGCGCGTCCACCCCGCGTCGGTGCGGCATCCGGCGATCGGCCATCGCGGCCATCGCATCCGGTCGCATGGCTGGAGGTTCGCACCGCCGGCGGCCGGCCGCCCCGGCACTGACTGCGGCTCCTTCATCTCCGCCGACGGCAGCGGCAGCGGGCTCCGCCGGCTACAGCGCGGTGAAGGTCCACAGCAGGTTGGTGCTGCTGCCGTAGGTCCACTGCTTGGTGACGGAGCCCGAGGCGACGTCGCCGCCGCCGTCGAGGACCAGGCCGGTGGTGCGGTTGGCGATCGAGTAGCGGTCGCCGCCCCGGTGGGTGATCGTCCACTGCTGGTTGGTGGCGCCGTTCCAGGGGGCCTGTCTGGCTGCGGAGCCATCGGCGGTGGCGCCCCAGCCGTCGGCGACCATGCCGTTCGTGCGGTTGACCAGCTTGTAGTAGCCGCCTTCGACCGCCTCCGCGTGCCACTGGAGGTTGTTGCTGCCGTTCCAGGTCCATTGCTTGAGGTTGGATCCGGAGGCCACGTCGCCACCGCTGTCCAGGGCGAGACCGTCGGTGACGTTGGTGATCCGGAAGTACGTCGCCGGGTCGAACTGGACCCTCAGCGAGGTGATCTGGTCGTTGTTGCCGGTGACCCGCAGGTCGGGGTTGTCGGCGGTGAAGGTCCAGGAGGTGCCGGTGAAGTTGTCTCCGGAGTAGCCGATCACCTGGTAGCCGGGGGCCGGCCGGAGGGAGGAGAGAGTGCGCGCGCCCAGCCCGGCCGTGCTCAGGTCGGCCTCGGTGTAGTCACCGACGGTGAGCACAGCGGCCTTGCCGGTGTAGTTGACGTCCGTGCAGACGACGGCGCCGGCGAGCGGCCGCAGGCCCGGGATCGCGCCGGAGAAGGCGAGCTTCAGCACGTAGGCGCCCGCGTTGTACGGCGCCGAGGACGGCAGGGGGACCGTGAGGCCGGAGGCGTTCTGGGTCGGTGTGGGCAGGTCGATGTAGGTGCCGGCGGTGTCGCCGAGGAGCTTCACCGAGGTCAGCGAGGAAAGGTTGATTCGGTCTGAGCTGAGGGTCTTGATTGTCAGCGAGCTGCCGGGCCAGCCCAGGACGGTGGCGTACAGGACGTTGCCCGCCTTGTTGCGGGTGAAGCGGATGTCCTGCGCGGTGCCGGCATGCGGGGTGGTGAAAGAGCCGCCGCCCATCTTCGTCGGGCCCTCGCCGTACGCCGTCCAGGCGCGGGTCGCGTACACCGACTCACCGAAGCGCTTCAGGTAGTCGCCCATACCGAGCAGGATGTCCTTCTGCGCCTGAGGGATGGTGCCGTCGGCCATCGGCGCGATGTTCAGCAGCACGTTGCCGTTCTTGCTGACCCGGTCGATGAACGAGTGCAGCATCTGTTGGATGGTGTAGTAGCCGATGCCCTGGGTGTAGCACCAGCTGCTGCTGGAGATGCTGTCGTCGGTCAGCCAGTACGGTGTGGTGAGGTCGGCCGGGCCGCCGCGTTCGTAGTCGAAGACCTCGCCCTTGCCGTTCATGCCGTCCTTGTAGGTGGCGACGACTTCACGGCCCCAGCCGTTCGCCTGGTTGTAGTAGTACGCCAGGAAGTTCAGGCGCTGCGTCTCGTCGACCTCGTCCAGGTTGAAGTCCTGCCACAGGATGTCGGGCTCGGCACGGTCGATGACCTCCTTCAGCTTGTCGAACCAGAGCTGGTTCTCCGCGGCCGAACCCAGCTGCCCGTAGAGCTTCTTGAGGCTGGGGTCCGTCTGGGCGGGGGCGAACTCGTAGAAGCCGGTGAAGTTGTACGCGTGGTGCATGGCCACCAGCAGCTTGAGGCCCCTGGCGCGGATGGCCGTGGAGAAGAGCCGCAGCAGGTCAAGACCGGGGCCCTTCTTCGCCGAGTTCCACTCGTTGACCTGGCTGTCCCACATGGAGAAGCCGTCATGGTGCTCGGCGACCGGCCCGGCGAACCTGGCGCCGGCGTCGACGAACAGCTGCACCCACTCGTCCGGGTCGAACTTCCCGCCGGCCGACTTCAGCTTCGGAGCGAACTTCACGGAGTTGCCCGCCAGGTCCTGAGCTCCGTTGATGAAGTTGTGGTACGGCCATGCCGACGGCTGGCCGTAGGTCGCGATGTGATGCTTGTTCGCGTTGCTTCCGGCCTGGTACATGCTGCGTGGGTACCACTCGTTGTCGGAGGCGGGGACGCTGAAGGCGCCCCAGTGGAAGTAGATCCCGAACTTCGCGTCCTGGAACCACTCCGGAGCCGGCGGGTGCTGGTCGAGCGAGTTCCAGTCGGGCGTGTACGTGCTGGGCGCCGCCTGGGCGACACCGGCACTGACCACGTCTCCGGCAACGGCCGCCGCGGCCACGCAGGTGGCGCCGGCCAGGAAATGGCGTCTGTTGATCGAACTCGACATGGAGACATCCCTGGTGCGAAGGGGGCAGGGGAGTACGGGGCTACGCGAGTCGGCGTGACAGCTGTGCATGAGGCGCCGCTTGTTACGCATGAAGGTCCGCCATGCCTCCCTGGGATGTCAACGGGTGTGCAGGGATGAAAGTGGCCGTACACTCAGGCGAGTTGCCCCATTTGCTTCACTTGGTTGCACACTGCGGCCAGGCAGACATGGCATGTCTGGCGGTGTTTCGTGGCCAGATCTGAGCCATCGAGTGGCGATGATTGATGGGATGAATACTCGCCTCCGGTTTGCCACGTCTCCATGTGCGGGCACGCGTGACCTGGGCATTCATCGTGATTTGTACGGAGGTCTGGACAGGCCCCCGGTCGCGCCTCTATAAACATCCCATCTCTAGTCGCGGCGATCCGAAGATGTCGTCGAGGCGAAACATCTCCCGCTACGGGACCGGCGCGAGGAAGCACCGATGAGACTCAGAACCGCCCTCTGTTCCGCCGTCTCCGCCCTGTCCGCACTGGCGCTGCTCAGCGCGTGCGGCGGCTCCACCACGTCGGCGTCGTCGAGTGGCGCGCCGCTGGTCGGCGTCGACTACCCGCGCTCCGACACCGACTTCTGGAACTCCTACATCAAGTACACGCCCCAGTCCGCCAAGGAGTTGGACCTGGAGCTGAAGACCACCAACTCGCAGAACGACGTCGCCAAACTGACCGCCAACGCCCAGACGTTCATCAGCCAGGGCGTCAAGGGCGTGGCGATGGCCCCGCAGGACACCGCCGCCATCGCGCCCACCCTGGCGCAGATGGAGGCGAAGAAGATCCCGGTCGTCACCGTCGACACCCGCCCCGACACCGGCAAGGTCTACATGGTCGTACGGGCCGACAACCGCGCCTACGGCGAGAAGGCCTGTCAGTTCCTCGGCACCAAGCTCGGCGGCAAGGGCAAGGTCGTCATGCTGCAGGGCGACCTCTCCTCCATCAACGGCCGTGACCGCACGGAGGCGTTCAACGCCTGCATGAAGAAGAACTACCCGGACATCAAGGTGTTCGGCGAGGCCACCAACTGGGACGGGGCGGTCGCGGCCCAGAAGCTGCAGACCGACCTCACCGCCCACCCGGACATCAAGGGCATCTACATGCAGTCCAGTTTCGCCCTCTCTGGCACCCTCCAAGTCCTCAAGCAGAAGGGCCTGTTGGCCGACCCCCAGGACAAGAAGCACGTCTTCGTCGTCTCCAACGACGGTATCCCCGAGGAACTCAAGGACATCGCCGCCGGCAAGATCGACGCCACCGTCTCCCAGCCGGCCGATCTCTACGCCAAGTACGCCTTGTACTACCTCAAGGCCGCGATCGACGGAAAGACCTTCAAGTCCGGCAAGACCGACCACGGCAGCACGATCATCCAGGTCCGCGACGGCCTGCTCGAGGACCAGCTCTCCGCTCCGCTCGTCACCGCGGACGGGGCCACCTACGGCGGCGTGCCCAGCGTCAAGAGCGACGACAAGTCCCTGTGGGGCAACAACCTCGGCTGATCCCCCTCCGAATACAACGGCCCACGACCACAAGGCGGTTGAGATGAGCGGCGAGGAGCGAGCAGTCACCCCCGCGCCCGCCCCGGCGGACGACGGACGGGCCCCGGCGGACCCGCCCGTCGTCGAGGCGAGGGGCATAGTCAAACGATTCGGTCCGACGGTCGCCCTGAACGGCGCCCGGATCACCATCCGACCCGGCGAGACCCACGCGCTCGTCGGCCGCAACGGAGCGGGCAAGTCGACCCTGGTGTCCGTCCTCACCGGCCTCCACGCCTCCGACGAGGGAACAGTGACCTTCGGCGGCGAACCGGCCCCCCGCCTGGGCGACCGCGACGCCTGGCGCCGGCGCGTGGCCTGCGTCTACCAGAAGTCGACGATCATCCCCACGCTGACCGTCGCCGAGAACCTCTTCCTGAACCGGCACGGCCACGGACGCAACCGGCTCATCAGCTGGCAGGCCACGCGTCGCCGCGCACAGGACCTGCTGTCGACGTGGTCGGTGGACGTCGACCCGCAGAGCCCGGCCGGTGAACTGAGCGTCGAGCAGCGGCAGTTCGTCGAGATCGCCCGGGCGCTGTCCTTCGGGGCGCGGTTCATCATCCTCGACGAGCCGACCGCCCAGCTCGACGGGGCGGCCATCAACCGCCTCTTCGACCGCATCCGCGACCTGCAACGCCAGGGCGTCACCTTCCTGTTCATCAGCCACCATCTCCAGGAGATCTACGAGATCTGCGACATGGTGACGGTCTTCCGCGACGCCCGGCACATCGTGACCGCGCCGGTCGCCGAACTGAGCCGTGCCGACCTCGTCGCCGCCATGACCGGCGAGGCGGCGGCCGACCGGCGCGAGGACCGGGCGAGCACCCTCGACCCGAGTGCCACGGCCGCGCTGAGCGTCCACGCCCTGCGCGGTGAGGCGTACGACGACGTCAGCTTCCAGGTCGGCGCCGGCGAGATCGTCGGCCTCGCGGGCGCCGCCGGCAGCGGGCGCACCGAGGTGGCCGAGACCGTCGTAGGACTGCGAGCGGCAGCGGCGGGCGAGGTGGAGATCGCCGGGAGGCGGCCCCGGCCGGGCAGCGTGCCCGCGGCGCTCGCCGCCGGCGCCGGGTTCGTCCCCCAGGACCGGCACCACCAGGGCTTCGTTCCCGACATGTCGATCGCGGACAACGCCACCCTGTCCGTGCCGAAGCGGCTGGGCTCCAACGGGTTCCTGAACCGCGCCCGTCGGGACCGGCTCGCCGAGGGCCTGATCGAGAATCTCGCGATCAAGACTCCGGGTCCCGATCTGGCCGTCTCCGCCCTGTCCGGAGGCAACCAGCAGAAGGTCGTCATGGCCCGCGCCCTGGCCGACGACCCGCGTCTGTTGGTCCTGATCAACCCGACCGCGGGCGTGGACGTGCGCTCCAAGGAGTTCCTCCTCGCCAAGGTCGAGCAGACCGCGGAAAGCGGCACCGGAGTACTCATCGCCTCCGACGAACTCGACGACCTGCGCATGTGCGACCGGGTCCTGGTGATGTTCCAGGGCCGTGTGACCTCAGAGATCGCCCGCGGCTGGCACGACCACGACCTCGTGGCCGCGATGGAAGGAGTGGACCTGCATGCCTGAAGTGATGCCTGAGACCGTCCTCGCGGACACCGCCGCGGCCAAGGCCGCCGAGCCCGAGGTGAAGCGGATCGCGCTGCTCGGCGGCAGGCTGCCCCTGGCCCGCCTGCGCGACCTCGCGCTCGTCCCGGCCATCGTGGTCATCGCGATCGTCGGCCAGATCGTCAACCCGGTCTTCCTGCAGGCGGACAACCTCATCAACGTCCTGCAGACCATGTCCGAGATGGCCCTGCTGGTCCTCGCCCAGGCGATGATCCTGATCGTCAAGAAGATGGACCTGTCCCTCGAGTCCACCATGGGCCTCGCGCCCGGTGTGGCGGCCTGGCTGGTGGTGCCGGCCGGCGCCGGACACGGGCTCGGCCTGCTGCCCGGCGCCTGGGCCATCCCCGTCACACTCGCCGTCGGCGCACTCGTCGGGGTGATCAACGCCCTGCTGATCATCCGCTTCGGCCTCAACGGCTTCATCGTCACTCTCGGCATGTTGATCGTGCTGCGCGGCGTCCTCACGGGCATCTCCGGCGGCCAGACCTTCTTCCAGCTGCCCGAGTCGATGCTCTACCTGGGCACCGCCGAATGGTTCGGGATGCCGGCCTCCATCTGGATCTGCCTGATCCTGTTCGCCGTCGCCATCGTCGCCCTCGGCTGGACCAGCTTCGGCCGCTCGCTGTACGCCATCGGCGGCAACGTCGACGCCGCGAAGGCAGCCGGCATCCGCACCGACCGGGTGCTGTGGATCGTCGTCGTCACCGGCAGCGTGCTCGCCGCCCTCGCCGGACTGATGCTCTCCGGCCGCCTGGCCTCCGTCGCCTCCGCGCAGGGCAACGGCTACATCTTCACCGTGTTCGCCGCCGCCGTGATCGGCGGAATCAGTCTCAACGGCGGCAAGGGCACCATGTTCGGCGCGTTCAGCGGCATCCTGCTGCTCTTCATGATCCAGAACGTGCTCACCCTCGCCGGCGTGCCCGCGCAGTGGATCGGCGCCCTCAACGGCCTGATCATCCTGGTCGCGCTGACCATCTCGCGCATCACGGGCGGCAAGGTCCAGGAGTGAACCGGGCGGCCGTCCGGGCCGCCCGACCCCCTCCGCCGCCTCACATCTCGTCGCAAGGGCCCGTACTGCCCCTGCTCTCACAGGAGTTGCCGCCATGTCATCCGCCCTGCCCGCTTCCCCGGCCCCTGCCCGCATCACCGCCCTCGACGTCCTGGACGTGCGCTTCCCGACGTCCGAGCATCTGGACGGGTCGGACGCGATGAATCCCGAGCCCGACTACTCGGCTGCCTACGTCGTCCTGCGCACCGACGCGGGCGACGGACTGGAGGGCCACGCCCTGGCCTTCACCACCGGCCGTGGCAACGACGTGCAGGCCGCCGCCATCGCGGCGCTCGCCCCACACGTGGTGGGCCTGTCGGTCGAGGAGGTCTGCGCCGACCTCGGCGCGTTCTCGCGCTCCCTCGTCCACGACCCCCAACTGCGCTGGCTGGGCCCGGAGAAGGGCGCCATCCACATGGCCACCGGCGCCGTCGTGAACGCCGCCTGGGACCTCGCGGCCAAGCGGGCCGGCAAGCCCGTGTGGCGCTTCCTCGGCGAGATGTCGCCCGAACAACTGGTGGCGCAGGTCGACTTCCGCTGGCTCAGCGACGCCCTCACCCCCGAGGAGGCCCTGGGGATCCTGCGCCGCGCCGAGCCCGGCCGCGAACAGCGCATCGGCCACCTGCTCGGCCAGGGATACCCCGCCTACACCACCACCCCCGGCTGGCTCGGATACTCCGACGAGAAGCTGGCCCGCCTCGCCCGCGAGGCCGTCGCGGACGGCTTCACCCAGATCAAGCTGAAGGTCGGCGCGGATCTGGACGACGACGTCCGCCGCATGCGCACCGCACGCGAGACCGTCGGCGACGGCATCCGCATCGCGGTGGACGCCAACCAGAGGTGGGACGTCCAGGCCGCGATCGACTGGATGCGCGCCCTGGCGCCGTACGAGCCCTACTGGATCGAGGAGCCCACCTCCCCCGACGACATCCTCGGCCACGCCGCCGTGCGCAAGGCCGTCAGCCCCATCAAGGTCGCCACCGGCGAGCACATCGCCAACCGGGTCGTCTTCAAGCAGCTCCTCCAAGTCGGCGCGGTCGACATCGTGCAGATCGACTCCGCGCGGGTCGGCGGCGTCAACGAGAACATCGCGATCCTGCTGCTCGCCGCGAAGTTCGGGGTACCGGTCTGCCCGCACGCCGGCGGCGTGGGCCTGTGCGAGATGGTGCAGCACCTGTCGATGTTCGACTACGTCGCCGTCTCCGGCACCGTCGAGGACCGGGTCATCGAGTACGTCGACCACCTGCACGAGCACTTCGTCGACCCGGTGCGCATCGTCGACGGCCACTACCTGGCGCCGACACTGCCGGGCCTGAGCGCGCAGATGCACGCCGAGTCCCTCAAGGAGTACGCCTACCCCGACGGCCCGGTCTGGACCTCCCGTGTCTGACGTGCGGACCCTGGGCCGCCACCGCCGGGAGGTTGACGGCCGGCTGTTCCGAGAGCGAGAAGCAGACAGTGCTCCGCGGTACGGCGACCGCCCTGCGCCGGCTGCCTGACAAGAAGGAGAGGACACTCCCGTGCTCCTGACCGAACTACTGCATCCCGGCATCCTCGAATCCCTGGCCGGAGCCGGTCACGGCGCCCGCGTCCTGCTCGCCGACGGCCACTACCCGGCCAGCACGGCCACCGGCGAGCGCGCCAGAACCGTCCACCTCAACCTGGCCCCCGGCCTGCTGGACGTCACCACCGTGCTCGGCGTCCTGCTGCGCGCCCTGCCCGTCGAGTCGGCCCACGTGATGGTGCCGCCCGAGGGCGAACCGGAGCCGCCCGCCATCACCGAGTACCGCTCGACGCTGGCACCCGTCCCGGTCGACACGCTCGGGCGCTTCGAGTTCTACGACGCGGCCCGCTCGCCCGACCTGGCGCTGGCGATCGTCACCGCCGACATCCGTACCTACGCCAACCTGCTGCTGACCATCGGTGTCCGCGCTGAAGGGACCCTGACCCCACGATGACACTCGCCGTTCGTTACACGGCCGCCCGCACCCTCGACACGGCTCCCGCACCCAGTACGCCGCCCGGCCCCGGGGAGGTGGAGCTGGCCCCCGCCTATGTCGGCATCTGCGGCACCGACCTGCACATCTTCCACGGCGACATGGACGCCCGGGTGTCCACACCGGCTGTCCTGGGACACGAGATGTCCGGCCGGATCGTACGCGTCGGGCCGGGCGTCGAGGGCTGGCAGCCCGGCGACGCGGTGACCGTGATGCCGCTGCGCTGGGACGACACCTGCCCGGCCTGCCGCTCCGGCCACCAACACGTCTGCCAGAACCTGGACTTCATCGGCATCGACTCCCCGGGCGCGATGCAGCAGCGCTGGACCGTGCCCGCCTCCACCCTCGTCCGGCTGCCCGACTCCCTGCCCCTGGACCGGGCCGCGCTCGTCGAGCCGACGGCGGTCGCCGTGCACGACGTGGGCCGGGCCGGGCTGCGAGAGGGTGAGATGGTCGTCGTGGTCGGCGGCGGCCCGGTCGGCGTCCTCATCGCGCTGGTCGCGCGGGCCGCGGGCGCGGACGTCCGGGTGGTGGAGCTGAGTGCCCACCGTCGGCTGCTCGCCGAGGAGTTGGGGCTGACGGCGTGGAACCCGGGCGACGACGACGTGCCGGCGGCGGTGCGGCAGTGGACCGGGGACGCGGGCGCGGACGTCGCCTTCGAGGTCTCCGGCGCGGCGGGCGGCGTGGAGACGGCGGTCGACGTGCTGGGCGTGCGAGGCCGTCTCTGCCTGGTCGCCATCCACCCGCGCCCCCGCGAGGTGAACCTTCACCGCTTCTTCTGGCGCGAACTGACCTTGGTGGGCGCCCGGTTGTACGACCGCACCGACTTCGAGAAGGCGGTCGCGCTGGTGGCGGACGGCACGATCCCGGCCGACCGGTTGATCAGCAAGGTCGTGCCGCTCACGCAGGCGCCCGCCGCCTTTGAGGCGCTGGAGGGCGGCGGTGACGTGATGAAGATCCTGGTGGACTGCACCGACGACGCTCAGGGAGCCGCCGTATGACCTCCTTCGACCTCACCGGAAAGCTCGCTGTCGTCACCGGAGCCCGGCGCGGCATCGGGCGGGCCATGGCGCGCGCCCTCGCCGAGGCAGGCGCGGACGTCATCGGCGTCAGCGCCTCGCTGGAGGAGTCCGGCAGCGCGGTGGAGAAGGACGTCGTCTCCGCGGGCCGTACGTTCGAGGCGATCCGCACCGACTTCGCCGACGCCGAGCAAGTACGGACCCTGGGTACGGACCTGGCCGGCCGTGCACGGCCGGTGGACATCCTGGTCAACAACGCGGGCACGATCCGCCGTACTCCGGCCGCTGAACACGCCGAGGCAGACTGGGAGTTGGTGCTCCAGGTCAACCTCAACGCGCAGTTCGCGCTGACTCGGGCCGTCGGCGGGGCGATGGTGGCCCGCGGCCAGGGCAAGGTCATCTTCACGGCGTCGCTGCTCAGCTTCCAGGGCGGCATCACCGTCCCCGGCTACACCGCCGCCAAGCACGGCATCGCCGGACTGACGAAGGCGCTGGCCAACGAGTGGGCGCCGCGGGGCGTCAACGTCAACGCCATCGCGCCCGGCTACATCGCCACCGACAACACCCAGGCGCTGCGGGACGACCCGGTGCGCAGCAAGGCGATCCTGGACCGCATCCCGGCCGCCCGCTGGGGGGACGCCGACGACCTGGCGGGCGCCACGGTGTTCCTCGCCTCGGATGCCGCCGCCTACGTCCACGGCGTCGTCCTGCCCGTCGACGGCGGATGGCTGGGCCGATGAGCGGCACCTACCTGGCCTCCGTGCTGGCCGGTGCCCGCGTGATGCCGGTCCTGACGGTGCGGCGCGTCTCGACCGCCGGTCCGCTGGCCGACGCGCTCGCGGCGGGTGGTGCCCGGTGCGCCGAGGTCACCTTCCGCACACCGGACGCCGAGCAGGTGCTCAAGGAGATGGCCGCCCATGGTGGCCTGTCCGTCGGCGCCGGCACGATCCTCACGCCCGAGCAGGCGGAGCGGGCCGTGGCGGCCGGGGCCCGCTTCGTGGTCTCGCCCGGCTTCGACGAGGAGATCGTCGCGAAGTGCCGGGAGCTGGGGGTGCCCGCGCTGCCCGGTATCGCCACCGCCACCGAGTTGATGCGCGCCCTGAAGGCGGGCCTCGACACCGTCAAGCTATTCCCCGCCGAGTCGCTCGGCGGCCTGCGGATGCTGCGGGCGCTCGCGGCGCCCTTCCCCCGGACGCGCTTCGTGCCGACCGGCGGGATCGGCGCCGACCAGCTGGCCGGCTACCTCGCCGAGCCCGCGGTCCTGGCAGTCGGCGGCAGCTGGATGGCGACCACCGACCTCCTTCGGCGGGGCGACTACGAGGCAATCCGCCGACTGACCGCGGAGGCGGTGGAGAGGAGCACGTCGTGATCGACGTGGTGGCCCTCGGCGAGGTGATGCTGCGTTTCGACCCGGGCGAGGGGCGGATCCGCACCGCCCGCTCCTTCCAGGTCTGGGAGGGCGGCGGCGAGTACAACGTCGTCCGCGGGCTGCGCCGCTGCTTCGGCCTGCGCACGGCCGTCGTCACAGCCCTCGCCGACAACGCGGTGGGCCGGCTCGTCGAGGACCTGATCCTCCAGGGCGGTGTCGACACCTCGCTGATCCGCTGGGTACCGGACGACGGCATCGGCCGCACCGCCCGCAACGGCCTCAACTTCGTCGAACGCGGCTACGGCATCCGCGGCGCGCTGGGCGTCAGCGACCGCGCGCACACCGCCGTCTCCCAGCTGTGCAAAGGGGACATCGACTGGGACTCCGTGTTCTCGGCCGGGGTGCGCTGGTTCCACACCGGCGGCATCTTCGCCGGCCTGTCCGACACCACGGTGGAGGTCGCGGACGAGGCCATGGCCGCGGCCCGCCGCCATGGCGTCACGGTCTCCTACGACCCCAACCACCGTCCCAGCCTCTGGGTCGGCCGGGGCGGCGCAGACCGGGCCCGCGAGGTCGACCTGCGGCTCGCCCGGCACGCCGACGTCGTGGTGGGCGCCCTGGGCCTTGCCGGGGCGCACCCGGGACAGGCGCGCATCGGGGCCGACCGGGTGGCGGACGCGCTCACCGAGGTGGCCGGCCTGCTGCCCGAGGTGAAAGTACTGGCCACGACCCTGCGCGACGTGCCCTCGGCCGGGGTCAACGACTGGTCCTCGGCCGCCTGGTCCGCCGACACCGGCTTCGTCACCGGCCCCCGGATGACCGGCCTGCACGTCCTGGACCGCATCGGCTCCGGCGACGGATTCGCCGCCGGCCTGATCCACGGACTGCTCGGCGACACCGGCCTGGAGCGCGCCCTGGCCTACGGCACCGCTCACGGCGCGCTCACCATGACCACGCCGGGAGACGTCTCCATGGCCTCGCTCGCCGAGGTCGAGGCGCTCATCGCAGGCGGGTCGGCCCATGTCAGACGCTGATCGGCGCCCCCTCAGCCGTATCCCAGGAGCACGTCCTGCACCAGCGGAAGATCCAGAACACGGCCGTCTCCGTCACCGAACTCGGCTGGCGATGCCGGCCGGGCGCTACACGCTCCTGGGCCAGTCGGCACTGGACGGCGTTCTGCCCGCCGCGCGGAAACTGGGCAAAAGCGTGGTGGCGGTGGGTGCCTTCACCTCGGGACTGCTGTCCCAAGACCGGCCCGCCGAGGGGGTGAAGTACGACCGTCAGGACACTCCACCGGCCCTGGTTGCCCGTGCTCGGGCGATCGCCGAGGTCTGCACGGCCCACGGGACCACGCTGCCCGCCGCCGCGATCGCCTTCCCCCACGCGCATCCCAGTATCATCAACGTCACCCTCGGCATGCGGAATCGGGAACAGGTCGTACGAAACGTGGAACTCCATCGTCAGCACATCCCCGACGGGCTCTGGGCCGATCTCCGCGCTCAGAGGCTGATCAGGCCGGACGTGCCCACAGAGCACGGCCTGGGGAGGGAGTCGCGTTGTCTCTGACGGACAAGGCCATCGAGCGGATTCGTGAGCTGATCCGGACCGGAGCCCTGCCCCCGGGCTCGAAACTCCCACCGGAGCCGGACCTGGCCGCCCAGCTGGGACTGTCCCGCAACCTCGCCCGCGAAGCGGTCAAGGCGTTGGCTGTCGCGCGGGTTCTGGAGGTCCGGCGGGGTGACGGCACGTATGTGACCAGCCTGCAGCCGAGCCTGCTCCTGGAGGGGCTCGGCGGAGCGGTGGAACTGTTGCAGGGTGACTCGGTCGCCCTGCAGGACCTCATGGAGGTGCGGCGCCTCCTCGAACCTATGGCCACGGCCCTGGCCGCCACCCGGATCTCCGACGACCAACTGGCCGAAGTGGAACGGCACTTGGACGCCATGCGTGAGGCCCGCGACGACGTGGAACAGCTGAACGCCCACGACGTGGCCTTCCACCGCGCCGTCGTCTCGGCCACCGGCAACGAGACCCTCCTCACGCTCCTGGAAGGCATCTCCGGCCGCACACTGCGCGCCCGCATCTGGCGTGGTCTGGTCGACGACAAGGCCGCGGGCCGCACCCTCGCCGAGCACGAGGCGATCTTCAATGCCCTGTCCACCCGTGATGCCTCCCTCAGCCAGGCCGCCGCGCTGCTGCACGTGAGCAACACCGAGCAGTGGCTGCGGGAGCACCTGCGCTCGGGCGAAGCCCTCCCCTTGGGGACGACAACGGAGTGACGGGCGAGCGACGCCCGCTCACGTCTTCTGGCCCGAAGTCCTCAGACACGGGATGCATGTGCAGGGCGCCGAGGGAGGCGAGCTCCCGACCCCCGTCGGGTGGGCCGGGGCGCCTGCCCTGCGCGGTTCGGTGTCCTCGGCAGCAGGAGTCATCCGGTGCCCGGCCGGCGCCCAGCACGCCCCCCGGTGGTACGGATGATCAGCGACTGGGGCCGGGGCCGGCGACCGCCTCGTAGGCGTCCAGGGCCGTGCGTACGGCGCGGCCGCCGACGGCGAGGGCGTGCATCTGCCACCCGTCCGCGCACCACGCTGGCCGCCCGCACCGGGGAATCGGCTTTGCTTGTGCGGCCGCGCCGGAACCGGCCACCACGACCTGTTCCGGCCACCGACGCCCGATAGGCTGAGTGATTAAGTTCTTAACCAAAAGCGGTCATACGGCAGTTGGGGTGCCCATGGAGAGCTCTCGTGCCTGGCGGCGTCCCACGCTCGGCGCCGTGGCCGCACGGGCCGGGGTGTCCACGGCCACGGTGTCGAACGGGCTCAACGGCACCGGACGGCTGTCCGAGGCGACCAGGCAGCGCGTGCTGGCCGCGGCAAGGGAACTCGGTTACGCCCCGGCCAGTACGGCCCGTGCCCTGGCCCGAGGGGCCACCGGAGTGCTCGGCCTGACCATGACGACGTACGGCGACCTGCCCGTCCCGTACACCGAGATCCCGTACTACGCACAGCTGACACTCAGCGCCATGGCGGCGGCCCACGAACGTGGCTATCTGCTCCTGGCGATGCCGAGTTCCATGTCACCGTGGATGTGGCTCAACACTCCGATGGACGGCGTCATCCACGTCGAGCCGCGCGCCGACGACCCGGTGCGTTCCATTCTGCGGGAGCGTGGCATACCGATGATCAGCGAAGGCCGGCCGCCCGATCCGCATCGGTGTGACGCGTGGGTGGACACCGACCACGAAGCGGCCCTGCGCCTGCTGCTCGATCACCTGACGGAGTGCGGCGCCCGGCGGATCGGGCTCTCCCTGCCCCTGCACGACGATGCGTACCCGCACCTGATCGCGGACGCCTACCGGTCCTGGTGCGATGAACTCGACATGCCCGCCCTCGTGGAGGAGTACGCTCCGCTGCCCGACTACTTCGCGGCCGAACAGGACGCGGTCGGCCGACTGCTCCGCCACGATCCGCGACCGGACGCCGTCATCGGTGTCTACTCCGACTCCGGTCACAACATCCTCGCGGCTGCCCGTCATCACGGTCTTCGGGTGCCGGGGGACCTGCTGGTGGCGTGCGTCAGCGAGGATCCGGATTACGCCGTCACAGCCCCGCCCGTCACCACCGTCAGCCTCCGTCCGGACGCGGTGGGCGTCGAAGCGGTCGATCTGCTGATCGCTGTCATCAACGCACGGAGCGGCGTGGACCGGCGTCGGCTCGTGCAACCGGTGCTGATCCCTCGCCGGTCCACACGGCGCGCGGTGCGACGCAGGAACGGCACACCGTGACCGCGGCAGGGCTGCGGAGGCGCTGGCCCGGCCCCGGCAGCACCAGGAAACCCAAACGGTGGGCTTCCGGATCCCGTTGGGGGAGAAGGGGCAGCGGCTGGGGAGGGGGGAGGAGGCGGCGCACGCGGGCGTTGCGGCGTCGGCGAAACGGCTGCGGCAACCGTCATGAGCCATGCCGGTCAGCACTCTGCCCAACGCCAGTCGGGCCTTCCCTGGAACACGCACACACACCGTGAACACGAGCCGTGCTCAGCCCCCCAGGCACGAGACGTTTTGCTGGCCGCATCCACAGCCACTGTCCATGTCACGGGCGTCGAGACAGTGGCTCGCCCCCAGCCTCGTCGAGACCCCGACGCCGACGCCGGACACCTGAGTCCCCTCGGTTTCCGTACGCCGCCGAGGGCAGTCCGTAGTCGCACCCGGTAGCCGCCCTCCGCGGTCGGGCCCGGCTCCAGGGTCCCGTGCGGGATCTCGGCCCATTCCCGCAGGCGGACGACTGCCTCCGTCGAGCAGTGGCAGGGCTGCGACGACGTCGGAACGGCGGGCGCAGACGTCGGCCCGCCGGCGGTGCGCGCCCGGACCAGGCAAGCCACCTGGCTGACGGTAAGTCAGGAAGGATTTGTGGGGCCGGTCGGAGGGCCCCTGTTTCAGCGGTGTGTGCCGTATCACGCCCTTCGAGGTCCGCCCAAGTTGTCTAAGTCACAGCGGAAATGTCCTTTTAGCGTCCATGCTCGACCGGGACAGCGACTCCCGAAGCGGAGCCCATCGGGCATGGGCGCGAAGTCTCAAAGCGGCCCATGGCGCAGCCCTCGTGACGTTCCTCCTTGTTCCCCCCGGAAAGGTGCCATCATGGCCGCTTACCTCTGTCCGCCTGCCGTAATACACGGCGAGCACGCCGTGGAGACCAGCCAGATCGTCGCGGAGGTGCGCGACCGGCACCCGCACGCGGCGTGGGCGCCGCGGATCGACGCCATCGCATCCAGTACGGGCATCGAGACCCGCGGGTGGATGCTGCCCCTGGAGACCACTGTCGCGCCCGGCCACGGCGGCGGCCTGCGGGCTGTCGGCATCGGGCCCGCCCAAAAGGCGCTGGCACGCGACGGGTTCACCCAGCAGGACGTGGACCGCGTGATCGCCGCCCTCGAGGCGATACCCGCGCCGCAGACCGTCCAGGAGCGCACCGCCCCGGCCTGGAAGGCCGTGCAGTCCTACGGGGAGCGTGCGGCGCGCGGGGCCCTGCAGATCGCCGGGCTGGACGCCTCGGACATCGACTGCCTGATCACCAGTCACTCCACCACGCCGGCGCTGCCGGGCCTGGACATCGCCCTGGCCAACAGGCTTCCGCTCCGCAACGACGTGATGCTGCTGCCGGCCACGCAGTGGGCCTGTATCGCGGGGACCCGCTCCCTGGCCCTGGCGGCGGACCTCGTGGCCGCGGACCCCGACCGGGTGGTCCTGGTCGTGATCGCCGAGGCGCTGAGCACGACCTACCAGCCCGCGGACGACACCATCGAGTCCCTGATCGTCCGGTTGCTGTTCGCGGACACCGCGGTCGCCGCGGTGGTCACGGGACGCCCGAGACGCGAGTCGGCGCTGCGACTGGACGCCGCCTGGCACCACACCCTGCCCGGCACCCAGGACCTGCACCGCCTGGAAACGCGGGCGGACGGCACCCACTTCGTGATGGACCGGCGCGGGCCGCGCGCCGTACAGGAGACGGTCACCGCGATGTGGGAGTGGCTGCGTCTCCGTTACCAGGACGACCCCGACTCCTGGCACCCCGACGTGCTGCTCGCGCACCCCGGCGGGACCCGGGTGCTGGAGTACATGGAGCAGACGATGCCCGACGCGTGGCCGTCGGGACTGCTGGACTACAGCCGGGACAGCTACACCGGCGGCAACCGCGGAGGCGCCGCCGTGTTCGACATCATGAGGCGGGCGCATGACGCCGAGCAGAAGCCGGGCAGTCGCGCCGTCCTGTACGCGGCGGCACCGGGCCTCACCGCCACCGCCCTGGAAGGGGAGTGGCTGTAGGGCGAGCCCGCGTCCCCCGTACCGGCACACGGGCCGCCCGCATCACCGGTCAGGCCACCGGTACCGCTGCGGGCGCCGTCCGTGCCGTCGGTGGTGCCCCCGCCGGCGCGCACACCACCCCTGCCCCTCACCACGCTTGCGTACGCCGGCCGCGCCCCGCCCCGCAGCCGCGTCATCTCGAGACTTCCGCCCAGACCACCTTGCCGGTGTCCGTCCACCGCACACCCCACCGAGTGGTCAGCCTGTGCACGATCTGCAGGCCACGTCCGCCGTCGTCGAGGAGGCGGCCCTGGCTCAGATGTGGCCTGCCGTTGCCGGTGTCGCCCACCTCGCACAGCAGGCCGTGACCGGCCCTGATCAGTCGTACCGTGATGGGGCCGGTGGCATAGCGCACCGCGTTCGTGACCAGCTCGCTGACCAGCAGCGACACGTCGTCCCGGGTGCAGCCCCTGGTCTCCCATTGGCGCAGCAGCGCGCAGACGTGCTCGCGGGCGCGGGCGGGCGCGTCGTCGCGGGCCGGCAGCCGCCAGGTCGCGGTGTCCCCCTTGCGGTAGCCGATCATGCGCGCGAGCAGCAGGGTCACGTCGTCGCGTCGGCGCGACGGCGCCAGCGCGGAGACGACGTGCCGTGCGGCCGGCTGCAGGGCGTCCCAGGGGTGCACCGTGGACAAGGCATCCGCCAGCCTGCTGATGCCCTCGTCGATCGACAGGGCCGGATCCTCCACCAGGCCGTCGGTGTAGAGGGCGAGCAGGGAGCCCGGGGGCGCGCCGAACGTGTGCACGTCGAACGGCTCCCGCAGTGCGAACTCGGTGCCCAGGCCGGGGTGAGGGCGGGGCGCGAGCGGGCCCGCGTGGCCGTTCGGAAGAACCAGGACCGGAGGGAGGTGGCCGGCGCTGGAGAGCGTCACGTGGTGGCTGACCGGGTCGTAGAGGGCGATGCAGCAGGTGGAGCCGAGGGCGCTGTAGCCGGCCGCCAGTCCTGACTCCGCGTCGTCCAGCAGGGTGACGGTCTCGTCCAGGTGCTCCAGTACCTCGTCGGGTGCCAGCCCCGCGGACAGCAGTGCGCGGGCCTCCATGCTCAGCTGGCCCATGGTTGCCGCGGCTCCCAGGCCGTGCCCGACGACGTCACCGACCACCAGCGCGGTACGGCCGTCCGGCAGCGGGAAGCTGTTCACCCAGTCGCCGCCGACGCCCGCGCTGTCGGGGGTGGCGGGCTGGTAGACGCTGGCGATCTCAATGGTGTGGCCGCCTGTCCGGGGCAGCAGCCGGCGCTGCAACGCAAGCACCTGAGTGTGCTCGCGGTGGTGCTGACGGGCCAGGTCGACGTGATGGGCGGTCCTGGCCACCAGTTCCTGCAGGTCGAACAACTCGCTGTCGTGGAAGGGGTAGTCCGCCCGCCGCCAGACCTCCGCCACGCCCAGCACGACGGGCGGGTCGCTGTCCAAGATCAGCGGTATGCACGCCACACTCGCCGACCGGTCACCGGGCACCAGGGCACGGATCACTCGCGGACTGCCGAGTAGCCGCTCGACCGCCTCCCGGTCCGGTATCACGATGGCCTGCGGGGCATCGTCCCGCCGTACCGCCTGCGCCAGCAGGCGACTCGCGTCGCTGGGAAGATCGCCGCCCGGAGTCACGTAACCCTCGGGCCACGCCCGGTCCGGGACCAGGGCTGCCCGCCGTAGGTGGATGCGCCCCTGCGCCTGATCGGTGACGCCCTCGCCCGTCCACACGGCGAAGTCGAGGTCGACGGCGGCCACGTCTCCCCAAGCCAGCAGGGACTCCGCCAGTGACTGCGCGGTCTCGCCGATGTCCAGCGAGGTGCCGATCGCCGTCTCGGCGGCGTACAGGTGCAGCCTCCTGGCCATGGCGATCAGGGAGACGGTCAGGCCCTCCTGAGGCGCCGCGGCGGGCAGGATGCTCATCGAGACCACCAGCTCCGACCCGTCGCCGCGCCGCAGACGCTGGATCCGGGCGACGTGCGCCTCACCCAGCTCCAGGACCTGCCGCAACCGCCGTGTGACCGTCGGTACGTCCCAGGGCGGCAGGAGATCGGCGAAAGGAGTCCCGGCCACGGCGTGCAGACCCGCGAATACAGGGGCGTCCAGATTGCAGCGGGTGATTCTCAGATCCCTGTCCAGGTTGACCACGCCGAGAATCTGATCCTGACGGTCGGCTGCCGGGTTGTCGAGTACGCGTGGGCGGGTGGTGCGGTCGCCCTGCGCGTTGGCCGGATCGGCGGCCGCTGCCGGTCCGCCGCGCGAGATGTAGCGCCCCAGGGCCCTGCTGACCAGGTCAAACGGCGATGAGGACGAGGAGGAGGGCGTGGAGTCCATGCGGCTCTCTCAGCAATCGGCGCAGCGCCGGGGTCGTTACTCGGACCCGTGCGACGGGGCCCCGAGTCCCTGACCGCACACCTCATTGAATAACACCGAGGGCCGCCTCGCCCACACCAGCGGATCGCACGGTGAACGCTGACAGTGAGGGGAGTACCGCGGCCGGCGGAGCCGTGCTCACCCTGCCGGGGGCACCGCCCGCCAGGATCGACGACCTCCCCAGGAGCACCGGGCGCCGGCGCCGACGGTGAAGGCCGGTCCGAGTTCGCTCCAGAGGCGCGCCCGGGCCCGCCGGCACCACCGCTCGGCCGGCCACGGGCGGTGAGCATCAGCACGGGCAGGCGCGTGTTCTCGCTCCGCAGCCTGCGCGGGATTTGCGTTCCGTCCACGTCCGGCAGCCTCCCGTCCAGGAGACGACGTCCGGCGCGCAGTCCCGCGCGAGGCGCGGAGCGCTGCGTCCGTCCTCTGCCGCGATGGAATGCCGCCCCGCCTCGGTCACAGCCGCGGAGAGGAGCTCGGTGAGCTCGGGCTCTTCGTCGACCATCAGCGCGAACCGTGCCTTCACGGACACCTGAGGCGCCAGACATGCGCCGACCTTCTCTCTGTGGGCCATGCAGATCATGCGTGCCGAGCTGAGTGTGCCGGGATGCCGGTGCGGGCCCCCTTGACAGACAGCCGTCCTGGCGTCCAGTGTTACCGCCCAATACGCAGAGCGCAATATATTGGAGCACCCGGAGGCGTCCATGCACCCATCGCAGACCCCCACCACCAGCGCAGACACCCCCAAAGCCCGGCCCGCAGGACTGCTGCGGCGATGTCTGAGGATGCCGATCGGAATCCAGTCGATCATCGCCGTCGGCCTCGGATCCCTCATCGGATCCCTCGCCCCGTCGGCCGGTGAGCAGATGAAGATCCTCGGTGAGGTGTTCCTGAATGTGGTGCAGGTCGTGGTCCTGCCCCTGGTCTTCCCCCTCATCGTGCTGGGCATCGCCCGCATGGAGTCGGTCAAGAAGGTCGGCCGGATCGCCGGTAAGGCCATCCTCTACTTCGAGATCGTCACCACCGTCATCCTGCTGATCGCGGTCGGACTGGCCAAGCTCGCAGGCATCGGCAAGGGCGCCCCCGTCCATGGGGCCGACGCCAAGGACCTGGACGGCCTGAGCCAGGGCATCGACTTCCACGAGCTGGTCCTGCACGCCGTACCGAAGAACATCTTCGCCGCGTTCAGCGAGGGCAACCTGCTCGGCGCGATCGTCTTCGCCCTCCTCGTGGGCGTCGCCATGGCCGCGATCGGGGAGAAGTCCGAGCCCTTCGCCTCTGTCCTGGAGTCCGTCGCCGCGGTGATGTTCAAGGCCGTCGGCTACGTCATCCGCATCGCGCCGCTGGGCGTGCTCGGCTTCATCTCCTACGACGTCGCCCACTACGGCTTCGGCAACCTGCGCAGCCTGATGGGTTTCATCGCCGTCGTCTACGCGGGCCTGGCCATCGTCCTCGGCGTGCTCTTCCCGCTCATCGCCGCGATCTACCGCATCCGCTACGTCGAGCTGCTGAAGTCGATCGCCGGGCTCGCCGGGATCGCCTTCGTCACCCGCAGCTCCGAGTCGGTGCTGGCCCCGCTGATGGGCAAGCTCGAAGCGTTCGGCCTCAGCCCGTCGACGACCTCGTTCGTCGTGCCCCTCGGCTACTCGTTCAACACCGACGGCTCCGTCCTCTACCAGGCCGCCGCCCTGGTCTTCCTCGCCAACGCCTACGGCGCCGACACGTCCCTGCCCGCCCTGCTCCTCATGGTCGGCGTGCTGGTGATCCTCTCCAAGGGCATGGCCGGCGTCGCCTCCGCCTCCATCGTCGTCCTCATCGCGGCCGGCAACTCCATCGGCCTGCCCGCCGAAGGCATCGCCCTGCTCCTCGGCGTGGACTTCATCGTCGACATCGCCCGCACCGGCGTGAACGTCATCGGCAACTCGCTCGCCGCCGCCGTCATCGACAGCTCCGAGAACCGGCGCGAAGCCAAAAACGGTCGGCGACCCACCACCGACACCGAGCCCGAGACCGCCCAGCCGGCCGGGACACTGCAGAAAGAGACCGCGCAGTGAGCAACCGCGCCACCACGGAGATCATCGGCATCCTGGGCGGCATGGGGCCGGCGGCCACCGCCGACTTCTACGCCAAGCTGGTGTCGCTGACGCCGGGCAGCAGCGACCAGGACCACCTCCGGACGGTCATCTGGTCCGATCCCACCATCCCCGACCGCACCGAGGCCCTGCTCGGAAACGGCCCCGACCCGAGCCCCTGGCTCCTCAACGGCGGCCGCGTCCTGCGCGAGGCCGGCGCCACCCTCATCGCCATCCCCTGCAACACCGCCCACGCCTTCGTTCCCCGCATCGCCGACCACGTCGGCCTGCCGATCGTCCACATGATCGGCGAGGTCGCCGAGCACCTCACCACCCTGCGGCCGCACGTGCACACCGCCGGACTGCTCGCCACCAGCGGAACCGTCCGCGCGGGCCTCTACCAGGAGTGGCTGGACCGCTCCGGAATCAGCCTCGCGCTGCCCGACCCCGACAGCCAGGAACATGAGGTCATGGCCGCCATCCGCGCGGTGAAGGCCGGCGCGCGGGACGCCACGGCCGCCGAGCCGCTCGCGCGTGCCGCGCGCAGGCTCATCGCCCAGGGTGCGCAGGTGATCATCGCCGGCTGCACGGAGATCCCTCTCGGGCTGTCCGCCGAACCGGTCGATGTGCCCCTCGTCGATCCGGCCGTCCTCCTGGCCCAGGCCCTGGTGCGCCGGACGCTCACCGCATGAGGATGAGGCCGGCCCACGCGGGCGACCGACCGATGTACTGTACGCAATATGTCACTCGACAGCCCTGTCTCCCGCCGTCTCCTCAGCGACGAGGTCTTCCACCGCCTGCGCGACTCCATCGTGCGCGGAGAACTCGCCCCCGGGGAAAAGGTGAAGGACGGCGAACTCGCCGAGCGCCTGGGGCTCAGCCGCACCCCGGTTCGCGAAGCGCTCGCCAGGCTCGCCGACATCGGCCTGGTGGAGGCCAAGCCCGGCGTCTACACCCGCATCACCACCCTCAACCGCCGCGACGTCGAAAAGACCCTCGCCGTCCTGCGCTCCCTCGACCAGCTCGCCATCGAGACAGCCGTGCCGGTCATGAACGAGCAGGACCTGCGGCAGATGCGCGAAGCCAACCAGGACTTCGAACGGGCCGTCGCCGCCAACGACACCGACGCCGCGCTTGCCGCGGACGACCGCTTCCACGCCGTCCCCATCGCGGCAGCGGACAACCCCGTCCTCAGCCGGATCGTCGAGCAGCTCCACCCGCAGATCCACCGCATCCTCTACCGCAAGTTCTCCACCCTCCTCGGCGGCCGCAACACCATCGAGCACCACGACCAACTCATCGACGTCTGCGCCGGCGGGGACGCCCGCGCCGCCGCCGAACTCTCCGGACGGCACTGGTCCGAACTCGGCGGCCACATCAACCAGCTCTTCGACACCAACCAGTTCACGGAATCCGCGATCGCCTGACCGGGGCCGCTCCCCTCCCACGGTGTCAACGGCATGCAGCCATGGCCGACTGCTTGCCGGGGGGCCGCGGTCAGCCGAGCGAGACGCCTGTGCGGCTCTCCAGGTCGTGGATGAGATGAACCTGGAACTCTTCGTCCTGCGCTCATCTCCTGTCCGTGTGGTGACGGGTGATGCGCAGGGTGATCCGGCCGGCCACACAGCCGTACTCCAGCCCGGCCGCGTCCGTCTCCTCGGCCGAGGGGGAGAGGTCCTATGCATTGCGCCGCTGTTGAGGAGGTCCGACACCGGGCACGTCACACGCCTGTCGGTGTCGTCATCCAACGCCACTGGGTGAACTGCTCCAGGCTCGCCGTGCCGCCGATGCGGGAGCCGTTGCCGGAGACTCCCATGCCCCCGAAGGGAGCGTCAGGGGCGTCCTTGGCGCAGACGTCGTTGATGTGGACCATGCCGGTGCGCAGCCGCCCGGTGAGTGCGGTCGCCCTCGGCACGGAGCTGGAGTGCACGGCGGCGGTGAGGCCGTATGCGGTGTCGTTGGCGATCTCGACGGCCTGTGTCTCGCTGTGAAAGGGGATGACCGGGGCGACGGGGCCAAAAATCTCCTCGGTGAACACGGGCATGTCTCGTTCGACGTGGTCCATGACAGTGGGCGGGTAGAAGAGCCCGTGGCGTCGTCCGCCGGTGAGCACCCGTGCCCCGTCGACGACGCTCTCGTCGACGATGCGCTCGATCCTGGCGGCCTGCCGCTCGCTGATGACCGGGCCGATGGTGACGCCTTCCGTACAGGGGTCGCCGATGCGCATGGCCTTCGCGTGTCTGACCAGTGCCTCGGTGTACGACTCCACGAGATCCGCGTGCACCAGGTGGCGGCCGGCGGCGACGCAGGCCTGTCCCTGGTAACCGAAGGCGCTCACCGCTCCGGCCAGGGCGGCAGCCTCGACGTCCGCGTCGTCGAGCACGATGATCGAGTTCTTGCCGCCGAGCTCCAGGCAGACCTTCTTCAGTCCCTCGCCCGCCAGGCGGGCCACCGCACGTCCGGCGTCGGTGGAGCCGGTGAACGAGATCATGGCGACATGGGGATCGGCTACCACCGCCTGTCCTGTCTCCGCGTCCCCGGGCAGGATGTGCAGGAGCCCCTCGGGCAGCCCGGCCTCCTCGAAGAGCCGTGCGACGAGGACGCCCCCGGAGACCGGGGTGAGCGGGTCGGGCTTGAGCAGTACGGCGTTGCCCAGGGCGAGCGCGGGCGCCAGCGCGCGCATCGCGAACAGCAGGGGAGCGTTCCACGGATTGATGACGCCGACGACACCGAGCGGCACTCGCCAGGCCAGACCCCCTCCGCCTCCGCCGGAGGCCGGCGGTGCCAGGACCTCGCCCCGGGGGAGGGACGCGAGCCCGACCGCGTGCGCCAGCTGGCCGAGCGCCGCGGCGATCTCATAGTCCCCTTTGGCGGGGACGCCGGCAGACTCGCGGACGATCCAGTCGCGGACCGTATCGCCGTGCTCACGCAAGGCCGAGGAGGCGCGGAGCAGCACCTCGACGCGTTCGGAAGGCGCTGCTGCCGCCCAGTCGCCGACGGCCAGGGCAGCCCGTACACCCGCCTGTGAGACGTCCGTGGGGGCCGCTACGCCGACTTCGGCCAGCGGGCGACCCGTGGCCGGTTCGATCACCTTGTGCGTGCCGCCGTCGGACTCGCGCCAGCCCGCGCTGTAGAGCTTCCCGGTCCACTCGGCCTGGTCCGGCCACGTCTTGCCGATGTCAGCCATCGGTACCGCCCTCCCTCGGGATCGCTTGCGCCGTGCTGCATGAGGGCCGATTTGCTAAGGTCTGTCACTCTTGTGGTCTAGTGTCGTATTGAAGAGAGGTGCGCTGCACCTCGGGTCCAGGCCGCCCCCAGGCGCAGGATCCAAGGGTGGGAGTGAGGCGAAACGACTCCATGACCGGATCTGTGTCCGCCCCGGGTGACGGCCGGAGCGCTTGGCCCTACGAGTTCGTCGACGAGGGGGCCACGGCCAAAGTCGACGTGGACGGTCACGGCGTCGTGACCGCGTGGAACGAAGGGGCGTGGCGCCTTCTCGGCTATCGCGCAGCTGAGGTCGTCGGCCGCGACGCAGCCGGGCTGCTCCCGGACGGGGCCTCCCCGGGGCTGCCGAGTTCCTTGCCGGGTGCGCACAGATGGAGCGGGACGGTGACCGTGCTGCACCGTGACGGCCACCGCCTCACGGTCGACCTGCTGGCTCACCGCCTCAGCAACGACGGCGACGGATGGTCGCTGGTGTCGCCGGTGACCCGTCCGCCCCCGACACCCGAGGGCGACGCGTTCGTGCTGCGGGGCTTCACGCAGTCCCCCTGCACGATGGCTCTCTACGACACCGGACTGCGGCTGCGCTGGGCGAACGCGGACATGGAACGTGTGATGGGCCTGTCCCAGGAGGCCATGCGCGGGCTGCGGGTGACGGAGCTCGTCCTCGATCCGGAGAGCGAACGGACCGAGGAGGGCATGCGGGCCGTGCTGGAGACCGGCCGACAGCAGGAGCTCAGGGCCGCGCTGCACCTCGCCGGCCACGAACGCGAGAGCGTCTGGTCGGTGTCGCTCGCCCCCGTGTGGGAATCCGGCGGGCGGCTGGAGGGTGTCTTGTTGTCGGCGCACGACATGACGGAACAGCATGTGGCACGGCAGCGGCTGGTGCTGCTCAACGACGCCAGCGTGCGCATCGGCAGCACCCTGGACCTGGCGCGTACCGCTCAGGAACTCGCCGACGTGGCCGTCCCGCGGTTCGCGGACTTCGTCACAGTCGATCTGCTGCCGGCGATCGAAGGCGGTGACGATCCGCCGCAGGGCTCTCCGCACGGCCCCGTGAGGCTGCGCCGCGTCGCCTGCCAGTCGGTTCTGGAGGGCTCCCCCGAAGCCGTGGTGCCGCCCGGAACGGTGGCCGCCTACCCGGACGGTTCGACCGCGGCGAGGTGCCTGGCCGCGGGCCGACCACTCATCGAGCACGTCACACCCGCCGCCCTCGCCGAGGTGGAGCGGCAGACGCCCCAACGGGCGGAACGCATGCGAGAGTTCGGCTTTCACTCGGTGCTGGCGGTGCCGATGCGGGCCCGTGGTCTCACCCTGGGCGTGGCCACGTTCTCCCGCCACCGGCAGCCCAAGCTCTTCGAGCAGGACGACCTGCTGCTGGGGCAGGAGATCACCGCCCGCGCCGCCGTGTGCATCGACAACGCCCGCCGGTACACACGTGAGCGGTCCACGTCCCTCACATTGCAGAGCAGCCTGCTGCCGCAGCGACTCCCCGAGCAGTCGGCCCTGGACGTCGCCTCCCGCTACCTTCCTGCCGGCACCCGGGTCGGCGTCGGCGGCGACTGGTTCGACGTCATTCCGCTGTCCGGTGCCCGGGTGGCCCTCGTCGTCGGTGACGTCGTCGGCCACGGCATTCAGGCCTCGGCCACCATGGGCCGGCTGCGCACCGCGGTGCGTACGCTCGCCGATGTCGACCTTCCCCCCGACGAGCTGCTGACCCACCTGGACGACCTGGTCAACCGGCTGGACGGCGGAGCCGAACCGACGGTCGTGACCGCCGGTGACATCGGCGCCACCTGTTTGTACGCCGTCTACGACCCTGTCTCGCGGCACTGCACCGTCGCCCGCGCGGGCCACCACGTACCCGCACTCGTGACACCGGACGGCAACGTCGAGTTCCTCGACGTTCCGGCGGGCCCTCCCCTCGGCCTCGGCGGCCTGCCGTTCGAGACGACCGACCTGGAGCTGCCTGAGGGCAGCCTGCTTGTCCTCTACACCGACGGGCTCGTCGAGGGCCGAGGGCGTGACATCGACGAGGGGATCACCGCCCTGCGCGAGGCACTGCGCAGACCGGCCCACGACCTGGAGGACACCTGTGACGCCCTGCTGCGGACCCTGCTCACGGACGACCACCCCCCTGACGACGTGGCGCTGCTGGTGGCCCGTACCCGCGCTCTGGACGACTCGCACGTGGCGACCTGGCAGGTGCAGCCCGACCCCGCCACAGTCGCCGTGGCCCGCCGGAACGCCTGCCGACAGCTGTCGGAGTGGGGCCTGGAGGACGCGGAGTTCGTCACCGAGCTGGTCGTCAGCGAACTGGTCACCAACGCGATCCGGTACGCCCGGCCTCCCATCCAGCTCCGGCTGATCCACGACCGCAGCACCCTCATCTGCGAAGTCTCCGACGGCAGTACCACAGCCCCCCACCTGCGTCGGGCCCGCACCTTCGACGAAGGCGGCCGCGGGCTGCTCCTGGTCGCCCAGCTCACTCAGGGGTGGGGCACCCGCCAGACCACCACCGGCAAGACCATCTGGGCCGAGCAGTCACTGCCCGCGATCTGAGGCCGACGTCAGCGGGCTGCCTGAGAGCCGCCCGGAGCCCGGAGGCCGCTGTCGATCAGGCTGATTCCGGTCACTCACAGGATCGGGGCGGGCCCATTCCGCAGTGGCGAGGCGGCGTTCGCGACCGGGCACGTCTCCTTCGCGGTACCTAAGCTGATGGGTGCAGATGGACGAATCCATTCGACAAGTCGAGAACTCTGTGGCACGGACAGCACAGCAGGCGCCCGCTCTGCCCGGCGCACCTGGAGCGGAACGGGCCGAGGGCCTGCCCTTCCACGAACCTGCCCTGGCCGCTGCTCGCGCCATGGCTCAGGGCTCGGCCTCGGTGGCCGCGACGCTCGGCCTGGTGGGCCTGTCCGGCTGGATCCTCGGCAATGACGTCCTGAAGAGCGTGCTGCCAGGCGTTGCCGCGTCCATGAAACCGAACACCGCTGTGGCACTGCTGGCGCTGGGACTCTCCCTGTTCGTGGTGGCCCGCAGGCACGTACGCCCGTGGACGATGGCCGCGGCCCGTGCGGCAGCTGTTCTGGCTGCCCTGATCAGTGGACTCACCACGGTGGAGTACGTGACCGGGGCAAGCCTGGGCATCGATGAACTGCTGTTCAAGGACACCACGCTGCTGGCGACAGGGACGCCCGGACGGATGGCCCCCAACACTGCTGCGGCACTGGTGCTCGGGAGCGTGGCCTCACTGTGTGCGAGCGTGCGCCGGGTGCCCGCCTGGACGAGCCAGGTCGCGGGCCTCGCCATGCTCGGCCTCGGCATGCTCCGGCTCTACGGGTTCGCCTACGACGTGCCCGAGCTGGAGCGGTTCGGGGGCTACACGGGCATGGCACTGCACACCGCGCTGGCTCTGGTGCTGCTGGGCATCGCGACCTTCCTGGCCCGGCCGGACGAAGGACCCGCCGGCCTGCTGATGAACGCGGGCACCACCGGCGCGCTGGGGCGCCGGCTCTTCGCCACCATCCTGGTAGCGCCGCCGGTGCTGGGCTGGGCCGTCCTGGCCGGCCAGGACGCGGGGCTGTACGGCTCGCGTCTGGGCGCGGCGCTGCTGGTATGCGGCCACGTGGCCGTGTTCACCGCGGTCGTCTTCGCCGCCCTGTTCGTCGGCCGCCGTATCGAGGTGGCGCACGCCCGTGCCGAATGGCAGGTACGGCAGAACGAACTGCTGCAGGCGTTCATGGACCACACGCCCGCGGTGGTGTTCATCAAGGACCTGGACGGTCGCTTCCTGGCGGTCAACACGAGGTTCGAGAAGAGCGTGCGCCTGCCCCGCGCACGGATACTGGGCCGCCGCGACCGGGACATCATGCCGCGGCATCTCGCGCGTCAGGCGCGGGCCGCCGACCGTGACATGCTGGCACAGGGCGCCCCCGTGCAGCGGCAGGACTCTCTCGCCGTGCCGGGAGGCCCACGCGACTTTCTCACGACGTTGTTCCCCCTCAGCGATCCGACCGGCACGCCCTACGCCGTGTGCGGCGTCCTCACCGACATCACCGAACGAGTCGCGGCCCAGCGAGAGGTCCTGCGGGCCAACCGACGCTTCCTCGCACTGCTGGAGTCCGCACCCGACGCCACCCTCATCACGGACGGCCACGGCGGCATCGTCATGGCCAACGCACAGGTGGAACCAGTGTTCGGCTACCCGCCGGGCGACCTCGTCGGTACCAAGGTCGACGACCTGGTGCCCGGCCCGCGGCGTCCGGGACACAGTGCTTTGCTCCGTCGGTACCTGCGGCTGCGCGATCCGAAACCGATGATCCTGGACAGGGGCTTGTACGGGCTGCACAGCGACGGCCGTGAGTTCCCCGTCGAGGTCAGCGTCAGCACCTTCCAGGCCCAACAGGAAACGCTGGTGTTCCTGACCGTACGGGACATCACCGAACGAAGGCGGGCGGAGGCGGACCGCGCCGAGCGCTACGAGCAGCATCGACGCATCGCCTACACCCTGCAGCACAGCCTGATGGGCGAGTCGCCCAGCCTGCCGTACCTGCCCAGCGCTCACCGGTATCTGGCGTCCGTCCAGGATCCCGGAGTCGGCGGCGACTGGTTCGACATCATTGCCCTGGACAAGGACCGCACCGGCATTGTCATCGGTGACGTGATGGGCCGGGGGCTGGAGGCGGCGGCCGTCATGGGCCAAATGCGTGCCGCCTCCCACGCTCTGGCCCGCACGGGTGTACCGCCCAGCCTGCTGATGACCGGGCTGGACGCCTTCGTCGGCGACCTGGCGGAGCAGCTCGTCACCTGCTGCTACCTGGTGATCGACCAAAGCGCCCACGAGGTCACCCTGTGCTCGGCCGGACACCTGCCGGTGATCGCACTGCTCCCGGACGGGCCGGCCCGTCGGCTGGGGGCACCGGTCAGCGTGCCTCTGGGTGTCAACGAGTCGTGTGGCGTCGGGGCGCCGTACCAGCAGACGACCCAGCCGCTGCCGCCGGGCAGTACCCTCGCCCTCTACACCGACGGACTGGTCGAGAGGCCGGGCACCGACATCGATACCCAGATCGACATCCTCGCTCAAACCCTCGACGTCGCGCTGAAGAGCACCCCCGCAGATCCGGATGTCCTTGATCGGGCCGCAGCCCGCCTGGTCGGGACCCTCATCCCGGACACGGCCGCCCATGACGATGACGTGACGCTGCTTCTGGTCGGAATCCCTGATCCGGCCGAGCGCACCGCGGGCGCGACCACGAACGATGCTCGAAGCGCAGAGCTGGAAGGCCCCCGTGCCTGATCGCCTTCTCTTCCCGTCCGCCGAGTGGACCCGCGCTTCATGCCACTGCCGGTATGGTCATCCAGCGCCACAATGGGGCGTTCTGGGCGTCGTTGGCGGAGCCGTTCCTGTGAGCGGTCATCGCGCGTGGTCCCGCGGCGGAGCATTGGGGCCGCAATGACACCGCCGAACCGCCCGTGGACCGCGCCCACGCGGCGGCCAGGTGCTCCTGCGCGGGCTTGGTCGTCGCGTACACGTTCCGCGATTCGCCGCCGCGTCCTCGCCGGCCAACCCGGGAGACAGATCCGCCCCACATCGCATGTGTACCGCCCTTCCCCCCAGGGGCACGCGCACCACGTCATGAGTCGACAGCGTCCGGCAGTGGGGCATGCCGACCGGGCAGGCCCGGGGTGCCTGGAATCGGGGTGGGGGCGGGATGTCCGTCCAGCACTGCCTCGACGTTGCGGGCGGCGAGTTCGACCATGGCGGCACGGGTCGCCTCCGTCGCCGAGCCGACGTGTGGCAGTACCACCAGGTGCGGTTCGACGAACAGCGGGTCGGGCGGGTCCGTGCGTGGCTCGCCGGTCATCACGTCCAGCCCTGCCGAGTGCAGGTCCCCGTCGGCGCAGCGCCACCAACAGGGCGTCTTCGTCCACGACTCCGCCGCGTCCAGTGTTGACGAGGGTGGCGGTCGGTTTCATCAGGGCGATTCGGCGACGCCGATCATGCCCCTCGTCTCCGGCGTCAGCGGGGTGTGCACGGACACCACGTCGCTGGTCCGCAGCAGTTCGTCGAACGGCACCCAGCGGGACAGCTCGTTGCGGAACGACACACCTGTGAGTTCACGCAGGTCCAGCTGCGGGCGGCGGCAACCGACGCGGTTCAGCCCGCGTCGGTCCGGCTGTCGTCCTACAGCCCTGTCGACCGCCGGCTCATCCCGTGCGCCTACACGTCCGAAGCGCTGTGGAACCCGTACCGACGGGGCGGGCCGGCATCGTCGTGAGGTCGGCGAGCAGCCGCTTCTTCGGGCCGCTGTCTCGACGTACGCGCCGGTCACGGATGGTCGCTGGGCCACGGGAGCGGCGTGGCGAGAGGGGTGGTCGTGGGCTGCCGGTCCGCGTTGCATTGTTCCGGATCCGGTGGCGGAACCAGCCTGTACGCGCTGATCCGGTCGGTGCCGAACTCCACGTCCGTGGTCGCGGCGGAAGTCACGTGGTCGATGTCCTTGGGCAGTTCGGCCTCGGTCAGGCGCGCGCCCACGTACGCCGCCATGAGGACGCCGGTGCAGGCGCCGCGCTCTGCGGCGGACAGGCCCGGAGGGAAGCCGATGGCCCGGTCCTCGGTTCCGTCGGTGGCCAGCTGGTAGCGCAGCACGGACGTCATGTCCGTGCCCGCTGTCGTGGCGGTGAGCTCCCAGAACTCGACCTGCAGGGTGACCGGTTCGCACAGCGGTCCGCCGTCTTCGGTGTCGCGCGGGCGGATCACGACGGCCGGGTCCTCATCAGCGGCGCTCTCGTCAGCCTTCTCGGTGGCCGTGGCCTCAGGGAACGACGCGGTGGGGCGCAGCCACTGCGCCTGCTGCTTCGCCGACCAGCCGTCGTTCTCGCGGCAGCCGGCGGCTTCCGCGCCGTCGGCCGTTCCCGAGCAGCCGGCCGTCAGCAGTGCGAGAGCCACCACCAGTGACGACAACGACCCGTGTACGAGATGGGTCCTGGACATGGTCTCCCTCGATCGGAGTGGCGAGGCGCGGATACCCCGCGGAGCGTGCGGGGGAGCAGTCTTCGCGGACCGCGCCGACCGCTGGGGTACCGGAAAGGGCCATGTGGCCGACTTGTGATCAGCGGATGCCGCTGTTGTCCGGTGACGTCCGGGCAGTTCGTCTCGTGGCGAGGACCCGGAGACACGGGTGAGGAGACGGGCTGCCGATCAGGAGGCCGGTCTTCGGCGATCAGTCGCCGAATTCTCCGAACAGTTGAGCATTTGTCCTTCACTCCTCACGATTTGCCTGTCAAGTGCCCGGAGGCACGGCCCCGGGCTCCACGGCTTCAGAAGTGAGTCGAGCATGGTGCGCGTCCGTTCGTCCTTGACGCAGTTGCCCGCCTACGTCCCGGGCCGCAAGCTGCCCGGTGCGGCCGCCCTGGCCAGCAACGAATCCCCCTACGGGCTGCTGCCCGGGGTTGCCGCGAGGCTCACGGAGCTGGCCGGCGGTGTGTCGCGGTACCCCGATATGAGCGCCGCCTCGCTCGTCCGGGCCATAGCCGGCCACCACGGGGTCGAGCCGGAGCGGATCGCGGTGGGCGCAGGTTCCTCAGAGGTCTGCGGACAACTGCTGCACTCGGTCGTCGGTCCCGGCGACGAGGTCGTCTTCGGCTGGCGGTCTTTCGAGGCGTACCCGATTCTCACGGCGGTCGCGGGCGGTACGGCGGTGAAGGTCCCGCTGCGTGACCACGCGCTGGACCTCGAGGCCATGGCCGCGGCGATCACCGGCAGGACCCGGCTGGTCTTCGTCTGCAACCCCAACAACCCCACCTCCACCGCGGTCGGCGAGCGGGCGCTGCGCGACTTCGCGGACCGGGTTCCGGACGATGTACTGATCGTCGTCGACGAGGCCTACCGGGAGTACGCCGATCCGGTGCTGGTTCCGGATGCCCTCGGTCTGCTGGGTGACCGGCCGAACGTGGTGGTGCTGCGGACCTTCTCCAAGGCGTACGGCCTGGCGGGGCTGCGGGTCGGCTACTGCGTGGCGCCGCGGGAGATCGCCGCCCATGTACGCAAGACACAGGTGCCGTTCAGCGTCAGTGCTCTCGCCCAGGAGGCCGCCGTCGTCGCTCTCGGAGAGGGAGCGGAGGTCGCCCGGCGGGCCGCTCTCACGGTGGCCGAACGGGAGCGGGTCACCCTGCGGTTGCGTGCTCTCGGCTTCGAAGTTCCCGATTCCCGGGCCAACTTCGTCTGGCTGCCGCTGGCGGACGACAGCGCTGACTTCGCCGTGCACTGCCTCGACGGGAAGGCCGTGGTCCGCCCGTTCCTCGGTGAAGGCGTCCGGGTGACGATCGGTCTGCCTGAGGAGAACGACACCCTGCTCGCACTCGCGGCGAGCTGGAGAGGCTGAAGGCCATGCGCCCCAGTCCCTATGAGCGGCATCGCGAGCTGCTCCAAGAGGTGGTACGAGCCCTCGCGGCCGGTGAATGCCGCCGGCCCTTCACGGAGGCGACCGGGCAGGACGCCGCCGACGCGGGGATGAGATCGACGCGAACGGCGGGGAAGGTCTTCGGCTCCCTGCTGGGACGCCCCTTCGACCTCGACCAGCCCGGAGTGCTCGGCCGGGTGGCCACCGAGGTCTCCCCGTACGGCATAGGCACGTACGGCACACACACAGGCGCAGGCACACACACAGACACAGACACAGGCACAGGCGCAGGCGCAGGCACAGGCATGGGCATCGGCTACCCGCGCTGCGACCCCGCGGCGCTGCTGGGGGCGGCCGCGCGGGCGACGGCCGGATGGCGCGCCGCCGGGCCGTACGAGCGCGCCGGGGTGGCCGTGGAGATGGTGCGTCGGCTGAACACCCGCAGCCACGAGCTGGCCCTCGCGGTGCACCACACCACCGGCCAGCCGCCGGAGGCGGCGTTCCGGGCCGCCGGGCCGCGCGCCCAGGACCGTGCGCTGGAGGCCGTGGCCCATGCCTTCGCCGAGTCTGTGCGCGTTCCTGCGGACCTGCGCTGGGAGAGCACAGGTGGCAGGAGACAGCCACCGGCGATGCGGGGCACGTGCACCCTGGTGCCACGTGGGGTGTCGCTGCTCATCGGCTGCCCCGACTTTCCGCTCTGGAACGGCTACCCGGGCCTGTTCGCCAGCCTGGTCACCGGCAATCCCGTGATCGTGGCGCCGCATCCGCGCTCGGTGCTGCCGCTGGCGATCACTGTGCGTGTCGCTCGGCAGGTGCTCGCGGAGGCCGGCCACTCCCCGGACATCGTGGCCCTGGCGGTGGCGGAACCGGGAGAGCGGCTGCACCGGCGGCTGGCCACGGACCCGTCGGTGCGCATCGTCGACTTCACCGGCTCGGCGCGGTTCGCCGGCTGGCTGGAGCAACACGCCCGCCAGGCCGCCGTGTTCGCCAACCGGACCGGCCTGAACACCGTGATCGTCGACTCCACCGAGGACTACCGGAGTCTGGTGCGCGGCCTCGCCCGTTCCCTGTGCCTGTGCAGCGGAACGCTCCGCACCACACCGCAGAACATCCTGATGCCGACGACGGGCATCACGACCGACGAGGGACACAAGAGCCTCAGGGACTTCGGCGCCGACCTCGGCGAGGCCGTGGACCGGTTGCTCGGGCACCCGGCGCGTGTGGCGCGGCTGCTGGGCGCGATCGCGGGTGACGAGGTGCGGGCGGGACTGGCGCAGGCCGCGCGCCACGGCGCGGTGCTGCACGTGTCCCGGCCCCTGCGCCATCCGGACCATCCCGGCGCCGATCTGCGCAGTCCGCTGCTCGTGCGGCTGGGAGCTCGGGACGAACGGATCTACGCCCGGGAGTGGCCGGGGCCGGTCTCGTTCCTGGTGGGCACCGACTCGACGTCGCACAGCCTGGCGCTCTTCCGCGGCACCGTGGGCCGCCACGGCGCGCTGTACGCCGCCGTGCACTCGACCGACCCGCTGGTACTGGCGGTCGCCGAGGCGGCCGCTCTGGACGCCGGCGTGCATCTGGTGCAGAACCTCGCGGACGACTTCCCCGCCGACCCCTCCTCGGCCGGCGCGGACCTTCCCGCCGCGGGCGCCCACTTCGTCACGGGGCGGTTCCGGGTGGTCCGGTCCCGGCGGCAGGCGGTCACGGTGGCCCCGACTCCGGCTGCGGGGCCTGTCCCTGCCCCTGCCCCAGCCCCGGTGGCAGCCCCTGCCCCGGTTCCGACGGCGGAGCCGGCTCGCGTTCCGGTGCCGGACATCGCCTCCGCCACCGCACTGCTCGACGTCTGAGCGGGCCCGGCGACCACGCCCGAGCTACGCCCCTGCGCCGAGGGCAGCCCGCGCCGCGTCCCCGGCTCGGGGACGGGGCGCATCCCGGGCGCCGGCCGGTCAGGCGGTCCAGTCGGCCCCGCGCCCCCGCACCTCGTCGAAGACCAGCCAGGTGCGGGTCGAGCGCACCCCTGGCACCGACTGGATGCTCTCCAGCACGACCTGGCGCAGCGCGAGGTTGTCCGGTGCGCGGACCAGCACCAGGACGTCGAAGTCGCCCGTCACGAGGGCGACATGCTCGACGTACGGCATGTCGCGCAGCTCGCGCGAGATGTCGCGCCAGGCGTTCTGCTCGATGGTCAGCGTCACGTACGCACTCGTGCCCAGACCCGCCCGCTGCGGGTTCAGCTGCGCGGTGAATCCCGTGATGACCTCCTCGGCCACCAGCCGGCCGATGCGCGTGTACGCGTTGGCCCGCGAGATGTGCACGTCCTCCGCGAGTGCCCGGACCGACACCCGGCCGTCCTTGAGGAGTCGGCTCAGGATCTGCCGGTCGATGTCGTCGAGCGGAACGGCAGATCGTCCGGGCACCGACCCCGGCAGTGAGGTTTCCTCGGACACATTGCCCTCCCGGCGCACTCAGCTCGGCAGTTCATCGCCGGTTCAGCTGACCTATTGAACACATATTCCGTTATGGCGACCATTCTCCTGTCAAGTGTCCAGAGAAAGCGAGTGCCCTCCATGTCCGTGAAGAGCCTCCGACAGACGGTCCAGGGCCTCCTGCCGTCCCTCACGCCGGTGCGGTTCGTGGCCGAGGACGGCACCCCCATGGCCAAGCCGCCGGCCGGATACACCGAGCCCCCGGTCGAGGCCCTCCGCGACGCCTACCGGCGGATGGTCCTGGGACGCCGGTTCGACACCCAGGCGACCGCGCTCACCAAGCAGGGGCGGCTCGCGGTCTACCCGTCCAGTCGGGGCCAGGAGGCCTGCCAGGTCGGTGCCGTGCTCGCGCTGCGCCCGGACGACTGGCTGTTTCCGACCTACCGGGACTCCGTGGCCCTGGTCACCCGCGGCATCGATCCCCTTGAGGTACTGACGCTGCTGCGCGGCGACTGGCACTGCGGCTACGACCCGGCCGCCACCCGCGTTGCCCCCCAGTGCACCCCGCTGGCCACCCAGGTGCTGCACGCCACCGGCATGGCGGAAGCGCTGCGCCGCAACGGCGGAGACGGCGTGGCGATGGCCCTCGCCGGGGACGGGGCCACCAGCGAGGGCGACTTCCACGAGGCGCTGAACTTCGCGGCCGTCTTCCGGGCGCCGGTCGTCTTCTTCGTCCAGAACAACACGTACGCGATCTCCGTGCCGCTGGCCCGGCAGACCGCGGCGCCCGCCCTGGCGTACAAGGGCATCGGCTACGGCGTGCGCTCCGAACAGGTCGACGGCAACGACCTGGTCGCCGTCCTGGCGGTGCTGACCGCGGCCGTCGAGCACGCTCGCGCGGGCAACGGGCCCTTCCTGGTCGAGGCGCACACCTACCGCATGGACGCGCACACCAACGCCGACGACGCCACCCGCTACCGGGACGACGAGGAGGTCGAGCGGTGGAGCGCCGCCGACCCGCTCAGCCGGCTGGAGACGTACCTGCGGGCCCGCGGCGAACTCACCGACGAGGACGTCGCAGCCGTGCGGGAGGAGGCGGAGGCCGTGGCCACCGAGCTGCGCGCGGGCATGAACGCGGAGACCGCCTCCGACCCGCTGGAGCTGTTCGCGCACGTCTACGCCGAGCCGACTCCGCAACTGCGGGAACAGCGCGCCCTGTTGGCGGCCGAGCTGGCCGAGGCCGACGAACCCACCACACTGCAGACTCAGGAGGACTGACGGCCATGGCCAAGGTCACGATGGCGCAGGCGCTGAACACCGCACTGCGCGACGCACTGCGCGAGGACGAGCGCGTACTCGTCTTCGGCGAGGACGTCGGCCCCCTCGGCGGCGTCTTCCGGATCACCGACGGACTGACTCGCGACTTCGGCGAGCAGCGATGCTTCGACACCCCGCTGGCCGAGGCCGGAATCGTCGGACTGGCCGTCGGCATGGCGATGGGCGGTTTCCGGCCCGTGGTGGAGATGCAGTTCGACGCCTTCGCGTACCCGGCCTTCGAGCAGATCGCCTCGCACGTCGCCAAGCTCCGCAACCGCACCCGGGGGCGGCTCTCGCTGCCGATGGTGATCCGCATCCCGTACGCGGGCGGCATCGGCGGAGTCGAGCACCACTGCGACTCCAGCGAGGCGTACTACGCACACACCCCTGGACTGAAGGTCGTCACCCCGGCGACGGCCGAGGACGCGTACTGGCTGCTGCGGGACGCCGTGGCCGATCCCGACCCGGTCGTCTTCCTGGAGCCGAAGAAGCTGTACTGGTCGAGGGAGGACTCCGCCCTGGACCGGCGCGACGCGCTGCCGTTCGGGCGGGCGGCGATCCGGCGGGAGGGCCGCGACGCCACGGTCGTCGCGTACGGGCCGTCGGTTCCGGTGGCCCTGGCGGCCGCGGAAGCCGCAGCGGCCGAGGGAATCGACCTCGAAGTCGTGGATCTGCGGACCGTGGTGCCCTTCGACGACGAGACGGTGACGGCGTCCGTACGCCGGACCGGGCGCTGCCTGGTCGTCCAGGAGGCTCAGGGCTTCGCCGGCGTCGGGGCGGAGGTCGCCGCACGGGTGCAGGAACGCTGCTTCCACTCGCTGGCCGCACCCGTCCTGAGGGTCGCCGGCTTCGACATCCCGTACCCGCCACCGAAGTTGGAGCACGCGCACCTGCCCGGCGTCGACCGCATCCTCGACGCGGTCGACCGCCTCCAGCTCGCCGACGAGCCGGACACCCGGCACCTGGCGAAGGGAGCGGTCGCATGACCACCGCAACGCTCGGGGAGCAGTTGTTCCGGCTGCCCGACCTCGGCGAAGGACTGACCGACGCCGAGATCATCGAATGGAAGGTCGCGGTCGGCGACACGGTGACGATCGACCAGATCGTGGTCGAGGTCGAGACCGCCAAGGCCGCGGTCGAGGTACCCGTCCCGTACGCCGGCACGGTGCTGCGGCTGCATGCGGAGGCGGGCAGTGCCTTGGAGGTGGGGGAGCCGCTGATCACGGTAGGTGCGGACGCCTCCGGCGGTGCCGGCGCCTCCGAGGGGGCCGATGGCTCCGACGGCCCCGGTGGCGGATCCCGTCCCGCGGCCCCCGGGGCCGGTACGGCCGATGGCACCTCCGGTACGGCGCCGGGCGGGCGGGTGCAGGCCGACGCGGCCGCGGAGCGCTGTCGGGAGGAGGAACAGGCCGGTTCCGGCAACGTTCTGATCGGCTACGGCACCGGCCATGGCCCGGCGACTTCACGCCGCCGCCGCCGTCGGCGCGCCGCCGTGGTGGCCACGGGCGAGGCGGCTGAGGGCGCGAGCGCCTCAAGGGCCCGCGCCGCAGCTGCTGACACCGAGGCCCCGATCGGCGTCGGAAACCTGGCGCATGACAGCCGTCCCGCTCCGGTCGCGGCAGCATCGCGGGCCCCGGCTGTCGGCCACGCACCCCGGGTGATCTCCCCCCTCGTACGGCGGATGGCCCGGGACCACGGGGTGGACCTCGCCGCTCTCGCGCCGTCCGGTGCCGCCGGCGTCGTCCTGCGCCGGGACGTGGAGCGGGCCATTGCCCGTGCCGCCCCGCAGGCGCCGCCGACGGAACCCGCCTCCGCACCGGAAACCCCGACGCTGCGTGCCTCGGCGCCCGCTCTCGCACCGCATGAACGCCCCGCCTCCGACGGTCCCGAACGCATCCCGCTGCGCGGAGTCCGTCGCGCCGTCGCGGACAAGCTCTCCCGCAGTCGCACCGAGATCCCCGACGCCACCACCTGGGTCGACGTGGACGCGACCGGGCTGCTCCAGGCCAAGAAGGCCCTTGAGGCCGCCGAACCCGGCCGCCGCATCGGACTGTTGGCCCTGCTGGCCCGCATCTGCGTCGCGGGCCTCGCCCGCTACCCGGAGCTGAACTCCACGGTGGACACCGAGCGGAGGGAGATCGTCCGGTACGGCGAGGTGCACCTCGGCTTCGCCGCCCAGACCGAACGCGGGCTGGTGGTCCCCGTCGTCCGCGACGCTCACCGCATGACGACCGTGCAACTGGCCGCCGAACTGACCCGGTTGACCGGGCTGGCCCGTGACGGAGGCCTGCCGCCGGACCGTCTGACCGGCGGGACCTTCACCCTCAACAACTACGGGGTGTTCGGTGTGGACGGCTCCACACCCATCATCAACCACCCTGAGGCCGCGCTGCTCGGCGCGGGCCGCATCGTGGACAAACCGTGGGTCGTGGACGGCGCCCTCGCGGTGCGCAAGGTCATGCAGCTCTCTCTCAGCTTCGACCACCGGGTCTGCGACGGGGGAGTGGCCGGCGGCTTCCTGCGCCATGTGGCCGACTGCGTGGAGCGACCGGAGATCCTGCTCGCCGGCGTCTGATCCGACCCCGTTCTTCTCCGAATCCGCCCGGTGTCTTCCGCACCCATCCACCTACCGAACGTTCGGCCAGGAGCCCTCGTGTCCACTGACCACCACACCGACTTCTTCGCACACCATGCGGAGCTGCTCCACCATGCGGTGGAGCGTGCCGCCGCCCGCGACCACTGGTCGCCGTACCCGGAAACCCCCAGCACCTCCGTGTACGGAGCCGGGGCACCCGAGCTGGGCAAGGCCGCCTTCCGCGCCCTCCTCGGCCGGCCCTTCCCTCTCCAAGGGCACCCCACCACCGGCACCGTCCCCGCCGCCGAGATCTCCCCCTACGGTTTCCCACTCGGCGTCAGCTACCCCCACCTGGTGCCCGAGGCGGCCGTCGCGACGGCCAAGGCCGCCGCCGTGGCATGGCGCGCGGCGAGCCCGGACACCCGGGCCGGCGTCGCGGCCGAGATCCTGGCCCGGCTGAACGCGGCGAGCTTCGAGATCGCGCACGCCGTGCAGCACACGACCGGCCAGCCGTTCCTGATGGCGTTCCAGGCCGGCGGCCCGCACGCCCAGGACCGCGGTCTCGAAGCTGTGGCGTATGCCTGGCACGAGCAGAGACGCCACCCGGCCACCGCCCGCTGGAGCAAGCCGCAGCGCAGAGGCGGTCCGCTCGTCATGGACAAGACCTTCACCCCCGTCGGACGCGGGGTGGCGGTGCTGATCGCCTGCAACACCTTCCCCACCTGGAACGGCTATCCGGGCCTCTTCGCGAGCCTGGTCACCGGCAACCCGGTGATCGTCAAGCCGCACCGGCGGGCCGTACTGCCGTTGGCGATCACCGTGCGCATCGCCCGCGAGGTCCTGGCGGAGGCGGGATTCGACCCGGACGTGGTGCTGCTCGCCGCCCAGCGCGAGGACGAGCGCACCGCGCCCGCCCTGGCCACCCACCCCGACGTACGCATCGTGGACTTCACCGGCTCCAGCGAATTCGGCGACTGGCTGGAGACCCACGCCCGCCAGGCCGTCGTACACACCGAGAAGTCCGGGCTCAACACCGTCGTCGTCGACTCCACGGACGACTACGCGGGACTCCTGCGGAACCTGGCGTTCTCGCTCTCCCTCTACAGCGGTCAGATGTGCACCACACCGCAGAACATCCTCGTCCCCCGCGACGGCATCCCCACCGACCAAGGCCCGCGCACGGCCGACGAGTTCGCCGCCGACCTGGGCACCGCCCTGGACAAGCTGCTCGACGACCCGGCCCGGGCCGCCGCCACCCTCGGCGCGATCGTGAACGACGGGGTGCTGGAGCGCCTGGCGGAGGCGGCGGCCCTGGACCGCACCGCCCACCCCTCCCGCGAACTGACCCACCCCGACCACCCGGACGCGACAGTCCGCACCCCGCTGGTGGCCCGGCTCGACGCCGAGGCCGACGAGAAGACGTACACCAGTGAGTGGTTCGGGCCGGTCTCCTTCGTCATCGGCACCGACTCCACCGCGCACAGCCTGCGCCTTCTGCACGACACCGTACGGCGGCACGGCGCGCTGACCGCCTTGGTGTACACGACCGACGAGGGCGTACTGGACGCGGCACGGGCGGCCGCGCTGGAGGCGGGTGTGCACCTGTCGGAGAACCTGACCGGCGGCGTCTTCGTCAACCAGTCCGCCGCCTTCAGCGACTTCCACGGCACCGCCGCCAATCCCGCCGCCAACGCCGCCCTCACCGACCCGGCCTTCGTCACCGGCCGCTTCTCGGTGGTCCAGTCCCGCCGCCACGCGCCCGCTCCCACCGAGGAGAACACCGATGCCTGACGAGGTCTATCTGATCGACGGGGCGCGCACCCCGCAGGGCCGTTACGGCGGCGCCCTGGCGTCCGTACGCCCCGACGACCTGGCCACCCTCGTCGTCGGCGAGGCGGTACGGCGCTCCGGCATCCCGGCCGACGCCGTGGACGAGGTGATCCTCGGCGCCGCCAACCAGGCCGGCGAGGACAACCGGGACGTGGCCCGGATGGCGGTGCTGCTGGCCGGACTGCCGCACACCGTGCCCGGATACACCGTCAACCGGCTCTGCGCCTCCGGGCTGACAGCCGTCGCCTCCGCCGCCCACACGATACGGGCGGGGGAGGCAGACCTGGTCGTGGCGGGCGGAGTGGAGTCGATGACCCGCGCCCCCTGGGTGATGGCCAAACCCGGCACACCCTGGGCCCGGCCGGGCGAGGTGCACGACACCTCCATCGGCTGGCGCTTCACCAACCCCCGCTTCCCCGCCACGACCACCCTGTCGATGGGCGAGACGGCGGAGGAGGTCGCCGCTCTCGACGGGGTCACGCGCCTCGACGCGGACGCCTTCGCGCTGCGCAGTCACCGGCGGGCGCTCGCCGCCCAGCGGGCGGGCCGCTTCGCGAGGGAGATCGTCCCGGTGCCGGTGAAGGACGGCGAAGTGACCCAGGACGAGGGACCCCGGCCGTCCACCTCGTTGGAGAAGCTGGGCGCGCTGCGCACCTCCTTCCGCCAGAACGGGATCGTCACCGCGGGCAACTCCTCCCCGTTGTCCGACGGGGCCGCGGCCCTGGTGGTGGCGAGCGGTGCGGCGGTCGAACGGTACGGGCTCACTCCCCGGGCCCGTGTCGTCACCGCCGCCTCGGCCGGGGTCGAGCCCCGCCTGATGGGGCTCGGTCCCGTGCCGGCCACCGCCAAGGCGCTGGACCGGGCCGGCTGGACGGCCGGTGACCTGGACGCGGTCGAGCTGAACGAGGCGTTCGCCGCCCAGGCGTTGGCGGTCGTCCGCCGGCTGAAGCTCGACGAGGACCGCGTCAACGCCGACGGCGGCGCCATCGCCCTCGGCCACCCGCTGGGCTGCTCCGGCGCCCGCATCCTGCTCACCCTGCTCGGCCGCATGGAACGCGAGGACGCCCGCCGCGGACTGGCGACCCTGTGCGTCGGCGTCGGACAGGGCATGGCGATGCTCGTGGAGCGGCCATGAACACGCCCACGAGCACGTCGTACGACACCTTGCTGGTCGAGGAGCACCCGGACCGGGTCCTCGTCACCCTGCACCGGCCCCAGGCCCGCAACGCGATCAACGGCCGCATGGTCGCCGAACTGCACCGTGTGTGCGAGGACTTGGAGCGCGACCCCAAGCTGCTGCTGCTCACCGGCCACGGCGGTGTCTTCGCCGGTGGTGCCGACATCGCCGAACTGCGGCGGCGCGGCCGCGACGAGGCGCTTCAGGGCATCAACAGCCGCCTGTTCGAGCGGGTGCGCAAGCTGCCCATGCCCACCGTGGCCGCCGTGGACGGCTGGGCGCTCGGCGGGGGCGCCGAACTGTCGTACGCCTGCGACCTACGGATCGCCGGACCGTCCGCCGTCTTCGGCAACCCCGAGCCGGGCCTGGGAATCCTGGCCGCCGCCGGGGCCTGTTGGCGGCTCAGAGAGCTGGTCGGAGAGTCGGTGGCCAAGCAGGTCCTGATCGCCGGACGGAACCTCGACGCGTCTGCCGCGCTGGCCTGCGGCCTGGTCATGGACGTCGTACCGGCCGACCGGTTGATCGCCGAAGCGCACGCCCTGCTCGACCGCATGGCCCGGTCCTCAGCACTCGCCCTGCGCCTGACCAAGCTCGTCACCGACGCCCCGGGGGCCCATCCGGTCGCCGACGACCTCGCCCAGGCCGTGCTGTTCGAAGGCCGCGACAAGGAAGAGCGCATGACGCGCTTCCTGAAGAAGAACGAGAAGAGCCGGAAGAACGGAGGCCGGGAATGACCTCGGCATCAGCATCACCACCCGCCGTCGTGGGGGTGATCGGCGGCGGCCGGATGGGTGCCGGGATCGCCCAGTCCTTCGCGGCCGCCGGGTCGTCGGTCGTCGTCGTGGAACACGACGGCGCGGCCGGGGCCATCGCCCGGGACCGGATCGCCGCCGGGCTGCGGCGGGCCGCCGAGCGCGGGGGGCTCGGCGGATCCGCGGCCGGTGACGCATCGGACCGGCTCACCGTCCTGACCTCGATCGCCGGTCTGCCCCACGACGCCGACCTGGTCGTGGAGGCGGTACCGGAGGACGCCGCGCTCAAGGCACGGCTGCTCGCCGCCGCCGAACAGGCCGTGGGGGAGCGGTGCGTGCTCGCCACCAACACCAGCTCCCTTTCGGTCACCGAACTCGCGGCCGCCCTGAAACAGCCGGGACGCTTCCTCGGCATGCACTTCTTCAACCCCGTGCCCGTCTCCGCACTGGTCGAACTGGTCCTCGCCCCCGACACCACCGGGCAGACCCTGACGGCGGCGGTCGGCTGGACGCACGCCCTGGGTAAACAGGAGGTCGTCGTCCAGGACTCGCCGGGGTTCGCCAGCAGCCGCCTCGGTCTCGCCCTCGGCCTGGAGGCGATCCGCATGGTCGAGGAGGGCGTCGCCGACGCGGAGGCCATCGACACGGCCATGCGCCTGGGCTACCGGCACCCGATGGGACCGTTGCGCCTCACCGACGTGGTGGGACTCGACGTGCGGCTGGCCATCGCAGAGCACCTGCACGCGACGCTCGGGGAGCGGTTCGCCCCGCCGGCGTTGCTGCGGGAGAAGGTCGCCCGCGGCGAGCTGGGCCGCAAGACCGGTCAGGGGTTCCACTCATGGCCGTGACCGAGGGGACGATCACCGAGACCCGGGCGGACGGGTGCCCCGCACCGTACGGGGTCGCCTACGACGTCACCGACGCCGTGGCCGTCATCGAGCTGCGCGGACCCGCGAGCGGCAACGCGCTCGACGCCCACATGCGCAGCGCGCTCCTCATGGCGGCACGGCGCCTGACCACGGACGCCGCACGCGGTGTGCGAGCGGCCCTGATCACCGCCCGCGGCAGGCACTTCTGCGTCGGCCAGGATCTCAAGGAGCACGCCCGGCTGCTGAAGACCTCACCCGCCGCGGCCTTCGCGAACATCACCGACGACTACAACCCACTGGTCAAGGAGCTGCACGCACTGCCCATCCCGCTCGTCGTGGCCGTCGAGGGAGCCTGCGTCGGGGCCGGGCTGGGCATCGCCCTCTGCGCCGACGTGCGGGTCGCGGGTGAAGGAGCTCGCTTCGCGACCGCCTTCACGGGCATCGCACTGGCCTCCGACTCCGGCGTCGCCCGTGCCCTCGCCCGTCAGCTCGGCCCCTCGCGGACCGCGGGACTCATGCTCCTGGGCGACCGGTTCTCCGCGCGGGACGCCGAGCGCTGGGGCCTGGTCCACCGCGTCGTGCCGGACGGGTCGGCCACGGCCGAAGGGCTGGCCCTCGCCCGCTCTCTGGCCGACGGACCCACCGCCGCCCACCGGGAGATCAAGGCATTGCTGCGATCCGCGGCCACCACCCCCCTGCCGGCGGCGCTGGAGCGTGAGGCCGTCGTCCAGCGTCGGCTCGGCAGCACCGACGACCACCAGGAGGCGGTCGCTGCCTTCCTCGAACGCCGCAGCCCCGGATTCCGCGGCCACTGATCTCCCCACTCACCCACCACACGACGGGACACCGATCATCATGAGCACATCCACCGGCGCACCTCCCGGGCCCCGGGATCCCGCGTCGGCCTTCGAGGACACCATCGCCCGCGACCAGCGCGTCGAGCCCCGGGACTGGATGCCGGACGGCTACCGCAAGACGCTGATCCGGCAGATCGCCCAGCACGCCCACTCCGAGATCATCGGCATGCAGCCGGAAGGCGAGTGGATCACCCGCGCACCCTCGCTGCGCCGCAAGGCGATCCTCTTCGCCAAGGTGCAGGACGAGGCCGGGCACGGCCTGTATCTGTACTCGGCGGCCGAGACCCTGGGCGCGGACCGCTCGGACATGACCGAGCGGTTGATCGAGGGCCGACAGAAGTACTCGTCGATCTTCAACTACCCGACCCGTACCTTCGCCGACGTCGGTGTGATCGGCTGGTTCGTCGACGGCGCCGCGATCTGCAACCAGGTGCCGCTGTGCCGGAGTTCGTACGGGCCCTACGGACGCGCCATGGTGCGCGTCTGCAAGGAGGAGTCCTTCCACCAGCGGCAAGGGTACGAGCTGCTGCTGACCATGATGCGCGGCACCGACGACCAGCGGGCCATGGTCCAGGACGCGGTGGACCGCTGGTGGTGGCCGTCGCTGATGATGTTCGGCCCGCCCGACGACGACTCGCCCAACTCGGCCCGGTCCATGGCGTGGAAGATCAAGCGGCACACCAACGACCAGCTGCGGCAGCGGTTCGTGGACATGACCGTTCCACAGGCCGAGAAGCTGGGCGTCACCCTGCCCGACCCCGAGCTGCGCTGGAACGAGGAGCGCGGGCACCACGACTTCGGCACCCCCGACTGGGAGGAGCTGAAACGGGTGATCTCCGGCGACGGGCCGTGCAACGCCGAACGGATCGCGCGACGCCGGGCCGCGCACGAGGAGGGCGCCTGGATGCGGGAAGCGGCGGCCGGGCACGCCGCCAAGCAGGCCGCTCGCGTGCGGGAAGGAGCGGCGGCATGAGCGGCACCGGTCAAGTTCCCGCAGCGATCGCGGATCGTGGGCGCGGCCAGTGGCCGCTGTACGAGGTGTTCGTCCGCGGCAAGCGCGGCCTCAACCACGTCCACGTCGGCTCCCTGCGCGCGGCAGACGACCACATGGCCCTCACCCACGCCCGCGACCTGTACACCCGGCGCAACGAGGGCGTGAGCATCTGGGCCGTGCGCTCCGACACCATCGCCGCCTGCGCTCCCGACGAGAAGGACCCCTTCTTCGCGCCCAGCGCGGACAAGGTCTACCGGCACCCCACCTTCTACGACATCCCCGACGACGTCCCCCACATCTAGGAGCAGCGCATGAGCGACGAGGACCTGTACGTCGACCACGACAACGCCCGGTGGGCCTTCGGCACCGGCTTCACCGACCCGCTGCACGGCGCCGACCAGGCCGTCCCGGACGGCGTCGACGCCGGCGATCTGGCGGCCTGCTGTCTGGCGCTGGGCGACGACGCCCTGGTGTCCGCCCAGCGGCTGGCCGAGTGGTGCACCCGTGCCCCGGAGCTGGAAGAGGAGCTGGCGCTCGCCAACATCGGCCTGGACCTGCTCGGCCAGGCGCGTCTGCTGTACGCCAGGACCGGCCGGGCCGACGGCACGGGGCGCGGTGAGGACGCGTACGCCTACTTCCGCGATCCGGTCGACTTCCGCAACGTGCGGCTCGCCGAACTGCCGGGCGGCGACTTCGCGTTCACCGTCGTCCGCCTGCTCGTGCTCTCCACCTGGCGGCTCGCCCTGTTCGAGGAACTGACCGCCGCGCCCGACCCGGTGCTGGCCGGCATCGCCGCGAAAAGCGTCAAGGAGCTCGCCTATCACCGCCACTACGCCGCCGGGTGGACCGTACGGCTCGGCGACGGGACCGAAGAGTCCCGCGCCCGCCTGGAATCCGCCCTGCAGGGCATCGCCCCGTGGCTGAACGAGCTGCTGACCGACCGGACCGCGGAACGACTCGGCGCGGCCCCCGCCGCTGTCGCCGACCGGACTGTGCTGTCGCTCGCCGACGTGTTCGCGAGGAGCGGACTCGAACCGGCCGAGGGCGTGCATCTCCATCCCGCGTCCATGTCCTCGGTCCCCGGCTCCGGCCGGAACGCGGACCACACCGAGCACCTGGCGCCCCTCCTCGCCGAACTGCAGAGTGTCGCCCGCGCACACCCGGACGCGGCATGGTGACCGGGACGGAGGGCTCCGAGCGCCGCGCGGAACAGACGGAACGCGCCCGGCACATCGCCTCCTCGGTCCCCGACCCCGAACTGCCGATGCTGACGCTCTGCGACCTCGGAGTGCTGCGAGGCGTCGAGGTGGAACAGGACGGCACCGTCGTCGTGCGGCTCACCCCGACCTACTCGGGCTGCCCCGCCGTGGCCGAGATGCGCGCGGAGATCGCCACCCGGCTGCGGGCCGCCGGCTTTCCCGCCGTCCGGGTCGTCACGGTGCTCCACCCAGCGTGGACCACCGACCGGATCACCGACGAAGGCCGCCGCAAGCTCGCGGAACACGGCATCGCGCCACCCGGCACGCCGCGGATCCCGGACTCCGCGCCGGGGCGGATCTGGCTGAGTCTGCCCCCCGCCACGGGCGCCGTGCCATGTCCCCGCTGCGCCTCGGCCGACACCGAGGAGATCTCCCGCTTCGCCGCCACCGCCTGCACCGCACTGCGGCGGTGCCGCGCCTGTCTGGAGCCCTTCGCACACGTCAAGGACCTCTGATGACCTACTCCGCACCCCCCGCCGCCGTACGGGCCCGCCGCCGTCCCGTCTTCCACGCCCTGCGCGTCGCCGACGTCGAACCGCTGTGCGCCGACGCAGCCGCCCTCACCTTCGACATCCCCGACCGCCTGGCCGCGGAGTTCGCCTTCCTCCCCGGCCAGTGCCTCACCCTGCGCCGCGAGATCGACGGCCGCGACGAGCGGCGCTCGTACTCCATCTGCGCACCGGCCGGGACACCGCCCCGCATCGGCGTCCGCGTCGTACCCGGCGGGCTGTTCTCCTCCTGGCTCGTACACGGCGTACGCCCCGGGGACACCATCGAAGTCATGGGCCCGGCCGGCGCCTTCACCCCCGACCTCACCGAGGCCGGTCACCTCGGCCACCATGTGCTCGTCGCCGCCGGATCCGGCATCACGCCGATGCTGTCCATCGCCGCGTCCGTCCTCGGCGCGGACGACGCCTCGCGCGTCACCCTCCTGTACGGCAACCGGCGCACCGACACCGTGATGTTCGCCGACGAACTCGCCGACCTGAAGGACCAGTACCCGGCCCGGTTCCAGCTCGCCCACGTCCTGTCCCGCGAACCGCGCGAAGCCGAACTGCTCTCCGGCCGCCTCGCCGCCGACCGGCTCACCGCGCTGATCGACGCACTCGTCGACGTCCGGGACGTCGGCCATTGGTGGCTGTGCGGCCCGCACGGCATGGTCCGCGACGCCCGCGCGATCCTCTCCGGTCTCGGCGTCCCGGCCGACCGCGTCCACCAGGAACTCTTCCACGCGGACGACGAGCCACCCGCGCCGCCCGCGGCCGAACGCGACGACGTCACCTCCGCAGGCCCGACGAGCGAGATCACCGTGGTCCTCGACGGCCGGGCCACCACGTTCTCCGCCCCGCGTCACAGCACCGTCCTCGACGGCGCCCAACAGGCGCGCCCCGACCTGCCGTTCGCCTGCAAGGGCGGAGTCTGCGGCACCTGCCGCGCCCTCGTCACCCACGGCCGGGCCGACATGCGCCGCAACTACGCGCTGGAACCCGCCGAAGTCTCCGCGGGCTACGTCCTCACCTGCCAGACCTTCGCCGCCGCCGACACGCTCACTGTGGACTTCGACAGTTGACGGGAAAGCCGTGGCCGCTGAGGTGTCGGGGAACTTCGAGCACGAGACGCGCGACCACTGTGGCGCGTGGCTTCTGGTGATCCTGCGGATCTCGGTCGGCCGGGCCGGGGACGGCACGTTCAACCGGCCGTCCCCGCTCCGTTGCCGCTCCCGGGCTCCGCGCCCGGCCGGAGCATCTGGCTCGCGGCCAACTCGCGGTAGAGGGCGCTGCCGGCCAGCAACTCCTCGTGGCGTCCGGCGGCGGCGGTGCGGCCGTCGTGCAGGACGACGATGTGGTCGGCGTGCTGCACGGTGGACAGGCGGTGGGCGATGACCAGCAGGGCGCACTCCTGGGCGACGTCTTTCATGACGGTGGTGAGCGCAGATTCATTGATCGCGTCGAGGTGGGAGGTGGGCTCGTCCAGCAGGAGCAACGCGGGGCGGGCCAGCAACGCGCGGGCGAGAGCGATGCGTTGGCGTTCCCCGCCGGAGAGAGTGCTGCCGCGTTCACCGATGACGGCACCCAGGCCGCCGGGCAGCCGGTCGACGACTTCCTCGAGCCGGGCCAGTTCCGTGACGCGCCGGATCTCCGCTTCCGTTGCGTCCGGCACAGCGTAGGCGATGTTGTCGCGCAGGGTGCCGTGGACGACGTGAGTGTTCTGGTCGACGACGGCGATACGTCGGCGGCATGCGTCACGGGTGAGTTCGGCCGCAGGCCGTCCGTCGAAGAGCACGTCTCCCGCGTCCGGCTCATAGAACCTCGCCACCAGGGCGAACACCGTGCTTTTGCCAGCTCCGGACCGACCCACCAACGCGACGTGCTGCCGGTGCGCGACGGCGAACGAGACGCCGCGGAGGACCGGCCTGCCCGGGGCGTAGCCGAAGCGGACGTCGCGCAGGGCGAGGGCGGGCCGCGCGGGGGTTGCGGAGGGCACGGCCGGCCGGGGGGTGCGCGTGCGGGCTCCTGTGATCCGAGGCGCGGTGGGCTCGACAGGCAGCCGGAGCGCCTCGTCGATGCGCTGGTAGGCGCCCATCCCGCGTTGGATGAGGCCCACGGCACGGAAGACGGAGGACAGCGGCAGGACGAGGTACGAGGCGTACAGCAGGAAGGCGACGAGGTCGCCGAGGGAGCCGGCCTGGCCGTTGACGCGCAGGCCACCGACGACCAGGACGATGAGGAAGGAGCCCTGCACGGCGAGTTCGACAGCGGGGCTCATGACAGAAGCGAGCTTCGCGGTGCGTACCCCCGCGCCGTAGGCCGCCTCGACGCGTGCGCCGACGCCCGCCGCCTCGCGCTCCTCGGCGCGGTGCACGCGGACCATCGGCAGGGCACCGAGGGCGCGTTCCAGGTCGGCGGCGATGGCACCGACCGAGTTCTGCATGTGTTCGGACGCGCTTCTGATGCCCGCGAGCAGCGAGGCGACGACCAGGGCCGCCGCGGCCACGGTGACGGCGACCAGGAGCAGCAGCAGGGGGTCGAGCCACGCCATGAGGATGATCGCCCCGGCGGCGACAAGGCTTCCCGTCACCAGATCGACGAGGGCCTGCGACACGACCTCCCGGAGCAGGGTGGTGTCGGCCGTCACCCGGGAGATGAGGTCGCCGCCCCGGTGGCGTTCGTACTCCCTCATCTCCAGCCGGAGCAGCCGCCCCACCAGCCCGTGCCTGAGCTGTCGTACGACACCTTCGCCCATCCGTTCCAGCAGGAAGCGTCCCGCGGCTCCCGTGGCCGCTTCGGTGAGGAACAGCGCGCAGAGAAGTGCCAGCAGCGGCCAGATGACCTGCCCGTGGCCGCTCGCGTCCACGACGTGCTGGGCGACGAGCGGCTGGGCCAGTCCCAGGGCGGATCCCACGAGCGTCAGTACGGTGGCGACCGCGACGGCGCTTCGATGGCCGGCGGTGAGCCGGTACATCGTGGCCACCGCCGCCCGGGTGGACTTGTCACCCCCCGCTACCGCGGCCCGGCCGCCGTTCAGAACCGTCGTGCCGGTCATCGGGCCGTCGGCCGTGGCAGCGGGTCGACGGCCACGAGCCGGGCGAAGTAGCCGTCCGGCACACCCTCGCCGACGGGACGGCCCTCCGCCTCCACCCAGGCGTGCGCGGTGAAGGGCGGCACGACGCGTACGCCGGTGCACCAGGTCGGCCATGTTCCGCCGAGCCGGCACACCAGTGCCGCCCCCAGAGAGCGTGGCAGGCACCCCTTCGGTCCGGCGCAGCGCAGGCTGGCGGCGCACATGGCGTCGCGCGCGTTCTGGGCCTGCGCGGCGGTGGCGGGCGCGGCACCACGCCGCAGGATGCCGAGTACGGTGCGGATGTGGCGGGGCGGCAGAAGAGCGAGGACGACGGCGGGGAGCAGGACGAGGCGGGCGGCCAGGCGCCGGGCCAGGGGGACACCGGCGGGTCGTTCCAGCGCGCTGGGCGTCGTCATGAGGCGAGCCCCGAGCTCCGCAGCTCCCGTACGAGCGTCCTGACGTCCCGCACGGCCTGCGCCTGGTCGATGTCGAACTCCCGGACCAGGGCGGCGGCCGCGTCCGACTCGTCGCCGCCGTCGAGCAGGGTCCGCACGACCAGGGTGGCGGTCGGATTCAACTCCCAGTAGGCACCGGCCCGTTCGTCCAGCAGTACCGTGCCGTAGTCGGTCTCGGCCGTGGAGACGTTGTCACCGAACCGCAGGGGCATGTGAGGGCCTTTCTGACGTGGGACGTGGTCAGGGGTGTGGGACATGGGTGCGGGTGCGGGCGAGTCCCCGCAGCCACACCTCGGCGGCGATCGTCGAGTAGAGGATGGCGTCGGACAGCCCCGGAGAGGCGGGCCGCCGGGCGAGGCGGCGGAGTTCGGCGCCGTCCACCAGGCCCAGCGCCTCCAGCCGCGAGTCCTCCCAGAGGGCCAGCAGGTCGGCGCGGTGTTCCCGAAGTCCGTTGGAGGCGTCCATGGAGGCCGTGGCCTTGTTGGCCCGCCGCAGGCAGGGCTCAGGCACGATCCCGCGCATCGCCGCGCTCAGGACGGGCTTGTACGCCCAGGGCGTGACGCGGTCGCTCGGACGTACGGCGAGACACGCCTCGATGACGCGGTCGTCGAGGAAGGGAGAGGCCATCGGCAGGCCGGCACGGGCCGCCATCCGGTCCCACTGCCGGATGACGCGGGTGCACGAGCGGATCTGCTCCAGGTCGGTGTGCAGACCACGGTCCGGATGCAGCGGCGAGATCGTCGCCGAGGCCGCGAGCAGTGCCTGACGGGCCATCCGTTCGGCTTCGGGAGTCACCCAGTCGAACAGGCGCGGGGCCATGCCCCAGCCGAGACCCGTCGCGACCGACGGGGCCAACGGTTCACGCAGCTGGCCGGCGGCGTCGGCGAGCCACTTCCCGTACGGCCGGGAGTCGGCGAGAGCGCGGACCGTGCCGGTGAGCGGCCACTGCCACAGTGCCCGGAACCCGCGCAACTGCCGCAGGGCGAAGAGCGGACGGCTGCGCAGCAGCCGGTGGTAGTACGCCTCCGAGCACCATGCCACGTGGTCGCCGCCGATGCCGGTCAGGTGCAACCGGCTGCCGCGTGCGGCGAGGCCGGGCAGATGATGCAGGACCCGGGAGCGGTCCATGACGCCGATGGTGGGCTCGTCGAGGAGGTCGTCGATGGTGAGCAGGTCCTCATAGACCAGCGGCGACGCGTCGGCGTCCCAGACCACGTGCTCGACGTCCGGGAGGTGCCGCATCGCCTGTTCGGCCCAGTACAGGTCGGTGTCCGCCGGATCGCGTCCCGGCCACGTACTGGCCACCACGCGGGCGGGGGAGCGGTCGGCCAGGAAGCAGACGGAGGTGGAGTCCAGGCCGCCGGACAGGTCGCAGCTCACCACGCCGCCCTGCCGGGTACGCGCGCCGACAGCCTCCTCCAGCGCGGTCCGGATCAGGGGCGCCGCTTCGGCGAGCGGCCGGACCGGCTCCGGCGGTGTCCACCACCGGGTGTGCCGTACGGCGCGCCCGTCCGCGGCGAGGATCACCGCGTCCTGTGGGGGAACGGCGGTGACCGCGCGCCACAGGGACTTCTCGAACAGCGGATACGGGGCGGGCCACAGCAGCCGTACGGCCAGCTCTTCCACGTCGGGGTCGAGGCCCAGGACGGTGGCGAGCGTGTCGGCACGGGTGGCGGCCACCTGTACGCCGTCCATCTCCGCGTGGAAGACCAGTCGCAGGCCGGAGGCGGTGCCCTGAACCCTGATCTGTCCGTCGAGGGCGCCGACGAGGTGGAAACTGCCGGGGAGGGACCGGGCCAGTACGTCGAGTTCCGCGAGATCGCGCAATCGTGCGGCCCGGCGCCGCAGTTCGTCGGCGTCGACGGGGCAGCAGCCGACGACGGCGACGGCGGCGTCGCCGGCGCTCGCCGCGACCACCTCGTCGTCGTGCCACTGGCCGACCAGCCAGGGCCGGCCCGACGCATGCGCGAGGATCCGGCTTCCGGGGCGGGCGAAGGAGCGGGCCACGGCGGCCGCGTCCGCACGGTCGGTGAAGACCGCGAAGTGCGCGTCGCCGGGGCCCGTCCCCGCACTTTCGTGCAGTTCAGTCATGACGTCGGGTCAAGGACCGTCGGTCGTCAGTTCTTGCTCAGGATCAGCCGGTCGTTGCCGGAGCGCTGAAGGAGCCCCGTCTCCTTCCGGAAGGTGCCGAGCCGGACGAGCGTCGGTGCCTCGTATGCCTTCTTCATGACTACTCCTCACGTGCGGATTCCCGACCGCTTCCCTGACCGACAGCCCGGGGGCTGCCCGGTGTGCTGTCGGTCTGCCCAGGACTCATCGGGAACCCCGGGCCGGAAGCGGGCGCAGTACCTAGCTAGCTGCGGAACGTGAGCCGGCGACAAGGGGGTTCACAAAGGTCGCATCATATACAAAACACTGGTTTTTCAGAGTAGGTGTGCCTCGTCCGGTGTTGTTCGTGGCACCGCATGGTCGTGGGGCTCAGCGGTGCGCTTGGTGGAATAAGCGTCATGAGCTGTGTACTTGCCGCTCCTCCCAAACGCGCCTGACGACGGCTGTGGGCGGGCGCCGCCGGGCGCACTCGGCGCCCGTGGACGTGCGCCCGCTTCCTGGCGCTCCGCTCCGAAACGAACGCCAGATGTCTCACCCGGCGGCCGAGTGGCAGGCGAGACCGCCGGGCCGCGCGGGAACGGACACACGGCCCCGCCGGACGTGAACGGACGGGGTCGGTCGTGACGTGTCGGCCACGCCGTCGTATCCACGATCGGGGGTACGGACCGACTCCTCCAGTGTGGTCGGTACGCGGGGCCAGCGGGCTGAGTCCCTTCGCGCTGAGCTATGACGACATGGCCGAGGGTGACGCAGCATGTGTGGCGACAGCGTGCCCGTTTACCTCGCTGCCGCATCCCTCGCCCTGCTGTCCGCCCCGCGCTCGCGTTTCTCTTCGGCGAACTGAGCCGACTCGTGCGGCACCGGTGGCCAGGGTGTGCGGTGTCCGGTCGGTAGAGGTATGACTGACATAAGCCCGGCGGTGGGGAGGGGGGCCAGAGCGCACCGTGTGCTGCCGCAGAAATGGAGCCCGGTATGCGTGAGCAAAAGGCCCGGACCGGGGGCGGGCAGGAGCACGTCACTGCCGCGCCGGGTGGGCTGCTGGATGTGCTGCGAGTGGCGGCCCTCGTCCTGGGGAGCGATGGCCGGATCGTGTTGTGGAGTCCCGAAGCCGAGTCGTTGCTCGGTTTCTCCGCCGCGGAAGCACTGGGTCAGGACGCGGGCGCACTGCTGGTGGCCCCGGAGAACCGGTCACGGGCACACGAACTGTTCGACCGCGTGCGCACGGGCGCGCGCTGGGCGGGAGTCTTTCCGGTGCGGCACAAGGACGGCTCCACGCGCAGGGTGGAGTTCCGCACCATGCAGCTGCGCGATGCCCGTGGCGACGTCCATGCCCTCGGTCTGGGGGCCGACGCCGAGACCGTACAGAACGTGGAGCGGGACCTGGCCCTGTCCCACATCCTGGTCAGCCAGTCGCCGGTGGGCATCGCGGTCTTCGACACGGACCTGCGGTGGGTCCGTGTCAATCCGTCACTGGAACGCATCAACGGTGTCCCCGAGGAAGCGGTGCTGGGCCGGCGCGTCGGCGAGGTGCTGCCGGCTCTCGAGGTGGAGGCCATCGAGTCGCGGATGCGGCAGGTCCTCAGGACCGGTGAGCCACTGCTGGATCAGCAGACGGTCGGCCGGACGGCCGCTGACAGCGAAGAACACGCCTACTCGGAGTCGTACCACCGGATCGAGGATGCCAATGGGCGTGTGCTGGGCCTGGCGATGGCGATCCTCGACATCTCCGAGCGGCAGCGGGCAGCGGCCGAGATCGCGCAAGCACGCGAGCGCCTGGCGGTGATAGCTGACGCCGGCGTCCGCATCGGCACCACGCTCGACCTGCGCCGGACGGCACATGAACTCGTGGATGTGGCCGTTCCCGATCTCGCCGACTTCGCGGCCGTCGACGTACTCGACTCGGTGGTCAACCCTGGCGGCACGGCAGCACCACGGGCGGGCGGTTCCCTCGACTTCTGGGCGCTCGCCCTCAAAGCAAGCCATCCCACCGATGCGATCGAGGCCGCGGACCCGGTCGGCGAGCCTGCCCTGTACAGCGCGAATCGGATTGTCACCCAGTGCGTACGCGAGGCACGGCCGATCCTGCTGCAACACGTGGACGACACGGCGATACGGCGTATCGCCAGGGACGATGCAGCAGCCGAGACGCTGCGGCACGCCGGTGTCCACTCCTATCTGGCCGCTCCCCTGGTGGCCCGCGGCGAGGTACTGGGCACGCTCAGCCTGTGCCGCACGGTCAGCTCCCGGCCCTTCGACGACCAGGACCTCACCCTCGCCACCGAGCTGGCCGCGCGCGCCGCCATCTGCATCGACAACGCGCGGCTGTACGGACGCGAACGCGACACAGCCCTCACCCTCCAGCGCAGCCTCCTGTCCCAGGAGCCGCCACCGCATCACGGCGGCATGCAGGTCGCCTCCCGCTATCTGCCCGCCGTCAGCGAGGTGGGTGGGGACTGGTTCGACGTGCTCCCGCTCAAGGACGACAAGGTCGGACTCGTCGTCGGCGACGTGATGGGCAAGGGCGTGCACGCCGCGGCGATCATGGGCCAGCTCCGCACGGCCACTCGCGCCCTCGCCCGGCTCGACCTGCCTCCGGCCGTGCTGCTGCACCACCTCGACGGCCTCGCCACGTCCCTCGGCGACTCCGACATGCTGGCCACCTGCCTCTACGTCGTCTGCGACCCCCGGCACGACCGATGCGAACTCTCCCGCGCGGGCCACCTGCCGCCGGCCCTGGTCGACCCGGACGGGAAAGCCGAACTGCTCGACACCGCCGGCGGAGTGCCACTTGGAGTGGGCGGCGTGCCGTTCACCGTCGAGGAACGGGAATTCGCCGAAGGGGCACTGCTCGCGTTGTTCACGGACGGCCTGGTGGAAAGCCGTGCAACGCCCGTCGAAGCAGGACTGCAGCGCCTGCTCCGCCTGCTGGACGGCACCCGCCTCCCCCTGGAGGAGACGTGTGACATGCTCCTCGGCGCCCTGGACCGTGAGCCTGACGACGATGTGGCGCTGCTCCTCGCCCGGCGCGGGAGCTGATGCCCGTCCCGTCACTGCCCCGGACCGGCTGCCGTCATGGATCAGTAGCCGTAGATCATCTTGTAGGCGACCTCGGGGAGGAACTGCCCGGCCGAGGAGCCCGCTCCGGCGCCGCAGTTGCCGTCGGACTCGCCCGGGACTTTGATCCACAAGAGCATCTCGGCGCCACCGCCCAGTCGGGTGGGGGTGCCGATACGGCGGCCGGAGGGGTTGCACCACTGACCGTTGGAGCCGTTGCCGTTGCGGCTGGTGTCCACGACGAACGGCTTGGTGTAGCCGTAGCGGGCGCCCAGTTCACTGTTGACGGCGTTGCCGTACGCGGTGTTCTCGGCCGTGGTCAGGTAGTTGGAGACGTTGAGCGAGAAGCCGTGGGCCTGTCGGAGGCCGGCTTCGTGGAGGCGCCGGGCCATGGTCGCCGCGCTCGCCCAGGCCGGGTTGCCGGCGTCGAGATAGACCCAGGTGTTGGGAGCCTGGCGGCTGAACTCGGCGAGGGCGCCGGTGAGCATGCCCTCACGTTCGTCGATCTGGGCCTGGGTCATGCAACCGTAGTCCCCGAGGGAGTCCGGTTCGAGGACGACGACGGCCGGGCGGCCCGCGATCCCGCCCGCGAACTGCGCGATCCAGTTCCTGTAGGCGGACGGCGAGGAGGCCCCGCCCGCGGAGTGCCCGCCGCAGTAGTCGCGGTTGTAGATGTTGTAGGCGACAAGGACGGGCAGCTTGTCCCGGGCGTCCGCGGCGCCCACGTACGCGCCGGTGGCGGTGCCGATGGTGCCGCTCCAGGAGCCGAACCAGCGGGCCGTCGGGGTGTTGGCGATGGAGGCGTTGATCGCGGACGCCCGGCCGTCGCCGGGGTTGGCGGCGACCCACCGCTTCGCGCTGGCGTCGGGGTCCGCGTAGAACCCGTTGGTCATGGTCGTCGGGTCGGCCGCGTGGGCGGACGGAGCGACGGCGAGCGCCAGCGGCAGAGCGAAGAACGCTGCCACCAGGGCGCGGAGTCTGCGGCGCATGACTGTACCTCGATTTCCTGGCAGGGATGCGTCGCACGCTCGTGCCGAGCGCGCGACGCGCTGAGGAAGTGCGGTGGTACGACGTCCCCTTGTGCCGACGGCTCTCCAGCTGTGACCACGCCACACGAAGGGTCGGCAGGGCGGGGTGGGAGCGCTCCCATCGTAAGCGTTCCCCAAGGCACTGAAAACCTTCATGGCAGAAGATGCGCGCACCCCAGGAAGTCGTCGCTCGACGAGGTGGCACGGTCACCCCGGCCCGCCGGCCGGTGCGGCCGGTTGAGCGGGGTGCACCGCGGCGGGATGCTGGACGCAGCGCCCGTGACGGGTGACGCAGCGCCGTGTCGGGGCGCGGCAGGTACGAGGTCGTGATGCACCCATGGACAACGAGCCCGACACCACCACAGAAGCGGGGAGCACAGCGGCACCGGTGGACTTCGCGGTCGTCATCGACGCCCGCGGAGCCGTCCTGGTGTGGAGCGCGGGAGCCGGGCGCCTGCTTGGGTACGAGCCCGAGGACGTGGTCGGCCGGCCGGCCGCCGGCCTGCTTGCCGCGAAACTCCCCTACGCGCTGCGGCGTCACCTGGCCGCCAGGGAGCCGTGGACGAGCGATCTGACGCTGCGGAGCCGGCACGGAGACCATGTCACCGTGCAGCTCCGGGGCACGCCGCTGACGGACGTGGACGGCAGGACCCACTGGGTCGTCACCCCGGCGGAGGTGACATACGCCGCCGGGCCGACCGACGCGGGGGCGGGGGAGCTGTGGGATCTCACGCTTGCCCAGCTCCCGTTGCCCGTGGCCGTCTATGACAGTGAGGCACGGTTGGTGACCTGCAACCAGGTGATGAGCCGTGCCATGGGGCTGACGCCGGAGGAGATGAAGGGTCGTACGTTGTGGGAGATCTATCCCGCCCCGCCTCTGGACGAGATCGACCGCCTTCAGCATCAGGTGGTGCGCACCGGCGAGATGATCTTCCGCGAGGAGCAGCCTTTCCGGGCCTCGGGTGAGGTCCGCGATCACGCGTGGTCGCTCTTCCTCTCCCCGCTGAAGGATCGGGCGGGCGCGGTGCTGGGGCTGTCCGCGTTGGTGATCGACATCACCGAGCAGTACTGGGCCCGGCGTCGCCTGGCGGTCCTCAACGACGCCAGCGTGCGCATCGGCAAAACCTTGGACGTGACCCGGACGGCCGAGGAACTGGCCGAGGTGGCGGTGGCGGGGTTCGCCGACTTCGTCACCGTCGACCTGCTGGAGTCGGTCTTCCAGGGGCACGAGCCGCAACCGGTACCGCCCGCCACGCCGGTCGTCTTCCGCCGTACCGCCCAGCGGTCGGTGCTCCCGGGATGCCCGGAATCCGTGGTCCCGGCGGGCGACACCGACGTCTGCCCTCCCGGCTCCCCACCGGCTCAGGCACTGATCACCGGCCGGGGCGCCTCCTACCGCGTGGGCGACCCGCTGCTGCGGGAGTGGTCGACGGCCATCCCGGCCCGTGCCGAGAGCATCAGGCGATTCAAGATCCATTCCGTGATGATGGTGCCGCTGCGCGCCCGGGGCGTCACCCTGGGCGTGATGCACCTGCTGCGGCACCGCACCGCGGATCCTTTCGTCGAGGACGATCTGGTGCTCGCCGAGGAGATCGCCGCCCGGGCGGCGGTGAGCATCGACAATGCCCGCCGCTACACCCGCGAGCGCTGGACCGCGCTCACCCTCCAGCGCAGTCTGCTGCCCGAGCGGCTGCCGGAAGTGGAGGCGCTGGACCTCGCCTACCGGTACTTCCCCGCCGGTCCGGGGGACGAGATCGGCGGAGACTGGTTCGACGTCATCGCACTCTCCGGGGGACGGGTCGCGCTGGTCGTGGGCGACGTCGTGGGCCACGGCGTGCACGCCTCGGCCACGATGGGCCGGTTGCGCACCGCGGTACGGACCCTGGCCGACGCCGATTTCGCGCCCGACGAGTTGCTCACCCGGCTGGACGATCTGGTCATCCGCCTCGACCGGGAGGAAGGCCCGGATGCGCGACGGGAGGCGGAGGGGGCCTCGGGAGAGGTCGGGGCGACCTGTCTCTACGCCGTCTACGATCCCGTCGACGGCCGGTGCGACCTGGCACGGGCGGGGCACCCGCCACCCGTCCTGGTGTCATCCGACGGCACCGTCCAGGTCCTGGACCTGCCCGCCGGGCCACCGCTCGGCCTGGGCGGACTGCCCTTCGAGTCCGCCCGGATCGACATGGACGGAGGCAGCCTGCTCGCCCTCTACACCGACGGTCTGATCGAGGCCCCCGGTCTCGATGTCGATGTCGGACTCGACCTGCTGAGTGAAGCGCTGCGCCGTCCGGCCGCAGACCTCGAGGACACCTGCGAGGAAGTGCTGCGCAAGGTGCGGCCCGACCCCTCTGCCGACGACATCGTCCTGCTCCTGGCCCGGACCTCCATGCTCGGCGCGGACCGGGTGCGCACCTGGGAGCTGCCCATGGATCCCGCGGCCGTCGCCCGGGCCCGCAAGGTGGCGGCCGAGCAGCTGGACACCTGGGGGCTGGCCGAGCTCGAGTTCGCCACCGAGCTGATCGTCAGCGAGCTGGTCACCAACGCCATCCGGTACGGCCACGCCCCCATCCTGCTACGGCTCATCCGCGCCGACGCGCTCATCTGCGAAGTCTCCGACGGCAGCAGCACCTCCCCGCACCTGCGACGGGCCCGCATCTTCGACGAGGGCGGACGCGGACTGCTGCTCGTCGCGCAGGTCGCGGAACGCTGGGGCAGCCGCCAGACTTCCGCCGGCAAGACGATCTGGGCCGAACAGCCCCTGCCGGATGAACGTCCTCGCGAGCCCGACAGCCGGCACAGCACGAGAAGCGGGGCGAGCCGGCCGCCGGAGGGGCGATGAGATGGGCGCAGGACGCGTGAGCAGGACGGACTTGTGTTCCGTTGACTGCTGCGGGCGCGGTTGGTGGTGGGGTCTACGACGGACAGGAGTCGTGGGGCGTGGTGGTGGGTGCCGGGTCGTCGACCTCGGCGCGGGGAGCGGGCTCGGAGCGCCGCGGTGGCGGGCCGCGGAGCGCTCCGAGCGAGCCGGTCAGAACTGGCAGGTGTCCATCCAGCGGGTGACCAGGGAGGCGTTGTTCTTGTCGGCATCACGAGCGGGACCGCACAGGAACGGGCTGAAGCGGGTGTCGGCACGCAGCCAGAGGCTGAAGAACGACACGATCCACTTGCCCTGCTTGGCCTTGTTGCCGTAGCCCGTCATCGGGCACAGATGGTCGCCTGGAACTTCGATGTAGAGCTTCTCGGCCTGGGACATGGAGTTGTACCAGGGCACCGCGTAGCGGCTGCCGGGGGCGGCGGGGTCGCTTTGACAGGTCAGGAAGAAGGTGGGCTCGGTGACTCCGGAGAAGTTCGCGTTCGGGTAGTACGGGGCCGTCGGTACGCCCGCCTTGAAGCGCGGGTCGTCCCGGAGGGCCGCCATGACGCCACCGCCGCCCATCGAGTGACCGGCCGCGCCCAGGGTGCCGTTGAGCTTCCCCGACAGCGGGTTGCCTGGGGCGTTGCCGAGCGCGAGCAGCTGGGTGCCGGCGGCGGTGATCTGGCGACCGCGCGATGCGGGATCGTCGGTGAGCGTGTTCGTTCCGACGTTGATGACGACGAAGCCCCAGGAAGCGAGGCGGGGTGCGAGCCACTGCAGGTTCTGCTGTGTGCCCTGGTAGCCCGGCATCAGCACGATGCCCGGGTACGAGCCACTGGCCGTCGGATACGTGACCGTGCCTGAGCCGTACCCGCTCGGGTTGGGAACGGTGTAGGCGGCGGTGGTCAGCGGCCCGTCGGTGGCCTCCAGGGAAGCGGTCGTCGGGTCCGGGATGCCGTTGCCCGGAGGGGTGCCCTCAGCGGAGCCGTACACCTGGAACTCCCACAGCGAGTAGCCGTAGGCGGTGCCGCGCTGGGTGCCGTAGAGGCGGATGTACCGGCCGTTGCCGTTCACGTCGAGGGTCTGCGCGCCGCCGGTGCTCGTGGTGGTCGAGTGGACGGTGGTCCAGGCGGTGCCGTTGTCCGAGGTCTGGATCTGGAAGGAGCGGGCGTACGCGGCCTCCCAGCGCAGCACCACTTGCGTGACGGTGGCGGTGGTTCCCAGATCCACGGTCAGCCACTGCGGATCACTGAACGTGCTCGACCAGCGCGTCCCGGTGTTGCCGTCCACCGCCGCCGACGCGGGGGTGGAGGTGTTCTCGGTGGACGAGGAGGTCACGGGCTTGCCCTGGGACAGCAAGTCGGCGGCGGCTGCCGGCGCGGGGGCGGCTGTCAGCAGAGTCAGCGCCAGGCCGATGGTGGTTGCCAGTGCGATCAGTGCCGTCATGGTGCGGGATCGGGGCCGTAACGGTGCGGTGGTGTTGGTTGAACGATTGCGTGGACGCATTGCTTTACCTCCACCTCGGTTGTGTCCGCCACGGTGGCGGACGGGGTGACCGCCGCGAGCGGCCGGCTACCGGGACTGTGCGAAGAGCCAGTCGATGACCACGTCGTTCTCGTACGTCTGGGCCCATGCCAGGTGTGGGCTCACCGGTGTCGTTCCGGCCGTGTAGCTCGTGAACAGTACGTGGCTGCGCGTGGCCCGGGCCTGCCGTAGGAGAGCCCGTGACCGGGCCTCGAAGTCTGCCTTCGGCAGGTCGTTGGCCCACTCGCCACGGCTGACCCCTGCGCCGGCGGTCTCCAGCGCGTTCATCAGGGTCCAGGTGCCGGGTTTGCCGAACCGGCCCTCCCGGTAGGGGACGACCGGGTCGTCGACCGAGTGGTCGGCCCAGATCGGGATGTGCGTGATCCTGTCCATGGTGGCCGCGTCGCCCCAGCCGGCCGTGGGCAGGGCGGCCGCGAACACTTCGGGTCGCTTGGCCAGCAAGCTGTAGATGCCGCGACCGCCTGAGGACAGGCCGACCAGATAGAGCCGGGCGGTGTCCACGTTGCGCGCGTGCTCGCGCACGAAGGTGTCGATGAGTTCGATCAGCGCGGCCTGGACCTTCGCGTCGGTCCAGTCCGTGCCGTCGGGCCCGTCCATGGGACGGGGCAGGGGGATCTGCGGAGAGAGGACGAACGCGGGGTTGCGGCGCTGCCGTTCCGGTTTGGCGAACGTGACCGCGACCCGGTTGGAAGTGAGCTGGGTCATGTTGTTGTCCGCGACTTCGCCACCGCCGTGCAGGGTGACGACGAGCGGGTACCGCGTGCGGGTCTGCGGGTTCCGCATGAATCCCGCCGGCTGGTACAGCCGGAAGTCCAGTTCGAAACCTGCGGAGTCGGTGAAGGAACCGGCGGCGAAGTCGTCGACCACGGGAGTGATGACGTCGTCGTTCCGGTTCGCGAACGGACCGGCCTTGAGTACCGTTTCGCCGTCTGGGGTGCGCACGTCCGCCACCTGTTTGACGGAGTACGCACGGTCGAGCGGAAGGGGATCGGTGCCGGACGCTCGTGCGTTGGAGTCGTTCGGATCGAGTTCGACGATCAGGCGGTCCCCCGGTCGTCCGGGGTGAGAGCGGTCGTCCACTTCGGCGGAGGTGTTGGAGTAGACCCGGGTCACCGTGCGAGCCGCTGTCCGTCCGCCCGCGGTGGCCTGCACCTGGAAGGCGGTGGGCGGGGCCGTCCCGCCGCGTAGATCGATGGGATGCGCGTACTGGATGGCGACCGCTGTCACCAGCCAGTTGTTCCTCGGCGTCACCTGCGTGAGGAGGTCCGTCCGCAGGACCGGATTGAGTCCGGAGGCCGCTTGCCGTCCTTCGGACGGGGCTGTCGTGGCGTCGGCGGCCGCCGCGGTCGCCGTGCTCACCATTGGCGCCGCGACCGCACCTGCGGTGACGGCGAGCACCGTACGTCTGGGGATCGGTCTCATGCGTCCTCGTCTCGGTCGGTGGGGCACCCGGGCCGGGTGCCGTGGTGTGTGGATCCGGTCCTCCGGCTCCGAACTCCTGGGAACCGGCGGCCCATTGGGGGGCCATGACGCGGCATGTGCGGTTTCTGCCGGGAGTCCGCGGCCGGCGGGGACTCCGCTCGGGCCCGGGGTACCGGTCACACTTGGTTCCGGGACACCGGTCACGCTCGGGCCCGGGACACCGGTCACAGCGGGAAGGCGCCGGTCAGCAGGGCGCCGGCGGTCATGACGAGCGTGGTTGCGAAGGCCCAGCGGAAGATGAAGCGCTGGTGCTCTCCGAGCGACACACCACTCATGCCGACCAGGATGAACGTGGACGCGGTGAGCGGACTGAGCGGGAACCCCGTGGTCATCTGGCCGAGAATGGCCGCCCGGGCGACCTCGGCCGGCTCCGTGCCGAACCCGCTCGCGGTCTCTGCCAGTACGGGCAGTACGCCGAAGTAGTAGGCGTCCGGGGTGAAGACCAGGCTCAAGGGCATGCCGGTGACGGCCACCGCGACGGGCAGATGCGACCCGAAGGAGTCGGGGACGACGGAGACGAGCGCCTCGGCCATCTCGTCGATCATCTTGGTGCCACTGAGGATCCCGGTGAGGACGCCGGCCGCGAAGATCATCGTGGTGACCAGGACCACGCTCTTGGCGTGCTTGTCGAGCAGCGCCTGCTGTTGTTCCCAGGTGGGGTGGTTGACCAGCACCGCGATCGCGAACCCGAGGACGAACAGCACCGGAAGCGGCATCACTTCCTGGATCAGGCAGACCACGAGGGCGATGGTGAGCAGGAGATTGAAGATGCTCAGCCCGGTCCGCGGCAGCGGCGGGACCCGGACGGTGCCGGGCCCGTCGCCGGGGGATCGGAGGGCCGGACGCTCCTGCCCGTCGGCCGTCGGGGGAGTGGCCCGCAGGCTCGACTCGGCAGTCGCGGCAGCAGTCGATGCGGCAGGTTCGCGGTCGTCCCGCTCGTCCTCGCCCGTGCGCACGTCCGTGGCCGGGCCTCGCGGGGACAGCGCACCGAGACGGCTGCGCTCCCGGCGACCGAGCAGATACGAGGCCACCAGCACCCAGACCACGCCGAAGCCCATCGCGGGCAGTACGGGGTTGAAGACCTCGGAACTGTCCAGTTTCAGCGCCGCCATGGCGCGTACGGTCGGGCCACCCCAGGGAACCATGTTCATCACGCCCGCGCCCAGGCAGACCACTCCGGACAGCACCAGGGGGCTCATGCCGAGCCTCTTGTAGACCGGCAGCAGCGCGGAGACGGTGATGAGGAAGGTGGAGGCGCCGTCGCCGTCCAGGGCCACGCACAGCGTGAGGACGGCCGTGGCGACGGTGATCCGCAACGGGTCGCCCTGCGCCGCGCGCAACAGACCGCGGATCAGGGGGTCGAAGAGCCCGGCGTCCACCATCAGGCTGAAGTACAGGACCGCGAACGCGATCATGATGCCGGTGGGGGCCACCTTGGACAGCCCACCGAGAATGAACTCGCCCAGGTCGCCCGCGAATCCGCCGATGAGCGCCGCCAGCACCGGAAGCAGGATCAGAGCGACCAGCACCGAGGCGCGTTTGGTCATGGTGAGCAGCAGGAGGACGGCGATCGTGGCGAAGCCCAGGGCTGCCAGCATGCGGCGCTCGCTTTCTCGGGGACGGCCCTCGGCGGTGGTGGGCGGGAGCTGAGCGGGGGCAGGCCGAGGTATTACGCGAGAGTTTCGGAGCACTACCGGATCCCTGTCCAGCATCAAACCGAGATCTGTCCATGCGATAAGCGCATCAATTCACGGGGGCGCGCCCTATGCTCGGCGGCCATGGAGGCCCCCACCTTGCGTCAACTGGCGGCGTACACGGCCGTCGCACGGGCCGCGAGCTTCACCGCGGCCGCCGCGGAGATGCGCGTGTCCCAGTCCTCGCTCAGTCGCGCGGTCGCGGATCTGGAGCGACAACTCGGCGTCCAACTGCTCGAACGGGACCCCCGTAACGTGCAGTTGACCCCGGCGGGTGCCGAGGCCCTGCGCATCGCCGAGCAGATCGTCACCGCTCACCGGGCGGGCATGAAGGAGCTCAGGCGATTCCTGCTCGGCGAGTCGGGAACGGTCGCCGTGGCGACCCTTCCCTCGGTTGCCGCGGTGCTCCTGCCGCAGGTCATCTCCGACTTCCGCGAGCGGCGGCCGCAGGTGGCGGTACGCCTCCTCGACGGCCTGGAGCGGCTGGTACTGGACCGGGTCCTGTCCGGTGACGCCGACTTCGCGATCACCACCGTCGGGGACCCGCCCGAGCAGTTGGAGCACCGCCCCCTGGTCAGGGACCGCTTCGTCGCGGTGCTGCCGGAAGGCCACCCGCTCGCCGACCGACCCGAGATCGCCTGGGAGGACCTGGCTCGTCAGCCGTTCCTGGCCGTCGGGCGCGACTCCAGCGTGCGTCGCCTCACCGATGCGGCGTTCGCCCAGATCGACGTACATGCGGCACCGGCGGCCGAGGCGGGCAGCATCGCGACGGTGGGCGGACTGGTGACCGCCGGCCTCGGGGTGTCGGCGATGCCCGCCCTCGTGCTCCCGCTGATGGGCGCCGGGCCCGTCGTCTGCCGTCCTCTGGTGGACCCCGTGGTGGACCGGCGCCTGGACATCGCGCTGCGCGCTCGGCGAACGCTCCCGACCGTTACGGAGCGGTTCCTTCAGGCGCTCGAAGAGTTCCGTCTCCAGGGCCGCCCTCTTCCGCCCGGGGTGTCGTGGGCATGAAGCCGCGTGGGGGCGTGCTGGGGCCGAGGCTCGCATCACCCTCACGGCCCACCGCACCCGCGCACCGACCGCTTCAGCGATTCATGCGTTCTTCGCATTGATTCATGGTCTTCTGTTGCTCGACAGGCATTTCTCCGCTCCTGCACTCTGAAGACCCGGCCGGGGACGACGTGCCGCACCAACGCGGACGACGCGGTCCGGGGACCAACGCGAAACAGCAGGGGCGAGGGAGCGCATCGGTGTCGGACGACGAGCGGAACACCACCGGACGCGGGCAGTTGCAAGGGCTGAGAGTGGTCGAGTTCGCCCATGTGGTGGCCGGGCCGCTGGCAGGCTCGATGCTCGCGGACCAAGGAGCCGACGTCGTGCACGTGGAACCCCCCGGCGCCGGAGACGCGGCCCGCGCCATGGGGCCGCAACGTGACGGCGTCCCCCTGTGGTTCAAGGTCGCCGGCCGCAACAAGCGCTCGGTCACCCTTGATCTGCACCACGAGGCCGGCCGGAGTGTCGCTCGCCGACTCGTCGCCTGGGCGGACGTCGTCATCGTCACCCTGCGCGCCGGACGCCTGCGCAGCTGGGGACTCGACTGGGACTCCGTGCACCGGATCAACCCCCGGGCGGTACTGCTGCAGATCTCCGGCTTCGGTGCCACCTCGTCGCAGGCGGACGCCCCGGGCTTCGGCAAGATGGGTGAGGCGCGCAGCGGAGTCGTCCACCTGACCGGGTTTCCCGACGGCCCGCCCGTGCACACCGGCTTCTCGCACGGCGACGCCGTGACCGGCCTGATGGGCGCCTACGCCGTCCTCGCCGCCCTCCACCGCCGTGACCACGACCCCGGTTTCGACGGCGAGTGGATCGACCTCGCTCTCTTCGAGTCCCTGTTCCGTCTCGTCGAGTGGCAGGTGATCGTCCACGACCAGTTGGGACAAGTGCCCGAACGCTCCGGCAACCAGCTGGCGGTCGCCCCCGCGGCCGTGATCAACACCTACCGCTCCCGCGACGGCGAGTGGATCACGGTGACCTCCGCGACGCTGCGCTCGGTCCGCAACATCGCCGGCCTGCTGGGGCTCCCCGAGAAGGAGTTCGCCACGGCACCGCAACAGCACGCCCGGCGCGGAGAGTTGGACGAGGGCCTGCGGAACTGGGTGGCGGAGCGCGGCACCGGCCAGTGCCTGGAGGAGTTCGCCCGTGCCGAAGTCGTGGCCTCACGGGTGTTCGACGCCGCGGACATCGCCGCCGACCCCGTGTACGCCGAACGCGAGGACATCGTCACCGTCGACGACCCCGACCTCGGTCCGGTACGGATGCAGGCGGTGATCCCGCACTTCCGGCAGCGGCCCGGCCGGGTCTGGCGGACGGGGCCCGCCCTCGGCCAGGACAACCACCTCGTCTACGGGCAGTGGCTCGGACTCAGTGCGGAAGAGCTGGCCGACCTGGAGAAGAGCGATGTCATCTGAGGCGTCTTCCAACAGGCCTGCCGAGTCGCACACGAGGGCGGTCGACCGGCCCCCGCTGCGGTCCCTGCTCTTCGTTCCCGGCACCAGGACCGGCTGGCTGCCCAAGGCCCGGGCGGCGGGCGCCGACGCGGCCATCCTCGACCTGGAGGACGCGGTGCCCGCCGCGGACAAGCTCGCCGCCCGCGCGCAGGTGGCCGACGCCGTCGCGCGTGCCGCCACCGAACCGGCCGATCAGGCGGGACGGATGGCGCTGTTCGTCCGTGTCAACCCGCTGGACGGCTGGGCGGGGGCCGAGGAACTACGCGCGGTCGTACGGCCAGGCCTCGCCGGCATCGTGCTCCCCAAGGTCCGCACAGCCCAGGACGTGAAGCTTGCCGACCGGCTGCTGGGCTGGTGCGAAGGGGAACAGGGCCTGCCGCCCGGACGGGTCGCCCTGGTGCCCCTGCTCGAGACGGCCCGTGGCCTGCGTGAGGCGTACGACATCGCCCGAGCCGCCTCACGCATCGCCTACTTGGGCGCACTGACCGCCCCCGGCGGCGACGTGGAACGCGCCGTCGGCTACCGCTGGAGCCCGGAGGGAACCGAAACGGTGGCACTGCGCTCCCGCGTCCTGCTGGACGCCAGGGCAGCCGGAGTGCCGTGCCCGGTCAGCGGATTGTGGACGCGCGTCACCGACGTGCCGGGGCTACGCGCCTTCGCCGAACAGAACCGTTCCCTCGGCTACGAGGGGATGATGGCGATCCATCCTTCCCATGTCCCCGTGATCAACGAGGTGTTCTCTCCCGGCCCCGACGAACTCGCCCGCTCCGCAAGGCTGATCGCGGCCGTCGAGGCGGCACAGGGCGAGGGGACGGGCGCTGTGGCATTCGAAGGCGAGATGGTCGACGAGGCCATGGCCCGTACGGCACGCCTCGCTCTCGAACGACACGGGTGGGGGACGGAGGGGGCCGCACGCCGCGCGGGCGCTGGAGAGGAGTGACCGGCGCGGGCTCCGCAACGGAGACGGCACACTGACGGTCGGACCGATTCCTGAACGCCTGGGCGCATGGGGGAATGCTCGCCCTCAGTGGCCTCGTCCTCCGTCCTGAGCTCTTTCCTTTTTCCTCAACCTCTAGTCAAATAGCGTCACTTGAGTCACACGCGTGTCGTGCGTCGCGGATGTCCCCGACCAGGACCCCCATTCCGCAGTCGACCGCGTCGCTGGAAGGACCCCCCACAAGTGACCGACAGACCCTGGATGCTCAGGGCAGTGGCGACCAACCCTGTTGTGGTGGCAGCCACGTTCTCGGCCTTCGCGATGGCGCGGGCCGGCGAAGGTGCACCGACGGCGGCCGTGGACCGGCACGACCCCACGGACCACGCCGAGCACGACCACGAGAAGGCCCCGCTGAGCAGGACGCAGCAAGCACAGCGCGAGGAGGCCCTGAAGCGGGACACATCCGGCGACGCCACGATCAAGAACCGTGAGGGCTCGCAGGCCGTGCGAGAGATCGCCACGTCAAAGGAGACGTACATGCCCAGCTTCCCCCTGAACCGTCGCACCTTCATCCTCCTCGGTGCCACGGTCGCCGCGGCAGCCGGCGCCCGAACACCGGTGGCCGCCGCGGCCGCCTCCCCCTCGGCGCCCACCGGCGCGCCGACGCCGGTCCGGATCGTCGACGACAAGGCAACCCCCGCCACCCGCGCGCTGTTCGCCTACCTGAAGCGGCAGCAGGGCAAAGGCATCCTGTTCGGCCACCAGCACGACCTCACCTACGGCTTCACCTTCACCACTCCCGACGGCAAGGCGTCCGACACCAGGGCAGCGGTGGGCGACTACCCCGCGGTCTTCGGCTGGGACACCCTCATCCTCGACGGCGACGAACGCCCCGGCGCCCAGGACGGAACCGAAGCCGAGAACATCGCCGCACTCAGCCGGTGCATCCGGCAGGGGGACGCACGCGGCGGGATCAACACCCTCACCGCCCACATGCCGAACTTCGTCACCGGCAAGGACTTCTACGACACCACGGGCCGAGTGGTCGGCCAGATCCTTCCGGGAGGCGCGAAGCACGCGGACTTCAACGCCTTCCTCGACCGCATCGCGAAGGCGGTCAAGGGCGCGCGGCGGCCGGACGGCACCGCGATCCCGGTCATCTTCCGCCCCTTCCACGAGAACAACGGAGGCTGGTTCTGGTGGGGCGCGGGCCACACCACCTCGGGCGAGTTCATCGAGCTGTTCCGCTACACCGTCGAGTACCTGCGTGACACCAGGGGCGTCCACAACCTGCTCTACTCCTACTCACCCAACTCGAGTTTCGGCGCCGACCCGACCGGCTACCTGAAGACCTACCCGGGCGACCGTTTCGTCGACATCCTGGGCTACGACTCCTACGACGAAGACGCCGGACCGACCGCCTGGCTGGACGGTCTGGTGAGGGACCTGGCGATGGTGGTCCGGCTGGCGAACGAGCGAGGCAAGGTGCCGGCCTTCACCGAGTTCGGGGAGAGCGGTACAGAGGCCCGCAACCCGCAGTGGTTCACCCAGCTGTTGCAGGCCGTCAAGGCGGACCCGCTGGCCCGTCAGATGACGTACATGCTCACCTGGGCCAACTTCGGAGGCACCAAGCGCGCTTATGTGCCGTACCCGGGCCACGTCCTGCTGCCGGACTTCGTCAAGTACCACCAGGACCCCTACACCCTGTTCGCCGCCGATCTGCGGGGGGTGTACTCCGCTCGCACCACCGCTGTCAGGAACGCCCCGTTCATGCATCTCGTGACTCCCACGGACCGACAGCGCGTGACGGCCTCCAAGACCACCGTCCGGGCACGTGTCACGCCCGCGAGGGCGAGCCGGGTCACCTACTCCGTGAACGGTGGACGCGCCAGACCGCTGTGCCTCGACGCCGACGGCTTCTACTCGGGCGACTGGTCGATCGACCCGGCCTCGCCGGCCAACCGCTCGGTGACCCTCACCGTGAGCGCGCGGGTGGACGGCAAGACGCTCACGGACTCGGCCGTGGTCCTCCTCGGTGAGGTCGCACCGCTGCCTGCCGGTTGGGTCGACGACTTCGAGGGATACGCCGGAGACGACGCCGCCCTGAGCGAGGCGTACACCCACATCAACTCCCACACCATCACCCTGGCGCCCGACCACAAGTCCTCGGGCTCCTACGGACTGGCCTACGCGTACGACTTCACCGGCTCCGAGTACACCGGCATAGGCAAGTCGGTCGTCGCGGACTGGTCCGCTTTCACGTCCCTGGCGTTGTGGCTGCGGGGCGACGGTTCCGAAAACGCCGGGGCGTTCGAGATCGTCGCTGACGGAGTCCCATTCCAGTACCGGTTTCCGCTGGCCGACACGAACGGGCAGGACATCAGAACACCATTCAGCGAGTTCCGGCCCGCTCCCTGGGACACCGCACACGCCGAAGCCGTGCTCGACGCGGCTCGTCTGGCCAAGGTGACGGCGTTCAGTCTGTACCTCGGCCGTGGAAGCGGCACGGCGACCAAGGGCGTCGTGTACGTGGACAACATCAGGGCCGAATGACACACCCGGCACAGGGGCACCGCCGCCCGAGCCCGCTTGCGCCGGGACCACACTCGGGCGGAGGTTGCCCTCCGGCGGACCCGGGTGGCGGAGCTTCGGGCAGGTCCGGCCCAGCGTCTGCTTGATCATCCGCAAGGCGTGCTCCAGACCCACGGAACAGGGCGCGACGCTGCTCGTGCGCCGTACCCGCCGGCTCAGCGCGCCGCGCGGTTGACTCACACCTGCCGGTCGCTGCGTGCGGCGGCTGTGCTGGAGCGCAGCGAGACCGGAGGGGTCAACAGGATGTGCCGAGGCGGGGTGTCCGGCGCTGCAATGCGTTCCACCAGCAGGGAAACGGCTTTCTCGCCCATTTCCGCGGCCGGTACGTCCGCTGCCGTGAGCGGCGGGCGGAAGTCCTCGGCCCAGGTCTTGGCCGCCACTCCGGTGATGGAGAAGTCGTACGGCACTTGGAGGCCAGTGTCCGCCAGCGCGCGCTGGATGCCGGGCAGGGCGGCCTCGTTGATGGTGGTGACAGCGGTGAGGTCCGGATGGCTGCGCAGCAGCACCTCGACGCATTCCTGACCTGAGCGGGCGTCGTCCCCGCAAGGCACTTCGATGCCGTCAAGGCCGCGTTCCGCCACGGCGGCCTCGAAACCCTCTCTGGCCCTGCGCGCCGGACCGTAACCGGCCGAGACGAGTTCCGGGGAACGAGTGATCAGAGCCACTCGGCGGTGCCCCAGATCGGCGAGGTGCCGCACGCAGTGCTGGACCAAGCCGGCGTAATCGACGTCGATCCAGGACATCTGCTGGTCGCCGGCCGTGTGCCCGATGCCGACGAAGGGCAGCCCGGCATCCTGCAGGCGGCCCACACGAGGGTCCTCCAGGCGGATCTCCATCAGGATGACACCGTCCACGCGGCTCTCCGAGACCAACCGCTCGAAGGAGCGGTCGTGATCCGCGCCGGAAGGGGACAGCAGCACATCCAGGTCGACCCGGGCGGCGGCGTCGACCACGCTGGCAACGAAGTCCAGTTGCATGTGTGTGAGCCTGTTGCCGGCCGGCGGGATGACGAGACCGATCGTCCGGGTCCGGCCCTCCTTCAGGGCCCTCGCGGTCGCGTTGGGGTGATATCCCAATTCGTTGATCACATCTTGGATGCGTTTCCGGGTGCTGCTCGCGACCGGCCGTTTGCCGCTGAGAGCGTAGGACACCGTGCTGCGTGACACGCTGGCGCGCCGAGCGATCTCCCCGATGTTCATGCAGCTCCCCGAGAACCTACCCGCGGGTCGAAAGAATACCTCGCGCGAATCAACTCGCCACTGGGCGCGGGGTGTCGGCGGGGCGGTACGGCCTGCGGTGTCGACGGGTGGGAGCTGGAGTGGTGACCTGTCGGAGCGGTTGCCGTGGCCACGCGGGCAGTTGGGGCGTCAGGGCCGCGCGCCCTTGTGCGCCGGCGATCACCCGGTGCGGCGCGCGACGGAGCGGCCGGGACGGGTGCCGGGGTCGAGCAGGACCTCGTCGACGTCCGTCCGGCGTCATCCCTCGAGATCGGCGCCACTTGACTACGGCCGTGCGCCGCAGGGGAGTTCAGTCCGTCCGCGGCGGTGGGCCGCGCGTACGGCGTCGCAGTCGCCCCCGGGGAACCTGTCACGGATGGTGCTGGTCGAGCGCCCCGGTGCCCGGCGGTGCGTGCAGCCGGCCTGCGCGCCCTGGCGGCCCCGGCCGACGAAAGATGCCCGAGTGTCATGAGTCGCGCGGAACGGCGTCGGGCTGCCGGGTACCGTCACGCGTTCCGCGTCTCACGTATCACCGGAAGGCGTGGGGCGAATCGATTCCACGCAAGCGCTTCGACGCGAAGGTACGAGTGGTGGAGTGTGGGGTGAATGGCGTGCCGCGCGGCGAAGGCGGCGCCGACGCGGCGGACCGAGGCTCCGCTGCTTCGGTCAGTGTCTTGCGGACCGGCCCTCCGCCCCATGGGTTTGGCGGCTGCGTCCCTGCTCACCGGCATGACGGGCAGGCACCTGGTGAGCCGGGCCCGGCCGCCGGACACACCCGCGCGGCCCATCGCGCCCCGCACGGCGGGAGGTCACGCCGCCATCCGCATACCTCCACCCCGGAGCTGTTCGAGCGTGCCGATCGGTCCCCAACCGCAGGAATCAGCCGTCGAATCGATTCCGCGACAAGGTTCGCAGCAGGAGCCTCCGCACCCTTGACAGCCCACGAAGTCGGGAGCACCGTCTCCCCCCGAAACCTCTCTGCAATCTCGCTGCACATACGGCACCTCCAAGCGCTTCCGGATTGGCAGCGCCACCAACACGACCCGATCGGGTTGTGCCGGCACGGTATGGAGATCAGATGGGAACCCTCCGGACAAGACGCCACCTGCTCTCCGGCCGCGGTGGTGTGCAACGGTTACTCGCGGCGGTACGGCCCGTGGCAGGCCGGACCACGTGCCTCCTGGACGTGCCGAACTCGTCCACCACGGCCGGTACGCAGCTGCAGATCTGGGACTGCGGCGGCGGCATCAACCAGACCTGGACCCGCACGTCCTCGGGCCGGCTGACCGTCTACAGCGGCAGCAGCCAGATGTGCCTGGACGCGTACAACAAGCAGACGTCCGCCGGCACCAAGGTGGTGACCTGGCCGTGCAACGGTGGATCCAACCAGCAATGGAGTCTCAACTGACCTGAACCAGTCCAGCCCTTGACCGGCTCCCCTCGGTCACGGGCCATTCGCCACCGGAAGCAGGAATCCGCCTGCGCGGCGCCCGGCTCCCGGCGGCACCTCCCGGGATCTTCCGACCCCGCCCGGCCGAATCGCCCGGTCCCGTCGCCCCGACCGGAGGGGGCACGCCATGCGGGCGGCTTCGGCGGCGAACAACGCCACTCCGCCCCACACCGGGCTCCACGCACCACCACTGGAGGATGACGATGTCCGGAGCCAGAGTGCTCCGCGGCCTCTGGGCCGCCCCCGTAGCTCTGCTCGCCTTACTGGCCGGGAGCCTGGCCCCGGCCGGGTCCGCGTTCGCCGTACCGGCCGAGCGCCAGGCGTCGGCCGCCGCCCTGTACGTGGCGCCGGGTGCGGCTCCTGGCGGGGACGGCACCGCCGAGCGGCCGTTCGCAACGATCGACCAGGCGCAGCAGCCCGCGCACCGGCTCTCGGCCGATGCGGACGTCATGGTCCACCTGGCCGGGGGGACCTACAGGTTGTCCAAGCCGCTGACCTTCGGCTCCGGCGACGGTGGCCAGAACGGCCACACCATCACCTACCAGGCCGTGTCAGGGCAGCAGCCGGTGGTGAGCGGCGCCCAGCAGATATCGGGTTGGCAGGTACATGATCAAAACAGCAACATCTGGAGGGTCCACGTCGGCACCGGCGTGAACACGCGTCAGTTGTACGTGAACGGCAGGGAGGCACCGCGGGCGGCGATCCAGGTGCCCCGCTCCGCCTTCACCTTCACCCAGACCGGCCTGACCATCACCGACTCGTCCCTCGACTACCTGGCCGGTCTCTCGGACAAGAACCACATGGAAGTCGAGAGCGTCAACTCCTTCACCGACCGCTACGCGCCGGTCCAGTCGATCAGCGGCAGGACCATCACCATGCAGCAGCCCGCGTGGAACAACAATTCCTGGGGCTACGACACCATCAACGCGCCGTTCGCCGGCGGAACGATGTACCTCGAGAACAACTACGCGTTCCTGAAGCAGGCCGGACAGTGGTATCTCGACTCGTCCACCGGCGACCTGTACTACCGGGCCCAGCCGGGGCAGAACCCGAACAGCCTCGACGTCGAACTGCCCCGGCTGCAGAGCCTGCTCGGCATCAGCGGCAGCTACGGCTCACCTGCCGCCGGTCTGGCATTCACCGGCATCCGGTTCACGGGAACCTCCTGGCTCGGCCCGAGCGGACCCAACGGCTACGCGGACCAGCAGAGCGGCGCGCACATCACCGGTGCCTACACGATGCCCGCCAACTGGCTGAGCACCTGCAAGTCGGGATGCACGCAGTTCGAAGCCACCCGTAACCACTGGGTGCAGATGCCCGCGGCCGTCCAGGTCTCCGCCGCCACCGGCATCACGTTCTCCGGCAACACGTTCTCCGAACTCGGGCAGGCCGGACTGGGCGTGGGCAACGACGGTGTCGCCACGGCCTCCGGCACCGGACTCGGCGCCAACGGCGTCACCATCACCGGCAACACGTTCACCGACATCGCCGGCAGCGGCATCCAGGTCGGCGGCATCCAGCCGGACGCGCACCACCCGAGCAACCCGCAGATGACCAACCAGAACATCGTCATCAGCGACAACCGGGTCAGTGGGGTGGGCACCGACTACAAGGAGACCGCGGGCATCCTGTCCACCTACGTCACCAACGCGACGATCACCCACAACCAGTGCGACCACCTTCCCTACGACGGGATCGACGTCGGCTGGGGCTGGGGGATGAACGACCCCGGCGGCAGCCAGGACTACGTCAACCGGGGCACGTACAACTACCAGCCCATCTACAGCACTCCCACGACGCTGAAGAACAACACCGTCTCCCACAACCTGGTCTTCGACACCAAGAACGCGATGTTCGACGGCGGCAGCATCTACAGCCTGTCCGCGATGCCCGGCTCGGTGATCTCCGACAACTACATGTACGACAACAACCGCACCACCGCGCTGTACCTCGACGAGGGCTCCCGCTACCTGAAGGTCTCCAACAACGTGGTGCAGGACGCCGGTAACTGGGCGCTGACCAACGCCAACGCGAACAACCACACCGACGACAGCACCTTCTCCGGCAACTGGTACAACGGCGGCAACACGTACGTGGCCACCGGTCCTCCGCACAACAACGTCCTCACCGGCAACGTCCAGGTCAGCGGCACCAACTGGCCTCAGGGCGCGCGACAGGTCATCCAGCAGGCAGGCGTCCGGTCGTCGGGCGGCGGTGGCGGCTTTCCCACCGGCTACCACCAGCTGGTGATCGGCAGCAACAACCTGTGCATGGACGTGTACGGAAACTCCGGCAGCGCGGGCGCCGCGATCGACCAGTGGACCTGCAACGGGCAGAGCAACCAGCAGTTCGAGTTCGTGCCGGTCTCGGGCGGTTACGGGCAGCTGCGGGCGCAGAACTCCGGGCAGGTCGTGGCGGTGGCGGGCGGCTCCACGACCGCCGGTACGCCCAACATCGTGCAACAGGCCCCGGACGGAGCGGCCGGCAGTCTGTGGCTGCCGGTACGGCAGTCCGACGGCTCGTACTCCTTCCAGAACAAGAACAGCGGCCTGTGCCTCGACGTCTACGGCGGCGGCAGCAACCTCGGCCAGCAGCTCGACCAATGGCCCTGCAAGAACACGGCCGGCAGCAACCAGGACTTCATCCCCCGCTGACCGGCTCACGGGCTCGTTCACCCCACCCACTGTCCCGCACCAGTGAGGAACGCTGATGAACAAGTACTCGGCACCCTTGGCCGCGGCGCTGACGGCCGCGCTCGGCGTGGGCGCCGCCCTGCCCGCGGCGGCAGCCACGAGCACCGAGCCGCCGCTCTCCGCCGTGCGGGCCGCCGCGCCCGCCCCCCTGCGGCTGATGCCGTTGGGTGACTCGATCACCTGGGGCGTCGGCAGCCCGTCCGGGAACGGCTACCGGGGCTTCCTGCGGAACCAGCTGGCGGCCGAGGGGCACGCCGTGGACTTCGTCGGCTCGGGCCGCAACGGCACCATGTCGGACCCGGACAACGAAGGTCACTCCGGCTGGCGGATCGACCAGATCACCGGCATCGCGGACTCCGTGCTGGCCCGTTACCGGCCGAACGTGGTCACTCTGGAGATCGGCACCAACGATCTGAACGGCAACTATCAGATCCCGACAGCCCCCGACCGGCTCCGCGCGCTCATCGACCGGATCACCCGCGACGCCCCCGACGCGACCGTCCTCGTCGGCACCGTGATCGTCTCCACCAGCGGCACCGAGGAGGCCAACCGGCCCGCGTTCAACGCCAAGCTCCCCGGAATCGTCCAGGCCGCGCAGGCTGCAGGCAAGCACGTACGCCTGGTGGACATGAGTGCTCTGACCGCCGCGGACCTGGCCGACTCCCTGCATCCCAACGACAACGGCTTCAGGAAGATGGCGGACGCCTTCAACGCCGGGGTCCAGGCCGCGGACGCGGCAGGCTGGATCAAGCCGCCGGTTTCCGTGGGCGGGCAGGTGCGCTCCGGGATCGCGGGGAAGTGCCTGGACGTCAACGGCGGCAACAGCGCCAACGGGACCGCGGCGGACATCCGGTCCTGCAACGGCTCCGACGCTCAAACCTGGTCCGCGCGCTCCGACGGCACCCTGCGGGCGCTCGGGAAGTGCCTCGACGCCACCGGCCGCGGTACCGCCAACGGCACGAAGATCCAGATCTGGGACTGCAGCGGCGGCACCAACCAGCAATGGCAGGCGTACAACGGCGGTTACCGCAACCCGGTCTCCGGCCGCTGCCTCGACGACCCCGGCGCGTCCGCCACCGACGGTACGCAACTGGTCCTGTGGGACTGCAATGGCGGCGCCAACCAGCAGTGGACCGCTCTGCCGGTCTCCTGATCCCGTGACCCGACACCGCAGCACCGTCTCGCGGTCGGTGTCCCCCCCACAAGGAGAATGACCCTTCATGTCCTGGCTCAACGAGGCGCCCCGCCTCCGCAAGGCCCTGACCTCGGCAACCGGTTTGGCCGCCGGCACGTTACTGGCTCTGGCCGGCACGGCGACGCCCGCCGCCCATGCGGCTTCCGGCACGCTGGGCGCGGCCGCGGCCGACAGTGGCCGCTATTTCGGCACGGCCGTGGCCGCCGGGAGGCTCGGCGATTCGACGTATTCCACGCTTCTCGACCGGGAATTCAACATGATCACCCCGGAGAACGAGATGAAGTGGGACGCCACCGAACCGTCCCGCGGCAACTTCAACTTCGGTCCGGCCGACCGGATCGTCGGCCACGCCACGGCGCACGGGCAGCGGATGCGTGGCCACACCCTGGTGTGGCACTCGCAGCTGCCCGCCTGGGTCAGCGGCATCAGGGACGCGAACACCCTGCGCGGCGTGATGAACAACCACATCACCACGGTGATGAACCACTTCAAGGGCAAGATCTACGCCTGGGACGTGGTCAACGAAGCCTTCGCCGACGGCTCCACCCAGCACCGCAGGTCGGTGTTCCAAAACCTGCTCGGCAACGGCTTCATCGAGGAGGCGTTCCGCACCGCGCGGGGCGTCGACCCCTCGGCCAAGCTCTGCTACAACGACTACAACATCGAGAACTGGACCGACGCGAAGACCCAGGGCGTCTACACCATGGTGCGCGACTTCAAGGCGCGCGGCGTGCCCATCGACTGCGTCGGTCTCCAGAGCCACTTCGGCGCCGGCGGCCCGCCGTCGAGCTTCCGGACCACCCTGGCCAACTTCGCCGCCCTCGGTGTCGACGTCCAGCTCACCGAACTCGACATCGCCCAGGCGCAGCCGACCGCCTACGCCAACACGGTACAGGCGTGCATGAACGTCCCCCGCTGCACCGGCATCACCACGTGGGGGATCAGGGACAGCGACTCGTGGCGGGCGAGCGAGAACCCGCTGCTGTTCGACCGCAACGGCAACAAGAAGCCGGCCTACGACGCGGCCCTGTCCGCGCTGGGCGGCGGCGGTACGGGCGACCCGGGGGGCATCGTCTCGGGCGAGGTGTACGCACTGAGCGATGTCGCCGCGGGGCGGGTGCTGGACGTGCCGGGCGGGCAGACGGCGAACGGCACGCCCCTGCAGGTCTGGGATTCCCATGGTGGTGCGAATCAGCAGTGGCGGGCGAGCCAGAACGGTGATGATTCCTACACGCTGACGAATGTCGGCAGTGGGCGGGTTCTGGACGAGCCGGGTGGTCAGACGGGCAACGGCACGCGGATGGCGATCTGGGATGCCAATGGTGGGGCGAACCAGCACTGGCGAGCGAGCCGGAACGGCGACGGTTCGTACACCTTGACCAACGTCGCTTCCGGCCGGGCGCTGGAGGTTCCCGCCGGGCAGAGCGCCAACGGGGCCCCCGTCCAGATCTGGGACTCCAACGGCGGCGCCAACCAGCACTGGACCTTCAAGTGAGGTGATCGGCGCCCAGCGCGCGCTCCTGCCACTGGATCGCTTCGGCGGACCGGAACGAACACCCGCGCCCGGCACGGCGGCCGTCGCCGGACGCGGGTTTCGCCATGCCGCCACAGCGGCCTGACCAGCGGAAAACATGGGATGGATCGCGTTCCGGTCGAGTGAGACGTGTCTATTGACAGGGGGAGAGGCGTATGAAATCACTATCGACATGGGATGTCTGAGGGTTTCCTGTGGGTGCTCTCGGGTGTCCTGGCCCCCCGGACAGGCACGGCACTCTCTGTCCCCTTCCCCCACATACTCAAGGAACAGAATGCAGCCTTCATCCGTTTCGACCTGGAGCCCCGCGGCTCTTGGACGACGCTTACCGGCGGTCGCCGCCGCATGTGTGATGGCACTGCTGACCATGTTGCTGGCCACCGCGCCGACATGGTCGGCGCCGGCGTCGGCGGCACCCCTGGTGAGTTCGGCGTCGGGGCGGTGTCTGGACGTCAAGGGCAACGTCGACACGCCGGGAACGGCGTTGGACATCTGGGACTGCAACGGCCAGGTCAATCAGGCGTTCGAGTTCACGTCGTCGGGTGAGCTGAGGACGATGAGCGGCACCCGGTGTGTGGACGCCTACGACGACCGGACGGCTCCGGGAGCTTCGGCGGTCATCCGGTCGTGCGACGGACGGTCGACCCAGAGGTGGCGACAGAACTCCGACGGGTCCGTCACCGGTGTCGGGTCCGGCCTGTGCCTGGACGTCAACGGGGCGGGCACGGCCAACGGCACCGCGGTCATCCTGTGGACCTGCAACGGCCAGAGCAACCAGAAGTGGAGCACCCCGACACCTCCGCCTTCGCCCAGCGGGTCGGGCCCGTGCGACATCTACTCCGCGGGCGGTACGCCGTGCGTGGCCGCGCACAGCACGGTGCGGGCGCTCTACGGTTCGTACAACGGCGCCCTGTACCAGGTCAGGCGCTCCTCGGACAACGCCACCAGGGACATCGGCGTGCTGGCACCCGGTGGCTTCGCCGACGCGGCGGCACAGGACTCGTTCTGCGCGGGCACCTCGTGCGTGATCACGGCCGTCCGCGACCAGTCCGGGCACGGCAACGACCTGTGGTACCAGGGGTCGGCCCAGGTCCCGGGATCGACTCAGAGCAGCCCCGCGAAGGCGACCTCCGAGTCGCTGACCGCCGGGGGCACCAAGGCGTACTCGCTGTACATCAATCCCGGGAACAGCTACTGGCGGGACGGCCACCTGACGGGTGTGCCGACCGGTGCCGCACCCGAAGGGGCGTACATGGTCACCAGCGGCACCCACGTCAACAGTGGCTGCTGCTTCGACTACGGCAACAGCGAGACGACCAGGAAGGCCGACGCCGCCGGGGCGATGGACGCGATCAACTTCGGTACCCAGTGCTGGTTCGGCGGCTGCGCCGGCAGCGGTCCCTGGGTGCAGGCCGATCTCGAGTGGGGCCTGTACTCCGGCGGCAGCCAGTCCTGGAACACCAAACAGCGGGCTTTCCGCAGCAAGTTCGTCACCGCGATGCTGAAGAACAACGGGACGTCGAGGTTCGCCCTCAAGGGTGGCGACGCGCAGTCCGGTGGCCTGACCACCCTGTGGGACGGCGGGCTTCCCGGCGGATACAGCCCCATGAAGAAACAGGGAGCAATCATCCTGGGGAGCGGCGGCGACTGCTGCAAGCCGGGCGGCGGCGCCAACCTGAGCGCCGGCACCTTCTACGAAGGAGCGATCGTCGCCGGGTACCCCTCCGATGCGACCGACAACGCGGTGCAGGCCAACGTCACTGCAGCCGGCTACCGCTGAGCTCCTTTCCACGCGTGCGGGAGGGGTGATCCTCCCGCACACCCGAAGGACCGCCGCGGGACCTGTCCCGCCGCCATGCATGTGTTCTCCCACAACTCGGCCCAGGAGTCGATGAATCATGCCTGCAACGGCCAGCCCAACCAGCGGTGGAACCTCACCGCGGACGCCACCCTCACCAACGCCCGGTCCGGCCTGTGCCTGGACGTGACCGGCGCCGCCACCGCCAACGGCACCCCCGTCGAACTGTGGACCTGCAACGGGGGATCCCACCAGCGATGGTCACTGGGCTGACCCCCTTGACCCCCTGAGGGACCCGTCACCCGGCGCCGGGCGGCACCCGACCACCGCCCCGGCGCGTCACCGCACCCCACCGCATCACACGCGTCGCAGCGCAGCGGCGCCGAACCGCAGGAGGATCGGATGAGGACGAGAGCGAGACCCGGCCGTCTGGTACTTCTGGTCGGCACCGTCCTGGCACTCGTGCTGCCGCTGCTGTCGACGGCCGCGAGCCAGGCCGCCTCGGACAAGTCGCTGAGCGTGCACCTGGCGTCGACCCGCGGGCCGTCGACCGGCGTGGGGGAGGGGTTCCTCTACGGCTTCAGCGAAGACGGCAGCCGGCCTGCGGACCAGTTCATCCAGCCGCTGGGGATCAACGCGTTCCGCGGTGGTGGGTGGTTCTCCGGCGGTTGGATCAGGGACGGCTACCAGTACGGCTCGGCCACCCGGGCCGACGTCGACTCGATCATCGCGCAGGCGAAACGGCTCACCCGGCCGCCCTACCACGCGCAGTACCAGGTGCTGGTGAGCGACATCTACGGCGCGAACGGCGGCCAGCCGTCGAACACGAGGTACCCGTGCGACAACGGCGACTGCTCCAACTGGGTCAGCTTCATCGACTCCACGGTGGGAGCGCTGCAGGCTTCGGGGCTCACGTTCTCCTACGACATCTGGAACGAGCCGGACATCTCCGCCTTCTGGACCCGGGGGGTGAACAGCGCCCAGTACTTCCGGATGTGGGACACCGCCTACCGGGAGATCCGGCGCATCGCCCCCGGAGCGCAGATCGTCGGGCCGTCACTCGCGTTCACCCCGGAGCGCAACCCGGGTGAATGGCGGACCTGGCTCGCGCACGTGAAGGCGGCCGGGACGGTGCCGGACATGATCGCCAACCACAACGAGGGCGATGTCGACGACCCGGTCACCGTCGCGCGGAGCCTGAACAGCGCCCTGACCGCGGCGGGCATCGGTCCGCTGCCGCTGTCCTCGAACGAGTACCAGCCGGCCGACCGACAGACCGCCGGGGTGACAGCCTGGTACCTGGCCCGGTTCGCGCAGTCCGGATACACCAACGCGATGCGCGGCAACTGGGTGTGCTGCGTCACCCCGAACCTGACCGGAGTCCTGACCCAGAGCGGGGGGAGCTGGCAGCCGACCGGCAACTGGTGGGCGCTTCGGGACTACGCCGACATGACCGGCACCCTCGTGGACACCTCCGGCCAGGTCGGCTCGACGGCGATCTCGGCCTCCGAGGACTCCGCGAACAAGCGCGCGGTGGCGATCATCGGCGACTCGAACGGGTACACCGGCGCCGCGTCCGTGACCTTCGACGGGCTGTCGTCCGTGCCCTGGCTGGCGAACGCCGACAGCGTGCACGTCACCGTGCACCGTATCCCGGACCAGGCGCCGCTCGGAGCACCACAGACCGTGTACGACCAGAACGTGAGCACCGCCGGCGGCTCGATCACCGTGCCGTTCACGTTCCAGGGCGCGCACGACGCGTTCGCCGTCCATCTGACGCCGGCCTCGTCCGGCGGCGGCTTCCCGGACGGCTACCACCAACTCGTGGTCGCCAGCGACAACCTGTGCCTGGACGTGTACGGCAACTCCGGCAGCGCGGGTGCCGCGATCGACCAGTGGACCTGCAACGGGCAGGGCAACCAGCAGTTCCGGTTCGTGCCCGCCTCGGGCGGCTACGGCGAACTCCGGGCCCAGAACTCCGGCCTGGACGTGGCGGTGGCCGACAGTTCCACGGCGGCGGGCATCCCGGACATCGTCCAGCAGGCACCCGGCGCGGCGGCCAACAGCCTCTGGCTGCCCGTGCGGCAGTCCGACGGTTCCTACGCGTTCCAGAACAAGAACAGCGGTCTGTGCCTGGACGTCTACGGCGCCGGCGGCAACCTGGGGCAGCAACTGGACCAGTGGCAGTGCAAGAACAGGCCCGGCACGAACCAGGACTTCATCCTCCGCTGACGGCGGCTCCACGGACACCGGCCCGCGAGCGACCTCCGGCAACCGTGCAGCCACGGCCACCACGAGCAGCACAGCCATCGCGCCCATGGCCGGACCACCCCGGCGGCCACGGGACACCTCCGACCTGCGAAAGGAACCCACCGTGTCAGCATTCAGCCGGTTGTTCCGGCGCCTGCGCGCCTCGACGGCCGTGCTCGCGGGCCTCCTCCTGACCGCCGGCGGCATCGTGAGCACGGCCGCCGCGCCGGCCCAGGCCGCCACCTCCATCACGATCAACGGCGCGTCCGGCGGCCGGACCTTCGACGGCGTCGGCGCGATCAGCGGCGGGGGCGGCAACAGCAGACTCCTGATCGACTATCCCGAGCCCGAGCGCGGCCAGATCCTCGACTACCTGTTCCGGCCCGGCTACGGCGCCTCCCTGCAGATGCTCAAGGCCGAGATCGGCGGTGACACCAACTCCACCTCGGGGGCCGAGCCCAGTCACCAGCACACCCGGTCCGACCTGAACTGCAACCGGGGCTACGAGTGGTGGCTGATGGAGCAGGCCAAGGCACGCAACCCCGACATCAAGCTGAACGCGCTCGCCTGGGGCGCGCCCGGCTGGATCGGCGGCGGCAACTTCTGGTCCACCGACACCATCAACTATCTGCTCTCATGGCTGGGTTGCGCGAAACAGCACGGGCTGAGCATCGACTACCTCGGCGGATGGAACGAGCGAGGCTACAACGTCTCCTGGTACCAGCAGCTGCGCGGCGCGCTCAACAGCAACGGCTACGGCAACGTAAAGATCGTCGCGGCCGACTCGGACTGGTCCGTGGCGAACGACGTCAACTCCAACCAGGCGTTCGCCGCCGCGGTGAGCGTCATCGGCACCCACTACCCCTGCGGCTACCGGTCCTCCCAGACCAACTGCTCGGTGCCGTCGGCCGCCACATCGTCCGGCAAGCCGCTGTGGGCGAGCGAGAACGGCTCCGACGACTACAACGGGGGAGCGCAGGCCGTGGCCCGCGGCATCAACCGCGGATACATCGACGGACGGATGACCGCGTACTTCAACTGGCCGGTGGTCGCCGCGCTCACACCCAACCTGCCGTACCCCACCATGGGTCTCGCCCTGGCCTCGCAGCCGTGGTCCGGCTCCTACTCGATCGGCAAGAACGCCTGGGTGATGGCACACACCAGCCAGTTCACCGCCCCGGGGTGGCGGTACCTCGACGCCTCCAGCGGCTACATCGGCGGCAACCGCAACAACGGCAGCTACGTCTCGCTCAAGTCCACCAACAACTCCGACTACTCCACGGTCATCGAGACGATGGACGCCGGCAGCGCCCAGACGCTGAACTTCAACGTCACCGGGGGGCTGTCCACCAAAACCGTCCACGTCTGGTCCACCGACGTCAAATCCAACAACCCGGCCGACCACTTCGTGCACGCCACGGACATCACCCCGTCCGGCAGCGGTTTCAGCCTGACCGTACAGCCCGGCCACATGTACACCCTGACCACCACGACCGGACAGGGCAAGGGCACCGCCACCGGTCCCGGCCGGAGCGCACTGAAGCTGCCGTACAGCGACTCCTTCGACGGCTACGCCACCGGCACCGAGGCGAAGTACCTCATGGACTGGCAGGGCGCTTTCGAGGCGGTGGGCTGCGGCGGCGGCCGCGGCGGCAGGTGCGTGCGCCAGATGAGCCCGCAGAAGCCGATCACCTGGGACAAGCTGACCGATCCGCACGCCCTGCTCGGTGACGTGAGCTGGGGCAACTACACGGTCTCGTCGGACGTGATGCTCGAACAGCCCGGATACCTCGAACTGATCGGCCGTGCGGGCGGGCACGACTACGACCGTACCGGAGGGCAGAACGCCTACCGCCTGCGGGTGAGCGACACCGGGGCCTGGTCGATCCTGAACTCGAACACAGGCGGCACCGTCTCCACCCTGGCCCGGGGCACGACCGCCGCGCTCGGCACCAACCGGTGGCACACCCTGGGCCTCACCTTCTCCGGCACCACGATCACCGCGGTCATCGACGGTGCCACGGTCGGTTCCGCGAACGACAGCACCTGGGCGACTGGGCAGATCGGCTACGGGACCAGCCAGGGCGAGACGGCACAGTTCGACAACCTGTCCATCACCCCCGGCAGCGGCGGAAACGACGGCGGTACGACCGGCGCGATCGTCGGGGCCGCCTCCGGCCGGTGCGTGGACGTGCCGAACCAGTCGCACACGGCCGGCACCCAGGTGGCGCTGTGGGACTGCAACGGCGGCAGCAACCAGCAGTGGACCAACACCTCGGCCGGTGAGCTGCGGGTCTACGGCAGTGACTGCCTGGACGCCGCGGGCCAGGGCACCACGCCCGGCACCAAGGTGGACATCTGGAACTGCAGCGGCGGCAGCAACCAGAAGTGGACGCTCCACGCCGACGGCACCATCACCGGTGTCCAGTCCGGCCTGTGCCTGGACGCGACCGGAGCGGGAACCGCCAACGGCACCTTGCTGCAGCTGTGGACCTGCAACGGCAGCAGCAACCAGAAGTGGACGCGCGACTGATCCAGGTGACCGGCTGACGATCACCGACTCCCGTATCTCCTCCGTCATTCCCCGAGAGGCCCCCCATCCATGTCTTCCTCCTCCCTGCCGCTCAGCCGGCGCCGACTGCTGGCGGCGGCCGGCGCGGCCACTGCCTCCGGCCTGCTGCGGTTCGCCCCCGAGGCCGCCGCGACCGACGGCCCCGGAAGCTACACCCCGAGCTGGTCCTCCGTGGACCAGCACCCCCCGGCCCCGGCCTGGTTCCAGGACGCCAAGTTCGGCATCTACTACCACTGGGGCGCCTTCAGCGTTCCCGCGTTCGGGAACGAGTGGTATCCGCGCAACATGTACATCGGCGGCTCGGCCGAGAACAACCACCACAAGGCCACCTACGGCGACCCCTCGGTATGGCCGTACCACAACTTCATCGACGGCGCCCGCGACAAGGCCGGCAACCACGTGCAGTTCGCCCCCAAACTCGCCTCCCAGGGCGGCAGGTTCGACCCGGACGCCTGGGCGCGGCTGTTCAAGGCCGCGGGCGCCAAGTTCGCCGGCCCGGTCGCCGAGCACCATGACGGCTTCTCCATGTGGAACAGCCGCTCCAACCCGTGGAACTCGGTCCAGCACGGCCCAAGACTCGACCTCGTGGGGCTGCACGCGCAGGCCATCCGCGGGCAGGGGCTGAAGTTCATGGCCTCACTGCACCACGCCTACAACTTCACCGGCTACTACGACCACGTGCCGTCCCAGTCGGACCCGACGCTCCGCATCCTCTACGGCCAGCTGAGCTCGGCCGCGGAGAACAAGCTCTGGTACGACAAGCTGGTCGAGGTCATCGACGGCTACCAGCCGGACCTGGTCTGGCAGGACTTCAACCTGGGCCGGGTGGAGGAGTCCTACCGGCTCCAGTTCCTCGCGCACTACTACAACCAGGCGGTCGCGTGGAACAAGGACGTGGTCGCGACCTACAAGGACGGCCTCAACAACAAGGGTGAGGTCTTCGACTTCGAGCGCGGCGGCCCGGCAGGGCTGCTCACCCCCTACTGGCTGACCGACGACAGCATCTCCTCCTCCAGCTGGTGCTACACGGTGGGCATCGGCTACTACTCGACGCAGGCCATGCTCCACTCGCTGATCGACCGGGTCAGCAAGGGCGGCAGCATGCTGCTGAACATCGCTCCGATGGCCGACGGCACCATCCCCTCCGGGCAGCAGTCGATCCTGCTCGCCATGGGCGACTGGCTCGGCCGCTTCGGGGAGGCGGTCTACGCCACCCGCTCCTGGGCCAGTTATGGCGAGGGCCCCACCAAGATGGGCGGAGGCTCCTTCAGCGGGCCGGTGGCCGGCAAGCCGCAGGACATCCGGTTCACCCGCAGCCGGGACAACAAGGTCCTCTACGCCACCGCGCTGGGCTGGCAGGGCGGCACCATGCACATCACGACGCTGAACTCGAACCAGATCAACCTCAGCAGCCTGACAGGCGCTCAACTGCTGAACAACACGGCCGGCACCTACATCAACCTGCCCGCACCGACCCAGGATGCCTCCGGCCTGCACCTCACCATGCCCTCGTCCAACCCGCCGTTCAGCGCCCTGGCGTACACGGTCAAGCTCACCTTCTCCGGTGAGATCCCCGTCCTGGGCGCGCCGGGCGGCTCCACGACCTGGGTGAAGATCGCCAACGTGACCAGCGGACTGGTGCTCGACAGCGGGGGCAACGTCGCCTCCGGCTCCAACCTCAAGCAGTGGAACTACGACGGGAGCACCAACCTGCAGTGGCAGCTGATCGACCTCGGCAACGGCTACTACCGCATCATGAACCGCACCAACGGCATGGCCGCCGACAGTTGGGGCAACTCCGCCAACGGCGCTCCCGCCCGCCAGGAGGCGTGGAACGGCGGCAACAACCAGCAGTGGTCGCTCAACAGCCTCGGTGGCAACCGCTACCAGATCGTCAACCGGGGCACCGGCACCGCCCTTGACGGCAGCGGCAGCACCACGGCCGGCTCGACCACGGTGATGTGGACACCTAACTCCAGCACCAACAACGCATGGACCATCACCGGGGTCTGAACCGCCACAGCGGTCGCTACACACCGCAGGGCGGAGCTGCGTCGTGGTGTCACCGCCGCACACAGCCTCCGTACCCGGGCGACCGACACTCCCTGCCCATCCCTCGACTACGGAAGAAGGCGTGCATGAAACGCAAACCGCTCTTAATGTCCATCGCGGCTGCGGTAATTCTCATCCTGGCGGCTGCGGGCACCTCGTTCAGCAGCGGCCTCGGCCGACCCGCGTCGGCCACGACCACCAGCGCTGTCCGGGCGACCGCCGGCTGCGGCAAGGCCCCCGCGCTGACGAGTGGTACACACACGATTCAGAGCGGCGGCCAGACGCGCAGTTACATACTGCGGGTTCCTGCCGGCTACGACAGCAACCACCCCTACCGGCTGATCTTCGGTCTCCACTGGCGGGGCGGCACGGCCAACGACGTCGACTCGGGCGGAAGGGACGGGTACAACTGGTCCTACTACGGCCTCCGGCGCCTGGCGGACAACGCGAACAACAGCACGATCTTCGTCGCCCCCCAGGGCAACGGCAACGGCTGGGCCAACCCCGGTGGTCAGGACGTGGCCTTCGTCGACGCCATGGTCAGCCAGATCGAAGCAGCTCTGTGCGTCGACACCACCCAGTTGTTCGCCACCGGCTTCAGCTACGGCGGCGGGATGTCGTACGCCCTCGCCTGCTCCCGGGCGACGGTCTTCCGCGCGGTCGCGGTCTTCTCCGGCGCGAACCTCAGCGGGTGCAACGGCGGCACTCAGCCCATCGCCTACATGGGTCTGCACGGCCTGAGGGACAACGTGCTGCCCATCTCGGCAGGACGGGAACTGCGCGACACCTTCGTCCGGAACAACGGCTGCACCCGGCAGAACCCGCCCGAGCCGGCCAACGGTAGCCTGACGCACATCATCACCACCTACTCCGGATGCAGGTCCGGATACCCCGTCGTCTGGGCCGCGTACGACGGAGCGGGCCACGACCCCGGTCCCATAGACGGTTCCACCGGTTCCGGCTGGCGCACCTGGACGTCGGCAGCGGTGTGGCAGTTCTTCACACAGTTCGGCTCGAACCCGCAACCGCCACAGCCCTCCGACAGCCAGAAGATCATCGGCCAGCCGTCGGGGCGCTGCCTGGACATCAACAACTCCACCACGGCCAACGGCACGCAGGCACAACTGTGGGACTGCAACGGTGGCTCCAACCAACGGTGGACCCACACCGCCGCAAAGCAGCTGGTCGTCTACGGCAACAAGTGCCTGGGCGTCGGCCAGGCAGCGGGCAACGGCACCCCGGCGGCGATCTGGGACTGCAGCGGGCAGGCGGACCAGCAATGGAACGTCAATCCCGACGGCACGATCACAGCAGCGCAGTCGGGGCTCTGCCTGGACGCCAGCGGCCAGGGGACCGCCAACGGGACGAAAATCCAGCTGTGGAGTTGCTCGGGCGGTGCCAACCAGCGCTGGCGCCTGGAGAACTGACAAGCAGGGGCCAGGCACGGCACGGTGCGTGCCTGGCCCCGCAGAATTTCCCCCTCAGCGGCTGACGGTCACCGCTGCGCCGGCAGTCGGTGACCGTCCCGCATGCCTTGCCCGTATGGCACACGTCCGGACTACATCTCTGGCTGTGCGCCGCCGTTGAGGAATGCCGAAACCGTCGCGCTCGCCTCGGTTCGGCATTCCTCGAAGTAGGCGTGACGGGCGCCCGGGAAGACATGGGTGCGTGAGCCAGGGATGCGGGCGGCGAACAGGGCCACGTTGTCCGCCGGAGTGAGCCGGTCCTGGTCGCCGTGGAGGATCAGCGTCGGAGCGCCGATCGCGGGCAGCACGTCCCACGCGTCGTGCTGGTTGCTGGCAAGCAGGTGGCCGCGCCGTGCCTGTGGGGGCATGCCGGGGTCGCCGAGGGTGGTGTACGGGCCGGGGTGGCCGGCGCGCCAGGCGGGGGAGTACATCAGGTCGATCAACGCCTGCCGTGCGGCCTTCGGGTCGGACTGTGCCAGGGCCCGCCGCACCGAGGCGTCCCGTTCGACTGCGTACGGGCCGCCGGGGGAGGTGCAGCCCAGGACGAGCCGCCGCACCCGCTCAGGCCGGCCGACGGCGACCCATTGCGCGACCCGGCCCCCCATGGACGTGCCGTACACGTCGGCCCGTTCGATGCCCAACTCGTCGAGCACGGCGATCACGTCGTCGGCGAACTGCCGGGTGGAGTACCCGTCCCGGGGCTTGTCGCTGGCTCCCGTGCCCCGGTAGTCCATGGTGATCGTGCTCCGCGTCGCGTGGAAGTCCGTCCGTACGGCGTCCCACCAGTGGTGGTTGTTCGCCTGTCCGGCGAGGAGCATGAGAGGCGGTCCTTCGCCCTCCCGCTGGTAGGCCAGTGCGGTGCCGTCCTGGGCGCGGGCGAAAGCGTGCTGCCGTTGAGCCGTGTCGGTCATGGGAACTCCCGTCTCGGGCCGGGCATGTGCGATGTCACTCGCCCTGTGCCTGTGCCTGTGTCTGCGGCTGCGCGGAGGGCCATCTGCCCTGGTCCACGGCCGTGTTGATCTGCCGCACGAGCTCTCGTGCCACGATCTCCACAGCGGGCGGCGTCCGGCCGGACCACGGTGTGGCGAGCACGACCGACTGCCAGACCTCAGGCTCGCACAGCGGGGCGGCGCTCAGGGTGCCCTCGGCAACGCCCTCGGCGATGCCCACACCCGGCAGGACGGTCCAGCCGTGTCCGGCCAGGACGAGCTGTTTCTGCACCCGCAGGGAGTTGGTCTGGGCGACGACGTCCAGGGAGGCCCGGGCCCGCGCCGCGGCGGCGTCGATCAGGGCGCGCAGCGCATGGCCGGACGCAGGCATGACGAGCGGATGGGCCGCCACCTCGGCGAACGGCACGGGAAGATCGGCCCGCAGCCGGGCAGTCGGCGGAGCGACCACCCACAGGTGCTCCCTCACCAGCGGACGAGCGTTGAGCGACGGGGTGCTGTCCAGGTTGTACAGCGGAAGGGCCTTTCTGTCGTGCGTTGTTGCAGTTTCTCGGCGGACTGCAGGTCGCGGGCGGACCAGTCGTTGAAGATCGTGTAGCCGACGATGTGGTCGCGGGCCTGCTCGGGGGTCAGGTCCCGGCCCTCCTTGCCGATCACGGCGGCGACCTCGAGTTCGAAGTCGAGCACGTCCGACCCCGGCGGCACGGGGATGTCGTCGTGCGGCCCGTACATCGCGTAGGGATTGCCGAAGTAGAACGTCGGGGCCGCATACCACCGCTCCGGCACACCGGCGGACCCGTCCACGGACCGCCGTACGCCCTCCACGTGTTCCTCGAAGGTGACGAAGCCCCGCACGCTGGGCGGCTGGAGCGGAGGCAGCAGCCGTACGTCGGAGACGTCGGGACCGGCCAGGGCGTCGAGTTTCCCGGTGCCCGCGTCGAGCAGTTGGGGCAGGCCGCCCCCTTCGGTGAGCAGTCCGGTCAGGCAGTGGACACCGGGCAGGGGGCGGAGCGTGCCGTCCTCGGCGACGACGGCCACATGGTCCCAGGACAACGCGCTGCTGCCGACCATCCGTCCGCTCGCCCGGCGGGGGGTGCGGGCACTGTTCGCCGAGCGGCGGGTCTTCGACACGCTGTCCCGGGCGGTCGGGCTGCGGCCCGCCCGGCCGCGGCTGTCGGCGGCCGCCTTCTCCGGTGGCAACCAGCAGAAACTCGTCCTGGGCCGGTGGATCAACGACGCTCGCCGTGTCGACGTCCTGCTCCTCGACGAGCCCACCCAGGGTGTCGACGTGGGCGCCCGGCAGGAGATCTACGAGGTCGTCTCCGCACTCGCCTCCCGGCGAGGAACAGCCGTGCTGTTCGCCTCCAGTGACCCGGAGGAGGTCGTCGCGCTCGCCCACCGCTGCCTGATCGTCTCCCAGGGCAGGATCACCGGCGAACTGAGCGGCGCCCAACTCACCGAAGCCGCCCTGCTGTCGGCCGTCCACGACGCCGACGGAACCACCACCATGCACTCGGAAGGAGCGGCATGACCACCGCGACCACCGCCCCCGCCCGCCGCCCGGCACCGAGCCTCCGCGTCTTGGCCGGAGGCGGACTGAATACCCTGCGACGGCACCCCCTGCTCGTCGTCCTCGCCCTCATGGTGCTGGTCTTCCAACTGACCACCGGCAGTTTCCTTGACCCCGGCAACCTGCGCGGGATCGCCACCGACGCGGCCACCCTCGCCATCGTGGCCGTACCGCTCGCCCTGCTCGTCATCAGCGGATACCTCGACCTCTCGGTCGGCTCCACGCTGGCGCTGGGCGGACTGGTGGCCGGCTGGCTCGCCGGGCAGCAACACCAGTCGCCCGTCGTCGCCGTACTGGGCGCACTGACCGTGGGCGCGACGGTGGGCGCCGTGAACGGCATCCTGTGCTGCTACCTCGGGCTGTCCGCCTTCATCGTGACCCTGGGCATGCTGACGGCGGTGCGCGGACTGGCTCAACAGCTCTTCCCGCTGCCGCTGAGCAGCTTCGGGTCCGGATTCGCCTGGCTCGGCGGATCGCGGATCGCCGGCATCGATGCGCCGGTCGTCATCGCCGCGCTCGTTCTCGTGGCGGGCGCGCTGTTCCTGGCGCTGACCCCGTCCGGGCGGCACGTCTTCGCCATCGGCGTCAACCGGGAGGCCGCCTACCTCTCCGGCATCCACATTCGCCGGACACCGTTCGCGCTGTTCGTCGGCACGGGCGTCGCGGCGGCGCTGGCCGGGGCGATCAAGGCGTCGGTGCTGGACAGCGTGGTCGCCGGGACGTCGGGGGCAGGATTCGAACTGACCGTGCTCACCGCCGTACTCCTGGGCGGGGTCGCACTCACCGGCGGCTCCGGTTCGATCCTCGGGGTGCTGCTCGGCGTGCTCTTCCTGGGCTGTCTCCAGAACGGGCTGACCCTGCTGAGCGTGCCGACGTTCTGGCAGCAGATGGCCCAGGGCACCGCCCTGGTGGCGGGCGCGGCACTCGCCTACTTCGGTCCGCGGCTGACGCGATGACCCCCCATCCCGAGAGGACCCACATGAACGACAGCACCCCCTCCCTCATCCTGACCGGCGGACAGGTCCTGACCGTCGACGGTGACTTCACCGTGGCCGAAGGCGTGGCCGTGCACGGCCGGGACATCGTCGCGGTCGGCAGCGACCGCGAGATGCGCGCCCTGGCGGGACCGGGCACCCGGGTCGTCGAACTCGCCGGCCGGAGCGTCCTGCCGGGGATCAACGACTCCCATCTGCACGGGGCGGCGTACGGCATGACCAAGCCGCCCTTCGCCCTGGACGTCGGCCATCCGACGGTCGGCTCGATCGCCGACATCGCCGCCACCGTGGAGCGGGCGGTCAGCGTGGCCCGGCCCGGCGAGTGGATCGTCGGGCTGGGCTGGGACGCCGGCTATCTGGCGGAGTGCCTGGCCGACCCCCGGCGCTTCCCGCACCGCCTCGACCTGGACGCGGTGGCGCCGGACAACCCGGTCTGTCTGACCCACTTCTCCTCACACCTCGTCTGGGTCAACAGCGCCGCGCTGCGCCGCTGCGGCATCGGCCCGGCCGGCGCGCCACCAGCCGGCGGCGTCATCGACACCGACCCTGGCGGGGAACCCACGGGCATCCTGCGGGAGGCGGCGCAGGAGCTCGTCCAGGCGGACCTGCCCTCGCCGACCATCGCGCAACGCCGTCAGGCCATCCAGGGCGTGGTACGGGAACTGCACTCCCGCGGCATCACCAGCTACACCGAGCCCGGTCTCGGCCCGGGCGGCGCCACGTCCTTCTTCGGCGGGCTGAGCACCGACAACTGGACCGCCTACGTCGACCTCGCCGCGAGCGGCGACCTCCAGGCCCGAGTCAGCGTCCTCCTCCTGCCCGCGCCGATGGGCGGCTCGGCCGACGACGTGCGTAAGGGCCTGGCCGAGCTGCGCCGGCCGGCCTCCGCCGACCCACGCCTCCTGAACGCCATCGGCGTCAAGATCTTCGCCGACGGGGTGCCGCCCGACCGGACGGCCTGGATGCGTGAACCGTACGCCGACGGAGGCCACGGCGCGCTGTGCGTGCACGGCGAGAGCCCCACGCTGCAGGTCGACGAACTGTTCGAGATGATCCATGTCGCCCACGAGGCGGGCTTCCAGCTCGGCGTGCACGTCACCGGTGACCTGGCCATCGACACGGTGGTCGACGCCTTCCTCGCGGCGGACGCGGCCGTGCCCCGCCCGGATGCCCGGCACTACGTCATCCACGGCGACTTCGTCGGCGCGGACAGCCTCGCCAAGCTGGCCTCGCACGGCTACGGCGTCAACATGAACCCGGCCATCAAGTGGACCATCTCCGACCTGATGGACGAGGTGGTCGGCACCGAGCGCTCCGCGTACCAGTGGCCCGTACGGTCTGCCGTCGAGGCCGGGGTCACCGTCTGCGCCAGCTCCGATGCGCCGATCACCGAGCCCGACTGGCGGCAGGGCGTGGCCGCGATGATGCTGCGCGAGTCGAAGGCCAGCGGCCGGCCGAGCGGGCCAAAACAGTGCGTGTCGCTCGCCGAGGCCCTGCGCGCCTACACGGTCAGTCCGGCCCGTCAGGACTTCGCTGAGGACTGGAAGGGGTCCATCGAGGTCGGCAAGGTCGCGGACCTGTGCGTGCTGGACCGCCCGCTGCTGGACCTGGACCCGCACGCGATCACGGACGCCCAGGTGGATCTGACGGTGTTCGACGGGCGCGTCGTCCACGAGCGCTGAGGACCAGGCCGGTGCACGAACGCCCCTCCGAGCAGGGGCACATGACATGCCGGCGCCCTCACGGCCGCCGCGAGCGAAGGATGCCCACGATGACCGACACACCCCGCATGTTGCTCGTCCTCAGCGAGAACTGGACCCTCACCGGCGGCCGGGCCGACCTGCCCGCCGCCGTGCGGTGGGCCCGCGAGGCCGAGGACGCCGGATTCGACTCCGTCATGGTCAGCGAACACATCGTGCTGGGTCCGGACGCGGCCGCCCACGGCATCATGGGCAATCCCCACGACTACGCCCTTCCGGGAAACCAGGACCCGTACACCCCCTGGCCCCATTCGCTGCTGCTGCTCGCCGCCATCGCCTCCGTCACCGAGCGGCTGCGCCTGGCCGCCGCCGCGGTACTGGCACCTCTGCGTCATCCGCTGCTCATGGCGCGGGAGTTGGGCACCCTGGACCTGATCAGCGAAGGGCGGCTGCTGGTGCAGCCCACGGTCAGCTGGAGCAAGGACGAGTACGACGCCCTCGGAGTACCCTTCGGAAAGCGGGGCCGGCTGCTCGACGAGCACCTGGAGGTCTGGGCGAAGGCCTGGGGGCCGTCCCCGATCTCGCACGACAGCGAGCACTACCCGTTCCGCGACGTCTACTTCGAGCCCAAGGCCTTCCGTTCCGAGGGGCCGAGGCTGTGGTTCGGCGGTCAACGCCTGCACGGCCCCGTGCTGCGCAGGCTCGTCCGGTACGGTCACGGCTTCCACCCGCTGGGTCGGCCGGCACCGCAGGACATGCAGGTGCTCAAGGACGCCCTGGCCGCGGCCGGCCGGGACATCGCCGAGCTGGAGATGATCGGCGGCACCCAGGCCACGTTCCCCGACGACCACTCGACGGCGGACCTCGGCGCGGCGCTCGCGAGTATCCCGGAGCAGCTGGGGCAGGGCTTCACCACGTTCTGCGTCAAGCCGAACCAGTTCATCGACGATCCGAACGCGATCGGCGTGTTCTGCCGTGACGTGATGCGCCGCGTGGAGGCGCTCACTGCCTGAAGCGGGCTTGCCTCGCGGGGAGCGGACTCTCGGTCGGTCTGTCCTTCCGTACAATTTGAGTCCGAACAACATCCGCGACCCACGCATCCCGTGGCCGAAGGAGTGTGCCCATGCCGGGCCAGCGATCCATCGCCGAAGCCGAGAAGCTGGCCGAGGCCAAGCTCGGCGGCATTCCGCTGCGCCGGGAGCAGATGGCCGTCGTCGCCAACATCTACCGCGCCGCCTCGGCGGTCCGGCAGCATCTGGAGAACTCCGTACTGCGCGGGGCGGACCTGACCTGGACGGCGTTCGTCGTGCTCTGGGTGGTCTGGGTGTGGGGCGAGTCGGAGACCCGGCACGTCGCGGAGGAGGCCGGGATCTCCAAGGGCACGCTCACCGGGGTCGCGCGGACGCTGGAGCGACGGGGTCTGCTGCGGCGGGCCGGTCATCCGTCCGACGGCAGGCTGGTGCTGCTCAGCCTGACCGACGAGGGCGAGGCGCTGATGCGGCGGCTGTTCCCGGCCTTCAACGAGGAGGAGGCCTTCGTCGCGGGCCGGCTCAGCGACGAGGAGTGCCGGAGCGTCGCGGAGGGGCTGCGCCGGGTTGTGCGCCAGGTGGAGGAAGAGGGCGAGGAGCGCCGTGTCGCTCTCCTTGACGGCGCCGAGCCCGCACCCCGCCGCAGCGGACGCCGCGCGAAGGCCTGAAACCCGCCCGAACGCGGTGCCGCCGGGCGCCGGTTGCCCCCGTCCACGCCAACTCCGTCAGCGTCTGTCGCGGGCGGCCCGTACAAGGGCGTCGAAGAGCCCCTGCTGAGCGGGGTCCTCATGGGCGGTGTCCTCGGGGTGCCACTGCACGGCCGTGAACCACCCGTGGCCGCCCGGGAGTTCGACGCCTTCCACCGTGCCGTCGGCGGCGCGCGCGGTGACCTCCAATCCCGTGCCGGGGCGGTCGATCCGCTGGTGGTGGTAGCAGGAGACGTCCGTCTTCTCCATGCCGGTGGCCTGTCCCAGCAGGGTGCCGCGTCGGATCGCCACTGGGTGCACGACGTTCCGGTGTTCCCGCTCGGGGCCGCCCATGTCCTGTTCCAGGGTGCCGCCGAGGGAGACGTTCACGACCTGCAGGCCACGGCAGACCGCCAGCATCGGCAGGCCCGAGTTCAGTGCCTGGCGGGCGACTTCGAGGTCGAAGGCGTCCTGAAGGTCGTCGACGTCGTAGACGCTGTCGTGGGTGTCGGCAGCGCCGTACCGGTGGGGGGCGAGGTCTCCGCCGCCGGGGAGCAGGACCCCGTCGAAGCGGGCGAGCCTGGCGGCGACCTCGCTGTCCGCCGGGTGGATGCTCGTCGGTTCGCCGCCGGCCCGCCACACGGCCTCGATCAGGGCGCGGGCGTTGACCTCGGCGGCGTATCGCAGGGCGGAGGTCGTGGCGGAGAAGCGGGCGGGGATCGCGATCAGGGGACGCAGAGCGGTGTGGGTCACAGCTGGATCCAGGTGGTCTTGATCTCGGTGTACTTCTCCAGGGCGTGGACGGACTTGTCGCGGCCGTTTCCGGACTGCTTCATGCCGCCGAAGGGGACGGTCAGGTCGCCCTCCTCGTAGCAGTTGACCCAGACCGTGCCCGCCTTCAACGCCCGGGAGACCGTGTGCGCGGTGGACAGGTCGGAGGTCCACAGGCCGGCGGCGAGGCCGTACTCGGTGGCGTTGGCGAGCCGTACCGCCTCGTCCAGGTCGTCGAAGGCGAGCACGGACAGGACGGGACCGAAGATCTCCTCGCGGGCCAGTCGCATACCAGGATCGACGCCGTCGAAGACGGTCGGTTCCAGGTACGTGCCTCCCGAGCCCGTGAGGATGCGCTCGCCGCCGGTGCGCAGCCGGGCGCCTTCCTCCCGCCCAGTGCCGATGTGGTCCAGGACGCGGCCGAGGTGGCTCTCGCCGACCAGCGCGCCCATCTCGGTGGCGGGGTCGAGAGGGTCGCCCACGCGCAGTTCGCGTGCCCTGGTCACGACGGCCTCCGTGACACGTTCGGCGATCGAGGAGTGCACCAGCAGCCGGGAGGGAGCCGTGCACATCTCGCCCTGGTTGAAGAAGATGCCCCAGGCGGCGGTGGCGGCGGCCCGGTCCAGGTCGGGGGCGTCGGGAAGAATGATGTTGGGCGACTTGCCCCCGAGTTCCAGCCAGACGCGCTTGAGGTTGGAGTCGGCGGCGTAGTGCAGGAAGTGGCGGCCGACGGCGGTGGAGCCGGTGAAGGCCAGCACATCGACGTCGGGGTGCAGCCCGATCGCCCGTCCGGCCACCGGCCCCTTGCCGTTGACCACGTTGAGCACACCCGGCGGCAGCCCGGCCTCGGTCGCGATCCGCGCCAGCAGCAGCGCGGACAGCGGTGAGTTCTCCGACGGCTTCAGGACGACGGTGCACCCGGCCGCGAGGGCCGGGGCCACCTTCCAGCCCGCCAGCGTCAGAGGAAAGTTCCACGGCACCACCGCGCCGACCACACCGGTCGGCTCCCGGGTGACGAGCGCGAGGGCGTCGGGGGCGGTGTGCGGGGACTCGTCGGTGAGCTTGTCGGGCAGCTGCCCGTACCAGCGGAACGTGGTGATGGTCGCGCGCAGTTCGATTTCGTACGCGTCCGTGACGGGCTTGCCCATTTCCAGGCTGACGGCCAGGGCGAGTTCCTCCCGCCGCTCCTCCAGCAGCTCGGCGACCCGTACCAGAACCCGGCCCCGCTCGGCGGGCGCCAGGCGTGGCCACGGCCCGGTGTCGAAGGCCTGGCGGGCGGCCGCCACCGCCGCGTCCACCTCGGGGGCGCCCCCGTCGGCGATCCGCGCCAGTACGCGGCCGTCCCGGGGCGAGACGGCCGGAAAGGTCGCTCCTGCGCCGGGTTCGTCGTCGCCGTCGATGTGATGGGCGCCGGACACTTCCAGGACCTTGGCCCGGCGCAGCCACTCGTCATGGGCGATGTCCAGCATGTGTGGCCTCCAGAAAGACATTTGAAGTCAAACGATATGATCGATGGTGAGGCCGCCACAAGGGGCCATGGGAGCCGTTCAGGCAGGTCCAGGGGACCGGGAAGGAGTGCTCGTCGTGCGCGCACTCGTCATTCAGCACGACCACGTGACGGAGCCGGGTCTGGTCGGTGCCCGGCTCGCGGAGCGCGGATACGACCTCACGGCCGTGACCGTCGTGCCCGAGGGGTGCCACCACGCACCGGACGTGACCTTCGACTTTCCCGATGCCGGGGACTGGGACCTGATCGTGTCGCTCGGCGCTCCCTGGTCGGTCTACGACGAGACGGCGGTGGGCGGCTGGATCGACGGCGAGCTGGCCCTGTTGCGCAAGGCTCACCACCTCGCCGTCCCCGTGCTCGGCGTCTGCTTCGGCGCTCAGGCGCTCACCACCGCCCTCGGTGGGTCCGTCGAGGCGTCCCCACGCCCCGAGATCGGCTGGACGGAGGTGGATACGCACGAACCCTCCCTGATGGGCCCCGGGCCTTGGCTCCAGTGGCACTACGACCGCTGCGTCCTGCCGCCCGAGGCCGAGGTCGTCGCCCGCAACGAGGTGTGTGTGCAGGCGTTCCGGTCCGGACGGAGTCTGGGGGTGCAGTTCCATCCGGAGATCACCACGCGGATGCTGAGCGGCTGGCTCGCGCTGGGCGGTGCGGAACAGTGCGTGCGACAGGGCCTGGACCCCGACGAGCTGCTCGCCCGCAGCCGTGCCATGGAACCGGCTGCTCGTGCGAACGCCCGCCACCTCGTCGACGGCTTCCTCGGCCGGGTGGCATATGTAGCCGACTGAGGGCTCGCGGGCCGGCGTCGTCCCCGCCGGCCCTCGCCCAGCCGCGACGGACGATGCCCGTCAGCCGTCAGCGGTCCTGTCGTCAGCCGTCGGGGGTCGCCCTGCCGCGGGTGAGCCGGGCCGCGGCCACTCCCGCGAGCAGGACCACCGGGACGGTCAGTTCCAGCCAGACGGCCGTACTCCGTTCCCCGCCGATGAGTGTCGTGAAGTTCTCGACGACGAGCCACATCGCGCCGACGATGCCGAGGGCGCCCAGGGCGGGGGCGATCAGGGTGTTCCAGGGCCGGGTGTCCAGGCGTACCCGGCGGAAGAAGGCGAGCACGGAGACCGAGGTCAGGAAGTACAGCAGCATGATCCCCAGGACGGCCACTCCGCTGCCCCACGAGAACAGGGTCAGTACCGGGTCCTTGCCGGTCAGCGCGAACGGGACGACGAGGAGAACGGCGACGGCCGTCTGGACCCAGCCCGCCACGCCGGGGGAGTGGTGGCGGTTGATCGACGTCAGCCGGCGGGGCAGCAGCCCGTCGCGGCTGAGGGAGAACAGATAGCGGTTGGCGGAGTTGTGGAAGGCGAGGATGCCCGCGAACAGGGAGGTGGCCAGGAGGAAGGGCAGGACGTCGTTCACCCAGCCACCGAACTGGTCCGCGATCGGCGCGAAGACGAAGGCCGTCGAGTCCCCGCTCTCCAGTGCCCGGCCGGCGGCCGCGGTCGCCTTCGAGGGGCCGTGAGCGGAGATCAGCATCCAGGAGGTGAAGGCGAAGAAGCCGGTGACGAGTGCGACGGCCAGGTAGGTGGCCCGCGGCACCGTCCTGCGTGGCTCGCGCGCCTCCTCGCCGTAGATCGCGGTGGCCTCGAAGCCGACCATCGAGGCCACCGCGAACATCAGCGCCACGCCCGGCGCCCCCTTCAGGGCTGCTCCCGGCGAGAACGACTGAGTGAACCCGAGGCCCTCGGGTCCGCCGCCCTTGAAGAAGGTGACCAGGGCGAAGACGGCCAGGATGCTGAACTCTGCCAGGACCAGGACCGCCAGCAGCCTGGCGCCCATCTCGATCCCCGAGGCCCCCAGGATCTGGACGACCGCCATCGTGACCACCGCGCACAGCCACCAGGGCACGTCCGCCCCCGCGTGGTCCGCCAGCAGGCCGCTCACGGTCGCCCCGTACAGGCCGTACATGGCGGCCTGGATCGCACAGTAGGCGAACAGCGCGATCCCGGCGCTCCCGGTGCCGAGAGGACGGCCGAGGCCCTTGCCGATGTACGTGTAGAAGGCGCCGGCGTTCACCACGTGGCGGCCCATGGCCACGAAGCCGACCGAGAACAGCAGGGTGATCACGCCGGCCGCCACGTAGGCGGCAGGGGTGCCGGGGCCGTTGCCGATGGCGACGGATATGGGGACGGAGCCCGCGATGCCGGTGAGCGGCGCCTGGGCGGAGAGGACGAAGAAGAGGATGCCCAGAACGCCGAGGGAGTTGGGCTTGAGCTTGCCTGCGGTGGAGGCGCCGGCCGCGGTCTGGTTGTCGACCGCTGTCTGACTGTCCACTCGGATCACCTGCCAGGGAAGGGGAGGGTCGTTTCGGGCCAAACGAGTTGCCTCATGGTGGGCGGGAACTATCCGTTTGGCAAGGGGTTGGGTGAGGATTCCCCGGACGACCGCACGGCGCGAGAGAGAGACCCTGGACCACAGACGTCCAGGGTCGCGGCAGAGCCGGGTCCGGGAGTCAGCCGTCGGTGTGCGAGCCGGATTCCCGACCGGTGGAATCGGGGGCCTGGAGCAACCGGAGCAGATGACGAAGCTCCTCGACGGCCGAGTCCGTGACCCCGGGCTCGCCGAAGACGAGCTGGTGCAGCACGAGCCCGTCCAGGGCGGCGAAGACCAGCCGGGTCAGGGGGTGACCGGCGTCGCGGGGGAGGATCCGGGACAGTTCGCGCTCGGTGGCGTCGAAGTAGCCGTCGTACAACGCCCGGATCTGCGGCAGCAGTTCGGGCCGGCGTCGCGCCTCCAGCAGGAGCTCGTACTGGAAGGCCTGTATGTCCGGATCGGCCGTGACCATCTCGGACAGTCCGGCCGAGAAGTCGGCGACCTCGCCGGTTCCGGGTTCGAGGGCGCTGGTGTTCAGCGAGGTGCGGATCGCGTGCGCGAGGGCCTCCTCGATCAGCGCGTCCCGTGAGCCGAAGTGGTGGACCACCAGCCCGTGCGTGGCGCCCGCTTCCTGCGCGACGGCCCGGTAGGTGAGCTTGCGCAGTCCGCCGCGGGCCACGACCCGCACGGCGGCGTTGAGCAGGGCCTCCCGGCCCTCCCCGTAGCCCATGCGCCGCCGTGGCTCTGGGCCATCGGGGAGCGGCGCGGACTCGGTCATGGCAGCGACCCTACCTGCCCCTCCGCGCACCGAGGACGGCACCGCCGTGTCGCACGGGCCCGCCTCCTCGCCGCGCCCCGGCACGGTGCCGCGCCGCGTCCGCTCATCGCCGGGGCGGACGGATCCCACGGAACTCCCAGTCGCCGCCGAGCGCCGTGGACAGCACCTCCTCGGACTCGGTGGGCTGGGCGCCGACGTCGGTGCGGATGGGGGTGGGGCCGGTGACGATGTGGTTGGTGAGCCTGCCGAGCCCCTCGACCTCGACCTCGACGACATCACCGGGCTGGACGGGCCGGGAGTTGGCCGGCGTCCCGGACAGCAGTACGTCGCCGGGATACAGGGTGATGGTGCGGGCGATGTCGGCGACGAGGTAGTGCATGTCCCAGGTCATCTCGTCGGTCGAGCCGTCCTGCACGACCTCGCCGTTGACGTAGGTCCGCAGCCGCTTGCCGTGGAAGTCCCAGTCGGTGACCAGGCCGGGGCCGAGCGGGCAGAGGGTGTCGGAGCCCTTGACGCGGAGCATGGAGCCGGCGTCGGTGTCGCGGAAGTCGTGCAGGCCGTAGTCGTTGGCGACGGTGTAGCCCGAGATGTACTCGCCTGCCTCGGCCGGGGAGATGTTGCGGGCGGTCTTGCCGATGACGATGGCGACCTCGCCCTCGTAGTTGAGCCACCTGCAGCCCTCGGGGCGGACGACGGCGCCCTTGTGGGAGTTGAGGGCGGAGGTCGGCTTGTGGAAGTAGGTGGGTGTGTCGGGGAGGTCGATGCCGAACTCGTCCACGCGGCTACGGTGGTTGAGGTGGACGGCGATCACCTTGGAAGGGACGACCGGGGGCAGATGGTGCGCCTCCTCGATCTTCACGCGGCGGCCGTCCCCGGCGGCGAGTTCTTCGCCCTCGACGGTGACCTGGACGACGGCGCCGTCCAGGAGGATGCGGCGGTACTCGGGCATGGCGGGCCTCTTTCGGGGGCGTCTAGTCGCGGCTGTGCGGGGTGCGGGGCGACGGGGGCGTGGGGAGACCGGTGCCGGTCCACCCGTCCGCGGGGCGGTCGAACCAGAGGTGGACCTGGCCGGTGCCGACGGAGTTCTCGTACTCCCCGTACTGCCGGGCCTTCGCGGTGCACGCCTGCTCGCCGAGAGCGCCGGCCATCATCAGGTAGTGGAAGAACTTCGCCTCGGGCTTGTACTTCCAGAACTCGTCCATGGTGGCGAGCACCTTGTCGTGGCGCCCCTCCTTGAACCAGGCGATGCGCTCGTAGTCGGCCTCGCGGGCCTCGGGCGTGCGGATGTGGACCGGGTCGCTGGCCTCGTGGTCGCGGATTTCGCGCAGGGGCCAGAAGGTGTGCGAGAGCGCGCCGGAGGCGATCAGCAGCACACGGCGGCCGGGGGTGGCGGCGATGCCGTCGGCCAGCGCGCGGCCCAGGCGCAGGTGGTCCTCCATGTCGCCGGTCTGGCAGACCCCGATGGCGACCCACCGCTTGTCGGGCAGGCCCTCGCCGAGGAACTTCCAGAGGTTGATGGTGGCGTAGTAGATCGGCAGGTAGTCGTCCTCGATCGGGGTGATCCAGGTGCCGTGCCGGTCGGCGAACGAGGCGATGTTGTGGGCGAGTTCGGGGTCGCCGGGAAAGTCGTACGGCATGCGGCACATGCCGCGCGGCAGTTCCTCGGAGGTGAACAGACCGGCGCGGCGGGCCTGCGCGGTGACGACGAACTCGACGGTGGTGGCCCAGTGGGAGTCGAGGACGACGACGGTGTCGTAGTCGTCGGCGGCATCGCGTTCGAAGACCTCCCTGCGGAGCTGGTGGAGGCCGGTGACGAGGGTGATCTCCTTGCCCTCGTTGAGCTCCAGGCGGTCCGCCTCGGGCAGCACGATGGTGGGGACGTGGGCGAGCAGGCCCGCCCCGACGATTTCACCCATGGTCCTGCCATCCCTTCGGGGCGGTGACGGTGTTCTTGAGGTCGCAGTAGAAGTCGAAGCTCCAGTTACCGCCCTCGCGCCCGACGCCGGAGAGACGGGAGCCGCCGAAGGGTGCCTGGAGGTCGCGTACGAAGAAGCAGTTGACCCAGACGGTCCCGGCGACGAGCCGGGCGGTGACGCGCTCGGCGCGGTCGCGGTCGCCGGTGGCGACGGTGGCGGCCAGACCGAACCGGGTGTCGTTGGCGAGCCGGACGCCCTCCTCCTCGGTGGCGAAGGTCTGGAGGGTGAGCACCGGTCCGAAGACCTCCTCCTGCACGATCTCGCTGTCCTGGGCGACATCGGTGAGGAGTGTCGGCGCGTAGTACCTGCCGTCCGCGGGGTGGCCGCCGATGACGGCTCGGGCTCCGGCCTCGATCGCCCGCCGCACGAAGCTGTCGATCTTCTCCAGCTGGCGGGGGTGGATGGTGGGGCCGATGTCGGTGGCCTCGTCGCGCGGGTCGCCCTGGGTGAGCCGGGCGGCCTTCTCGACGAACCGGCGGGTGAACTCCTCGGCGATCGACTCCTGGACCAGGATGCGGGTCGCGGCGAGGCAGACCTGCCCGGCGTTGTCGTACTGCTCGACGGCGAGATCGACGGCCAGCTCGAGATCCGCGTCGGCGAAGACCAACAGGGGTGACTTGCCGCCGAGTTCGAGGCTCAGCGGGGTCAGGTTGGCGGCGGCCGACGCGGCGATCCGCCGCGCTGTCGGCACGGAACCGGTGAAGCTGATCCGGCGTACGTCCGGGTGGGAGGTGAGCGCGTCGCCGATCTCCGAGCCGTAGCCCTGCACCACGTTGAGGACACCGGCCGGCAGTCCGGCCGCCGCCGCGATGTCGGCGAGGAGCGACGCGGTGAGCGGCGACCACTCGGCGGGCTTGAGGACCACGGTGTTGCCGGCGGCGAGGGCGGGCGCGACCTTCCAGGTGGCCAGCATCAGCGGGGCGTTCCACGGGGTGATCAGTACGGACGGACCCGCCGGGTCCCAGCTGACGTGGTTGCGGTGACCGCGGGTCTCGAAGTCCTCGTGCTCCAGCGTGAGCAGCCAGTCGGCGAAGAAGCGGAAGTTGTGGGCGACGCGGGGCATGACGCCGCGGCGGTGGGAGCGGAGCAGGGCGCCGTTGTCGGTGGTCTCGACGACGGCGAGCTCTTCGAGACGCTTCTCGACGCCGTCGGCGACTGCGTGCAGGATGCGGGCGCGTTCGGCCCGGGGGGTGGCGGCCCAGGCGGGGAAGGCGGCCTTGGCGGCGGCGACGGCGGCGGCGGCCTCGGCCGGAGTACCCCGCGAGATCTCACCGAGGACGCTGCCGTCGATCGGTGAGACGTCCGTGAAGGTGTCCCCGGAGGCGACCCGCCGGCCACCGATCCAGTGCCGGGTGTCGACGGAGACTCCGGCGACGGTGATCTTGTCAGGCATCAGAAGAGTTCCTTTTGTACGAGGGAAGGGTGACCCACCTGGAGGCGCGGGGCTGGATCAGATCCGCGGCTTCGCCGCGCGGGCGCGAGCCGGCACGACGAACCCGCGGCCGACCGCCGGCCTCACTCGGCAGCCGCGCCGGAGGTACCGGCCTCCAGCAGTCGACCGCCGTCCCACACCACCCCGACCTGCCGGTAGTACGCGGCGATCGGCTCCCGGATCTCCAGCCGGGCCAATTCCTCGGTGGGTGCCTCGAAAAGCTCCAGCTCGGCATCACCGACCCACGCCTGCCCGGCCTCGAAGGCCGCCGCCCCCGTCTCGATCAGCTCGTCCAGAGCAAGCCCCTTGCCCTTCTCGATGGACGGCAGCCACCGGTGATGCGCCATGGGATGGGCGTTGACGAACCCGTTCGTCTCCGACGGCTCCCGCAGCGTCACCACGGCCTGGGCGAGACGCCGGTCGGCCGCGGCCAGCGTGGCCCCGAAACGCGCCCCCGCCGCGATCCGCGGAGCGGGTCCGTAGGGGTGCGGACGCGTCTGATGGATCGACCCGAGCTTCTTCGGATAGCCCTGGTGCAGCCCGCGCGCGATCGCGAAGTCCTTGTCGACCCAGATGTACACACAGCGCGAGTAGGTCTGCCCGCGGAACGAGCAGCGCACGACGGCGAAGGCCTCCTTGTACTGGGAGCGCACCGGATCCAGGAGCTCCTCCCGGGACCCCGAGCAGGACTGCCAGTCGGCCCAGATCAAGGCCACCGCACCGGGGTCCTCCTCGGCCAACTCAAGTGACTCCGGCAGCAGTTCACGCACCCGCGCGGGATCGGTGCGGTACTCGACGGTGACCAGGTCACCGGAGTAGTGCCACGGCGGCGAGGGAATCAGCGACGAGGTGCCCGTCGCCGTCTTGGGGTGGAAATAACCGCGGAGGGTGGTCATGGCCGAGACTCCTTACGAGGTGAGCGCGGGCTGCTTCAACAGCTGGGCGCGGTAACGGGCGGCGCTCGTGGCGACGGCGTGGCCGCCGAGCGCGACGACCCCGGTCAGCCGTCCGTCGACGTGGTAGCCGACCAGGACGTCCCCCTCCGGATCGCCGTCGAGGACGCGGACGTCGTTTAGACCGAGGACGGGTGCCCCGAAGGACTGCAGCCGGAAGTCGTGCTGGTCGCTCCAGAAGGTGGGCAGCGGGGTGAAGGGAGCCAACTCCTTTTCCCTTCCGTGGAGATGGGCGACGAGGGCCTTCGCGGCGTGCTTGGCCGTGTCGGTCGGGATCGACCAGTGCTCGACCCGGCGCGGTACGCCGTCGTAGCGGGCGTTGGGGAAACGCGCCACGTCACCGACCGCAATCACCTCCGGCCGCCCCCCGACCCGCAGCTGCTCGTCCGTGAGTACGCCGTCGGACAGGTCGAGCCCGTTGCCCTCCAGCCACTCGACGTTGGCGACCGAGCCGACGGACTCGACCACGACGTCGGCGGGCAGCACGGCTCCGTCGGCGAGGCGCACGCCGGTGACCCGGTCCTCGCCCTCGAAGCCGGTCACGCCGACGCCGAGCGCGAACCGCACCCCGCGCTCCTCGTGCCGCCGCAGCAGGGCGCGGGCGAGGAGCGGACCGAGCGGCCCGACCATGGGCAGCGGCAGCGGGTCGACGACCGTCACCTCGGCGACACCGAGCCCGACAGCGGTGGCGGCGACCTCGCAGCCGATGAAGCCGGCACCGACCACGACCACCCGGGCGCCGGGCCGGGTCAGTTCGTCCCGCAGGCGCTGGGCGTCGGCGAGCGTACGGACCGTATGGCGGCCGGTCAGGGGCCCCGGGCAGGGCAGCCGCCGGGGTCGCACGCCGGTGGCGACGACTAGTCCGTCGTACGAGACCGTCGAGCCGTCGTCGAGTTCGACCGTCCGCTCGGCGAGCCGGGCCGCGACGACCTTCGTGCCCAGGAGCCACTCCACGTCCTCCGCCGCGACCTTGGGCGTGAAGGCCAGCGACGCGAACGGCGCCCTGCCGGCCAGTACTTCCTTGGACAGCGGTGGCCGGTTGTACGGCATGTGGGGCTCGTCTCCGACGACCGTGACGGCGCCGGTCCAGCCCGCCGCGCGCAGCTGTTCGGCGGCCCGCAGGCCGCCCAGGGAGGCTCCGGCGACCAGAATGCGTGCGGTCACTGTGCTCAGTCCTCGATCCGGATGGCCTGGAGCGGGCACACGTCGGCGGCCTCCTCGACCTCGTCGCGCAGGGCGTCGTCCGGGTCGGGGACGTAGGCGAGGTGGCCGTCGTCGTCCATCGAGAAGACGTCCGGGGCCGCGAAGACGCACTGGCCGTGGTCCTGGCACTTGTTCATGTCGACGACGACCTTCATGGCCGTTCCTCCAGAGGGTGAGGGCGTCGGAGCAGGGCGAAGGGGGTGGGGAGGGGCCCGGCCGGAGTGACCGGGCCTCTCGGCCAAAGGGGTGCGATGGAGCTGCACCCCTAGCTCGTTTGGCTTCAAACAACATAGGAAGTGGCAGGGTCCTGGTCAATACCTGTCCAGGTGGATAAATTTTCTGGAGTGCCCCTTGCGGGAAGGCGAGCACCCTCCATACCGTTCGGAGTCAAACGACTGCTTTCGGAGTTCCTTCCCGCCCCCGCACTCCGGCTCTCGCGTCGTCCTCCCGCCACCCACCCCATCCGCCCGAGGAGAATCGGTGAGCGCTCACGACAGCCCAGACATCCGCCGGCACATGGAGCGGCTCGCCGCCGACGGCATCGACGTGGTTCGGGTGACCTACCCCGACCTCCTCGGCACCGAGCGCGCCCGTGACGTGCTGCTCGAGGAGCTGCCCCGCGCCATGGACCACGGGCTCGCCTTCTGCCGGGCCGTCTACCACACCAGCCCGCAGGGCGACGTCGTCCCGGTCGGCGGCGGCCTGGACGCCGGACTGCCGGACATCACCGTGCGACCCGATCTCGACACGCTGGCCGCACTGCCGTGGGAGCCGGGCGTCGCCACGTGTCTCGCGGACGTCGTCGACCCGGCCACCGGATCGCCGGCACCCGAGTCACCGCGCGACCTCCTGCGGGGCGTCCTCGCCCGGTGCCGGGAACTGAACCTGCGGCCGGTCGTCGGACCCGAGCTGGAGTACTTCCTGTGCGAGCCGGATCCCGCCGGAGGCTGGCGCCGGTACGGACGGGAGGCGGGTGTCGTCTACACGGCAGGGCTGCGCGCCGACCCCGACAACCACCTCCTGCGCACACTGCGGCACGTCCGGGACCTGAACCTCGGTGTGCTCAGCGGCAACCACGAGTTCGACGGCGGACAGTTCGAGATCAACCTGCTGCACTCAGAGGCGCTGTCGGCCGCCGACCGGGCCTTCCGCTTCAAGGCCGCCGTCAAGGAGCTGGCCCGCGGGGAAGGCCGTCTCGCCACCTTCATGGCCAAGCCCTTCAACGACGCCGGCGGCTCCGGCTTCCACATCCACCTCTCGTGCGAGGACGCCGCAGGCCGCAACGCCTTCGACGACCCCGCGGGCGCCTACGGCCTCTCGGCCGAGGCTCGGCACGCCGTCGCCGGCATCCTCGCGCACGCACCCGCCCTCGCCGCGCTGGCCAACCCGACGGTCAACTCGTACAAACGCTTCGGCCCCGACACCCTCGCCCCCTGGCTGGTCGACTGGGGCCTGGACAACCGCAGCGCCATGGTCCGCATCCCGCCCGAGCGCGGCTCCGGTGCCCGGCTGGAACTCAGGCTGGGGGATGCGGGCGCCAACCCCTACCTGCTGATCGCCGGAACCCTCGCCGCGGCCTTGCTCGGCATCGGGGCGGGCGAGGAGCCGCCGGCCCCGCTGGAGGGCTATGGCTACGACACCGGCAAGTCGGCCGTACTGCCCATGAGCCTGTCCGCCGCGCTCGACGCGCTGGAGGCGGACACCGCCCTGACCGACCTGCTCGGCAAGGCCTTCACCACGTCTTTCCTCACCTACAAGCGGGACGAGGTCGAGCGCTTCGGGCGACACGTCACCGACTGGGAGTTCACCGAGTACGCCCACCACCTGTAGGCCGGACGCCCCCTTCGACAGCCCAGCCAGTTCCTCAAGGCTCGAGCCCGCCCAGGAGTTCCCACCCATGACCAGCCCCGCCACGCCCGCCACCACGTCCACGACTCCCACCACGGGCGCCGAGCTGCGCGCCGCCCTCGCCGAGCCACTCCCGATCGAACAGGTGAACCTCGCCGACCTCGACCACTTCGCGGACGGCACCACGCCCTGGCGCATGTTCCACACCCTGCGCCACCAGGACCCCGTCCACTGGCAGCCCGAGGAGGCCCCCAACTCCGGGTTCTGGGCCGTGACCCGGCACGCCGACATCGCCCGTGTCGACCGCGACGCCGAGACCTTCACCTCCACCCGGTTCGTCAACCTCGAAGAGGTCGACGACGACCAGATCAAGAAGCGGGCCTCCATCCTGGAGCTGGACGGCGTCCGCCACCGCGCGCTGCGCAGCGTGATCCAGAGGCAGTTCGGGGCGGCCGTCATCAACAGCTACGGCGACTTCCTACGAGGCCTGACGGCCAAGACCCTGGACGCGGCCCTCACCAAGGGCAGCTTCGATTTCGTCGAGGAGGTCTCCGCCGACTTCCCCATCAACGTCCTCGCCCGACTCCTCGACGTACCGGCCGAGGACAACCAGCAGCTCATCGACTGGGGCAACCGGATCATCGGCAACACCGACCCCGACTACGCCGACGTGCTGCTGAACAGCGAGGAGAGCGAGAAGTACCGCGACCTGCCGTTCCGCTCGCCGGCCTCCCTGGAGGTCTTCGAGTACGGGCGGGAACTGGCCCGGCAGCGACGCGGTGGCGACGGGAACGACCTCGTCTCCAAACTCGTCAACACCACCCCACGAGACGGAGTCCCGCTCTCCGCCCAGGACTTCGACAACTACTTCCTGCTCCTGGTCGTGGCCGGCAACGAGACCACCCGGCACACCATCACCCACTCGATGCTGGCCCTCCTCCAGCACCCCGATCAGCTCGCCCGCCTCCAGGAGGACCCCTCCCTGATCCCCACGGCCGTCGAGGAGTTCCTGCGCTGGGCCTCACCCGTCTACCACTTCCGCCGCACCGCGACCCGGGACGTCGAACTCGGCGGCAAGCGGGTCAAGGAAGGCGACAAGGTCGTCATGTGGTTCGCCTCCGGCAACCGCGACGAGGAGGTCTTCGGCAACCCGTACGACTTCGACGTCGCCCGGCAGCACAACGACCACGTCACCTTCGGCAAGGGCGGCCCGCACCTGTGCCTGGGCAACCTGCTCGCCCGCACCGAGATCCGCATTATGTTCGAGGAACTCATCCCGCGCCTGGCAAGCATCCGTCTGGCCGGCGACGTGCCCCGCGTGCGCTCGAACTTCGTCAACGGCATCAAGAAACTGCCCGTCGAGGTCACCCTCGCCTGAGCGGGTGCCCGTCGGGAGCGCCGAGTCACAGAATGTGTCCGGCTTCAGTGACCGCCATGCCAAGCTGCTGAAGCTCTGGCTCGCCCACCGCGTGCCATGGCGCGCGTGTCGAACAGATCGAGCCCGAGATCGCGCGGCACCCATGCCACGCCGCTCGTAATGGCGCAGGGCCTGGATGTTCACCCCGGCTGCCTCGGTGACCTGCAGAAGGGTTCCGGGGAGATGGTCGCCGCGACCATCCGCACGATCTTCGCGCAGACGACCGCCGAGGCCGTCCGCACCCGGCTGAGCGTGATGGCCGACATGATCGGACGGCATTTCCCTCGGGTCAAGACCATGCTGCTGGACGGCGCGACGGATATCACCGCGTTCGCGGACTTCCCACCGGCCCACTGGAAGAAGATCTGGAACTCCAACGCGCTGGAGCGGCTGAACCGGGAGATCAAACGGCGGGCCGACGTCGTCCATGTCTTCCCCGGCCCTGCCGCCCTCGACCGGCTCGGCGCCGATCTTTGTGGTGGCCTCGGCCTGGATCAGTTCCTGCAGCAGCCGTTCGGCGACCTCGCGGACGAGTTCAAGACCATCCGCCGAACGTAGTGACTCAAGCAGGCGAAGTAGGTCATGCTGGGACAAGGCCACCGTGCACCCCCTGGGGTCGAACTGCCCGTTCACTCCGGACAGTTGCACGGTGGCCTGCCAGTTGAGCAGGGAGCAGTCACCGGCAGACGGTGCACCCAAGGGAGCAGAACCCGCACACTCAACCGCGGAGATCCCCTACACCACACAGCGGGACGCCACCCAGCTGTGCGCGGCGAAGGGCGCCTGACGGACATCTGCCCAGGTCAGGCGCCCTTTCTTCGGTGTCCAGAAAAAGCTCAGCTTCTTCGGCGAGTACGACACCAGCAGGTTCTTCGTCTGCTGGTGGTACAGGCGTCACGCGTTGCTGACCTGCGTAAAGCGTGGCCACGTTTGGCTCGTTGGAGCCGTCGGCCCGGGAACGTCCGGATACCCCACGCTCCGTCGCCGTATGAGCGCTGACTTGTCGCGTGACCCGGGCGGGCTCGGTCTTCCGCCGAGCCCGCCGCGCCGGCTCCCTACCAGAGCCGGACTCGTGTCACGCCCTCAGCGCCGCAGTGTCAGCAGACCCGGACGGTAGGGCCATTGGCCGTAGTCGCCGCCGGAGTTGGGGTTGCGTCCCTGGTAGAGGAACTGCAGGTTGCAGGGATCGACGGTGAAGGTCTGATCGGCGCTGGTGCGGATCAGTTCGCCATGGCTGATGTCGTTGGTCCAGGTGGCGCCGCTGTTGGCCTTGCCGGCGAAGGGGTTGCTCTCGGTCGCGGCCTGGGGTGTCCATGAGCCGTTCAGACTGGTGGCCGTGAACGAGCGGAAGTAGCGGCCCTGCGAGCCCCTCGCCTCGACGATCATGAGGTAGCGGTTCTGGCCCTGTAGTTTGTAGACCTGCGGGGCTTCGAACAGGTTGTCCGCCGTATCGCTCATGATCGTTGTGTAGGCCGAGCCGAAACTGCTCGGGAAGTTCCCGATCGGCATGCTGGCCCGGTAGATCTTGCCGTTGTCACCGGCGAAGAACAGGTACATGTTCGTGCCGTCAGCGATGAGCGTCTGGTCGATGGGTCCTGTTCCGGAGCCGGTGATGCTTCCGGAGAAGAGCACCTGCTGGGATGACCAGCCATTGGGGTTGGTGGGGTCGCTCGATGTTCGGTAGGAGAAAGCGCTCCCGCCGCCCCACTGGTAGGCGAGCACCCAGATGTTCTTCGGCGCGAAGTAGAAGAGCGTGGGCGCGACGGTGGAAGCCGACATTGTGTTCTGGCTGGCCGAGGTCATCTCCGGCCAGTTGGTGAACAGGCCGAAGTTCATCGAACCCCAGCCCGTTCCCGGTCCCGCGCCGTGCGTCGTCGCATAGACGAGATGCTTGCCGTTGTAGGGGGCGACGGTGAAGTCCTTGAGCGAGGCCCATCCAGCCTTGGGCTGCGCCAGCGCGCCGGTTGATGTCCAGCGGTATGTCGACGGAAGATCGCACGGGCCTGGGTTGTCGCCGCCGACCTTGACGAGCTGCCACTGCTGGTTGGTGCCGCCCCAGTCGTCGTACTGGACGATGTTCGCGTTGTCGGCGGTGGAGGCGCCTTGTACTTCGAGGGCCTTGTTGCTGTGGCGCGAGATGAACCTCACGTAGCCGTCCGGGCTGTCGGCCAGCCGCCACTGCTGGTTGGTGGCGTTCATGTCGGCCCACTGGACGATCGAGCCGCCGTTCACGGTGGACCAGTTGTGGACGTCCAGCACCTTGCCCGAGTGGCGGGACTTGATGCGGTAGTAGCCGCCCCCGGAATCGACGAACTGCCACTGCTGCTGGTTCTGATCGTTCCTGGTCCACTGGGTGATGCGGGCGCCGTCGCCGGTCGCCATGTTGTAGACGTCCAGGGCCTTGCCGCTGTTCCGGTTGACCAGCACATACGAGGCGTTGGAGTCTACGGTCGCCGCGCCGGCGGGCTGGGCACCGAGGAAGGCAGCCACGAGCAGCAAGGGCGCAAGGATGGCGAGTAAGCGTCTTGGACGGACCGGGGACGGGTGGCGAAACCACATCAGAGGGCCTCCTTTGGGTGGCGGGGGTGAGGTGACCTCGATGAACCGCGGAAAGACGTGCCGAGGGCAGGGACAATCACGAAACGTTTCGAAGAATTTCCGAATGCTTTGACGCCACAAGCTAGGAACCGGGGGCCCACTGGTCAAGGTCTGTCGCTGATCTGTCCACAAACAGCACCTCCCGTTTGGGCTTGACAAGCTGTCGCGTCGACCGGAAACACTCCGGAGTTCGCGATACAGCTCGCCAGTCCAAGGCGTCCGCGCGAGGAGAGAAGTCGAGCAAGCGGCGTCCGCACACTCGTCCCGGCCCCGGCCCTACAGCATCCGCCGACGGCGGCGTCGGGGGTTCGCCGTCCGGCTCGCCGGGATTCCGGAAGTTTCGGGCGAGGAACGAAAACTTTCTCTGCGAGGAGTATTGACGATCCATCGTCAATGCCTCAATCATCCCTGTCTGAGAACCGGCCATGGTTCGAGATATCGAACCATGGCGACCACTGAGCAATCTGTGCTGCACGGCAGATCCACGCCCAGCTGCACGACAGATCCGCGCACCAAAGTACCTGCGCCACCCCGTTTCGTTTTCCGGTGAGGTTCGCAGCAGCGCATCCTGGCTCTTCGCGCAGTTGGAGAGGTACGCGACGCCGCGTGGCGGTCCCCCGGCTGAGCCGCGATGGAGTACCCCCATGCCTGTGTCGAAACACCGCCGCCGCCCGCCGTACGTCACCCGACGGCCGACCGGGTGCCGTCCGTGCCGGGTGAGATCGTCCTGGTCCCATGACCGTGGTGTCCGGTGATTCCGTGCTGCCCGGGTTCCGGCCCGCCCCGTCCGTCTGCCGAGTGGGAGCGGACGACGCATTCCCCTGCGCTTCAGTCCTTCCGTGATTTCTACCTTGGAGGCACAGCCATGGGCTCGTATGCCCTTCCCAGATCCGTTATCCGCCGGAAGATCCGCGGCCTGCTGTTGGCGCTGGTCGTCGGCGTCCTCGGTACGGTCGCCACACTGGTCGCTCCGCCGACCGCACACGCCGCCGAGAACACGCTCGGCGCCGCGGCGGCGCAGAGCGGCCGCTACTTCGGCACCGCCATCGCCTCGGGCAGGCTGGGCGACTCGGCGTACACGACGATCGCGGGCCGTGAGTTCAACATGGTGACGCCCGAGAACGAGATGAAGATCGACGCCACCGAACCGCAGCGGGGCCAGTTCAACTTCACCGCCGGTGACCGCGTCTACAACTGGGCGGTGCAGAACGGCAAGAAGGTGCGCGGCCACACCCTGGCCTGGTACGCCCAGCAGCCCGGCTGGATGCAGAACCTCAGCGGCAGCACGCTGCGCCAGGCGATGATCGGCCACATCAACGGCGTGATGGCCCACTACAAGGGCAAGATCGCCCAATGGGACGTCGTGAACGAGGCCTTCGCCGACGGCGGTTCGGGAGCCCGGCGCGACTCCAACCTGCAACGCACCGGCAACGACTGGATCGAGGTCGCCTTCCGCACCGCGCGCGCCGCCGACCCGGCCGCCAAGCTCTGCTACAACGACTACAACGTCGAGGACTGGACCTGGGCCAAAACCCAGGCCATGTACTCCATGGTCCGAGACTTCAAGCAGCGCGGCGTACCGATCGACTGCGTCGGCTTCCAGTCGCACTTCAACAGCGGCAGCCCCTACAACAGCAACTTCCGCACCACCCTGCAGAACTTCGCCGCCCTCGGCGTCGACGTGGCCATCACCGAACTCGACATCCAGGGCGCCCCGGCCAACACCTACGCCAACGTGACCAACGACTGCCTGGCCGTGCCGCGCTGCCTCGGCATCACCGTCTGGGGTGTGCGCGACACCGACTCCTGGCGATCGGAGCAGACACCGCTGCTGTTCAACGGCAACGGCAGCAAGAAGCCCGCCTACACCGCCGTCCTCAACGCACTCAACGGCGGCACCTCCACGCCCCCTTCGGACGGCGGAACGATCAAGGGGGTCGGTTCGGGCCGCTGCCTGGACGTGCCCGGCAGCAGTACCACCGACGGCACCCAGCTCCAGCTGTGGGACTGCCACAACGGCACCAACCAGCAGTGGACGTACACCGCCGCCGGCGAGCTCAGGGTCTACGGCAACAAGTGCCTGGACGCCGCCGGCACCGGCACCGGCACCAAAGTCCAGATCTACAGCTGCTGGGGCGGCGACAACCAGAAATGGCGCCTCAACTCCGACGGATCCATCGTCGGCGTCCAGTCCGGCCTCTGCCTCGACGCCGCCGCAGGCGGCACCGCCAACGGCACCCTGATCCAGCTCTACTCCTGCTCGAACAGCAGCAACCAACGCTGGACCCGCACCTGATGGGATGGCCTGCCACAGACGAAAGGGTGAATCGATGAAGACCCACGGTGCGGCTTCGCCCGCCCCTCCACGAAGACATCGCTGATGGTCCCGGGTCGCCGCCGTGGTGGCGGCGACCCTCGCGATCGGCATGCTCGCCGCGGTGAATCCGGCGCCCGCCGAGGCGGCGACGGTGGACACCAATGCCTGGTATGTCCTGGTCAATCGCAACAGCGGCAAGGCGCTGGACGTCTCTGGCGCGTCCACCGCCGACGGCGCGAGGGTCAGCCAGTGGACGCGCAACGACGGAGCCAACCAGCAGTGGCTTGAGCAGAACCACGCGCGGGTGCTCGGGCATCGGGTGGAGCACGGTGGGGTCAGCTGGAACGGGCGGCATCGTGGAGGCGGTTCCTCTCTAGTGCTCTGACCGCATAGGTTCGCCGGGTTGTTCAGGCTGCGGCTTTGAGGGGGCGTCCGCCCCAGCGGAAGCCCTTCTCGCTTCGGATACGGGCGCGTTCCTTGCGTTCGGCGGTCAGGACGTCGCGGTGGCGGGCGTTGGCGTTGCACCAGCGCAGTAGGCGTGTCATTGCGGAGCCGGTGCGGGTGAAACGGGAACGTCTTCCGGTTTCCCGAACCAGTACTGGCACGCCCTCAAACCCAGGTCGTTGATTTGACCGCGAGATTATGCGCCGCTTCTATGAGCTTGGTGCCCTGCTCTTCCGTAGGAGCCCCTGCGGCAATTCCCTCCGCCGAATCTTAGTACGCGTTACTGGTGGCTGTACCTGCTTGAAGCAGCTTGTCAATGTCTTCCCCCCGCCCATCTGGGCGGTCCAATGCCCGCCAACTGCCGACAATGCGCCGCATTGCCACTCCGGCGTCCGTCAACTCAGTTGCCGTCGTGTTAAGTAGCTCCTCCGTCCAGGTATCAGCGGCGTTCAGTTCGTCCACGGCGTTTTCCGCATTTACCAAATGAGTACCCGCACTGGGCCCCTTGCCCTCGCACTGGCTCAAGAAAAACGCCAGAATCCCGACCGCGGCCGACACCGTGCCGAGCCACCAGCCGATATGAGCCCGCAGCTTGCTCTGACGAGGCTCCTCTGGTGGCTCTGGTGGCCTCGCTGAGGGTTCAGGCGACTCCCCTGAAGGGTCAAAGGCCATGCAGCCCTCCAAGAAATCGGGCCAACTCGACGCCCTCTGAACAGCCGTCAAACCGATAGGACATCGACGCATAAGCGGGCATAGCCCTAGCCTGCATCAAAGCTGATCCAGCCGCATCTGCGCCGCACGCCGACGAGACGCTGCCCTCGTGCCCTTACCGCGGCGAGAGCGCACCGGGCCACCCATCCCTACCGACAACCCGGCGAACCTATGCGGTCACGGCACTGGGGGACCTGGGGCGTCATCCTGGTGTGTGCTGGGAGGGGTCCCGCTGGAGGCTCCTCCAGCGGGACCCCTCCCAGCCGAGGCGGTTGTTGTTGTCAACGCTGTTCGCGGATGCCACGTTCGAGGTGGTGACCGCATCTGGATCGGTGGAGCGTTGCGGCGCCACCGAGCCTTCCGCCGGCTTGGCCCTCGCCAGCCACAGGCCGGTGAACACGGCGGTGGCCAGGGTGATGGCGCCAGCCGCGACGAAGGCGCTGTTGAGGCCGGTCTCGAAGGAGGCGCCGCCGGATTGCCGGGTGCGGACGACAGCTCCGAGTACCGCCACGCCGAGCACCGCGCCGATCTGCCGGGTGGTGCTGCTGATGCCTGATGCCAGGCCGCCTTCCTGCGGGTTGACTGCTTGGATGGCGGCTCCCGTCAGTGGGGACATGGTCAGGGCGAAGCCGGTGCCGACGACTCCCAGCCGCCACCACACGTTCCCGTAGCCGGTGTCGGCGTGCACCATGCCGAGCGCCAGCAGTCCCAGGCCGGCCAGGACCAGGCCGGTGGTAACCACGATTCGGAAGCCGTACCGGGCGGCGAGCCGGCCCGCGTACGGGCTGACGATCACCATGGCGAGGGATACCGGCAGGGTCTGCAGGCCGGCGCGCAGGATCGAGCTGCCCTGGACGTACACGAAGAACTGGGAGAAGAAGAACGACGAACCCATGAGCGCGAACCCCACCACGATCATGGCGGTGTTGGACACGGCGAACAGGCGCTGCCGGAACAGCCGCAGCGGCAGCATCGGCGCGGAACGACGCGCTTCGACGGCGACGAAGGCGGCGAGGAGGATCACCGCGGCGGTGAAGCTGCCCAGGATCACCGGCGAAGTCCAGCCGCGGGCACCACCCTCGATCAGCCCGTAGGTCAGCACCCCCACCCCCAGAACGGACAGCACCGTCCCCGGGACATCGATCGCGGGGGCGCTCGGATTGCGGGTCTCTTCAAGGCTGCGCAGACCGACCAGCAGAAGGACCACGCCGATGGGCAGATTCACCAGGAAGATGGCGGGCCAGCCGAAGGCATCCGTCAGCACGCCGCCGGCCACGGGGCCTGCGGCCAGACCGATTCCGCTGAATCCGGCCCACATCCCGATCGCCTTGATTCGTTCTTGCGGCGCGGGGTAGGCGGCGACGAGCAGGGCGAGCGAGGCAGGGCTCAGCGCCGCGGCCCCGATGCCCTGCAGCACCCGGCCGGCGATAAGCCAGCCGAGCGAGGGCGCGAGGCTGCACAGCAGCGACGCGGCGGTGAACACCGCCACGCCGGTCAGGTACACCCGCTTGCGGCCGAACCGGTCGGCGAAGACACCGCCGGACAGCAGCAGCATGGCGACCAGCAGTACGTACGCGTCGACGATCCATTGCAGACCGGTCAGCTGAGTGTGCAGCCGGTGCTGCATATCGGGCAGCGCCGCTCCAACAATCGTGTTGTCGAGCAGGACCATGAACTGGCCCAGGCAGGTCACCGTGAGCAGCACAGGGTTCGATCGACTGCCTGCGGTCGCATGCGATGCAGCCATGGGGATCCCCCTCAATCGGTAGTTGCGCCCGGTCGCGGTCGACGCGGGTGGCGATACAGCTGAGCGCTCTAAAGCAGTCAGTGACTGCGTTAGGTGACTATAAGGAGGGTCGTCTCGCAAACGCAAGTCACGACTGCGTTAAGGTGGGGGCATGAACGAGCGACAGCGAGCCCGGCGGCCCGGCGGGCGCAGCGCCCGCGTCGGCGCGCAAGTGCACCAGGCCGTCACCGAACTGATCAGTGAGCGCGGCTACGGCAACTTCACCGTCGGCGAGGTCGCAGCGCGCGCAGGCGTAGCCGACAGCAGCATCTACCGCCGGTGGGGCAACCTGGAAACCCTGCTCACCGACGTGGCGCTCACCCGCCTCAACACGCAGTCGCCGATGCCCGACACCGGGAGCCTGGCTGGCGACCTGCGCACTTACGCGGCCCAAGTGGCCCGCGAGATCACCGGACCCGACGGTCCAGCGGTGCTGTACCTGGCCGTCGCCCTGTCGAGCAGCGGTCAGCAGGGCCTGCAGGCTGGTGCCGACCTCCGCGCCGAGCGCACCCGCCAACTGCAGTCCATGCTCGATCGCGCCCGCGACCGTGGCGAGCACGCACCCGACGCGTTCGACGTGCTGGACCACATCCTGGCCCCGATGTATATCCGCGTCCTGTTCGGCATGGGCCCGCTCACCCCGGACTACATCGACGGGCTGGTCGACCGATTGCTGTGACCTCAACCCGGTTCCCGCGATCAGCCTTCGGACGCGGTGCCAGGGCTCCGTGAGGTGCTCGCCGACACGCGCCCGGCCAGCTCAGGCATCCGGCCCTTGGCTGGCTCACGCGGCCTGGCTGAATCCGTCGGTCGGCGGGCCGTCGCCGCGGATCGGGGTGAAGTCGACATCCAGGTGCGGGTTGTAGGCGTTGAGTTCGTCGGCGGCTTTCGGACTCCAAGATCATCCCGTGCGGGTTTCTGGCGTATCTGGGTCATTCCCCTTGTAGCGGCGCGGGGCGACTCAACTCTCGTAGCGCTGGACGGTGCTCCACCGCGCGGGATGCCAGCAGCTCAGTGGCCCCGGTCTGGGTGTGGCTGTGTGGGCAGGGCCCGGACCGGAGGATTGGGCCGGGACCGCGCGTGGAGGAGCTGTCGGTTGTGCGTGGTCAGTTGGTTGACGACGCGGACGAGGTGTTCGACGTCCGTCCGCAGCTGGGCGAGTTCGGTGGCGTCCTTGGCGCGGAGCTCATTCAGTCTGCCGATCTGCTGGCGCACGCGGATCTCGGAGTCCGGCGTCTGTCCGCTCGCCCTCACTTGCGCGTAAAAGTCGTTCTTGAGGTCGAGGTGGCGCTGGGTGAGCGCGTTGCGCGGTACGCCGGCTTCCTGGGCCAGGGCGACGATGGTCAGCGCGCCGGTGGAGTGCTGCGCGGTTCCCTGCAGGATGCGGTCCATGGCCGCGCGGATATGGTCGCGTTCGTCGGGTGCGGGGCTCATGCGGTGCCGTCCTGGAGGGTCTTCGGCGGCATGTACTACGCGGCAATGCGGCCTGCGGAGGTCATCCATCTTCGGCTCGGACAGTGCCATCTGCCCGACTCCGGATGGGGGATGCTCAACCTTTCGGGTGGCGTCGTCACCGCAGGCAAAGAGTGGACGGACGGCGGCTCGGTACGAGGTGCACTCCCTCAAGCGCCGCGCGGCTACCGCGACCCGGCCTGTGCCCATCCCACCGCAGTTCGTACGCATGCTCCGCGCACACATGGAACGCTTCGGCGTGGCGCCGGACGGCCGACTGTTCCGGAACCAGGCCGGCAACCACGTGGACGCAGCTGCATATGGCACAACGTGGCACGGGCACGGAAGTGTCGGGGTTTGGTCCGTGACTGGTCCGGCAGCACTGGTCAGGAGCGGGACATCGGTGGCAGGAACTAGGAGTTATGGCGTAAGTCGGTCCTTGCTCTGGGCGGGCCGAGAGGAAGCGCCTGGCGGGCAAAAGCCCAGCTCAGGCGCCTTTTTTCGTGCCTCTAGAAGAAGCCCAGCTTCTTCGGCGAATACGACACCAGAAGGTTCTTCGTCTGCTGGTAGTGCTCGAGCATCATCTTGTGTGTCTCCCGGCCGATTCCCGACTGCTTGTAGCCGCCGAAGGCGGCATGTGCCGGATAGGCGTGGTAGCAGTTGGTCCACACGCGGCCCGCCTGGATGGAGCGGCCCGCTCGGTAGGCGGTGTTGATGTCGCGGGTCCACACACCCGCGCCGAGGCCGTACGACGTGTCGTTGGCGATCTTGACGGCGTCGTCGAAGTCGTCGAAGGAGGTCACGGAGACCACCGGTCCGAAGATCTCCTCCTGGAAGATCCGCATGCGGTTGTCGCCCTCGAAGATGGTCGGCTGAACGTAGTAGCCGCCCTTCAACTCACCGTCCTGTTCGAGGCGTTCACCGCCGGTGAGGACCTTGGCGCCCTCCTCGCGGCCGATGTCCAGGTACGACAGGATCTTCGCCAGCTGCTCACCGGAGGCCTGCGCGCCGATCATCGTGTCGGTGTCGAGGGGGTGACCGGGCTTGATCAGCTCGGTGCGGGCCACGGCCGCCTGGAGGAAGTCGCCGTAGTTGCCGCGCTGGATCAGCCCGCGGGACGGGCACGTACACACCTCGCCCTGGTTGAGCGCGAACATGGTGAAGCCCTCGAGGGCCTTGTCGCGCAGGTCGTCGTCCTTCTCCCACACGTCGTCGAAGAAGATGTTCGGCGACTTGCCGCCGAGCTCCAGCGTGACCGGCTTGAGGTTCTCTGCGGCGTACTGCATGATCAGCCGCCCCGTCGACGTCTCGCCCGTGAAGGCGACCTTCGCCACTCGCGGACTGGACGCGAGCGGCTTTCCGGCCTCCGGGCCGAAGCCGTTGACGATGTTCACCACGCCCGGCGGGAGCAGATCCGCGACCAGGCTCATCCAGTAGTGGATGGACACCGGCGTCTGCTCGGCGGGCTTGAGGACGACCGCGTTGCCCGCCGCTATCGCCGGGGCGAGCTTCCAGGCCGCCATCAGGATGGGGAAGTTCCACGGGATGATCTGCGCGACGACACCGAGCGGCTCGTGGAAGTGGTACGCCACCGTGTCGTCGTCGACCTCGCCCAGTGATCCCTCCTGTGCGCGGATCGCGCCCGCGAAGTAGCGGAAGTGGTCGATGGCGAGCGGGATGTCGGCAGCCAGCGTCTCCCGGACCGGCTTGCCGTTCTCCCAGCTCTCGGCGACCGCCAGCGCCTCCAGGTTCGCCTCCATGCGGTCGGCGATCCTGAGGAGGACGTCCGAGCGCTCGGAGGCGGACTTGCGGCCCCAGCCCGGTGCCGCCGCGTGCGCCGCGTCGAGCGCCGCTTCCACGTCCTCCGCCGTACCGCGCGCGACCTCGGTGAAGGGCTGCCCGTTCACCGGGCTCGGGTTCTCGAAGTACTGTCCGCGGGCCGGGGGAACGTACTCGCCGCCTATGAAGTGGTCGTAGCGCGCCTGGTAGGAGACGATCGCGCCCTCCGTGCCGGGCGCCGCGTAACGGGTCATGCGGGTCTGCCTCCTTCAGCAGCGCTGCCCGCCGTTGGGCAGCTCTCGGCGGCGAGGCTAGGGACACGGACGTTGCAACCAGGTTGCGTCGCCGTCAGGGTGCCGCCAGCTCGGCCTCCAGGGTGGTCAGCCGGGACCGTACCGTCGCCGTCGGCCGTACCGCCGCCAGCGCTCGCCACACCTCGACGTCGTCCTCACCCCACGGCGCGTGCGCCCAGTCCGCCAACAGGTCGGGATCACGGCGGGCTATGAGCGCGGCCCGCAGCCCATCGGCGAGGAGGCCACGGATCCGTGCCACGGCAGGCGCCCGGGAGGCGGGCAGCAGGGGCCCCGCGTACGCCGCCGCGGCCGCCGTCACCGCCCCGGCCGCCAGACGCCGCTCCACGACGGTGAGGTCCGACTCGACCGGCACGGTGAGCCGGTACGGCCGCGAGGCCAGCAGTCCCGGGCCGAGGACCCCGCGCAGCCGGGCCAGTTCGGCGCGCAGGGTCACCGGCGTCACCGACTCGTCCTCGTACAACGCGCACAGCAGCTCGTCGCCGGTCAGCCCCTCCGGATGGCGGGACAGCAGCACCACGATCTCGCTGTGCCTGCGGCTGAGCCGGATCTTGTGGCCGCCGAAGAGGAGCAGCGCCTCGTCGCGGCCCAGCACCGTCAGTTCGGGCGCGTCAACGGCGGGCGGCTCCGGGGCGAGCAGCGCGAGGTGAGCCTCCGCGGCGCGCGCCACGGCCTGGACGAAGCCCAGGCTGTGCGGATGCGCCAGACCGTCCCCGCCGGTGACGTCGATAGCGCCGAGCACCCGCCCGGTCCGCGGATCGTGCACCGGCGCCGCCGCGCACGTCCAGGGCTGCACCCGGCGGATGAAGTGCTCGGCGGTGAACACCTGCACCGGGCGATCGACGGCGACCGCCGTACCGGGAGCGTTCGTCCCGACCGCGGACTCCGCCCACCGCGCGCCCGGGACGAAGTTCATCCGCCCTGCCTGCCGCCGTGTCGCGTGGTGACCCTCCACCCACAGCAGTCGGCCGTGTGCGTCGCACACCGCGAGCAGATGTGCGCCGTCGGCGGCGAACGTACCCATGAGCTCCCGGAACAGCGGCATCACCCGCGCCAACGGATGCTCGGCGCGCACGGCGTCGAGGTCACCGTCCGCGATCTCCACGCTCGCGGTACCGTCCGGCCCAACGCCGGCCCGCGCGGAACGCCGCCACGAGGCGGCCACCACCGAACGCACCGGCCGCGGCACGGTGCCCGCCTCGGTGAACGTCTCGTGCGCGCCACGGAGGACCCGCGTACGTTCGGCGGGGTCGGCCCCGGGCTCCAGGGCCACCCAGGGATCGGACAACTCGGCCTCCCTCACGGCGATGCGGCTGGGGACATCGTTACGCCGGGTGCCCGCGCCGACAACCGTTTCGGCCGGCCTCCCCCATCCCGGGCACGGTCAGGCGAAGTTGACCATCCTCAGATAGCGCACCCAGTCCCAGAGCGGCCCGGGGTCGGTGTGGTCGCTACCAGGCACCTCATAGTGCCCGATGATGTGCTCCCGGTCCTTGGGGATGCCGTATCTGTCGCAGACCCAGGCTGTGAGTCTCGCCGACTGCTCGTACAGGGCGTCGGTGAAGCAGGCGGGCTGATCCACCCATCCCTCGTGCTCGATGCCGATGCTGCGCGTGTTGTGGTCCCAGTTGCCCGCGTGCCAGGCGACGTCGGTCTCCCGCACGCACTGCGCCACGTACCCGTCGACGGACCGCATCACATAGTGCGCGGACACCCTCTTGTCGGGGTCCTGGAAGATGGACAGGGCCTCGGAGTAGGTGGTCTGCGTGACGTGGATGCGACGCGGTCGACGGTGTAGTCCGCGGGACGCTCCGCCGGGGTGTAATTCGAGAGGGTCGCCGGCTGCCACTCGGCGAGGGGGTAGTCGACCGCCGTCTGCGCGCCGGCCCGGGTGCCACTGAGCAACGCGTACGGCACGGCGGCGAGGGCCGCGCCCTTCAGGAGCCGTCGCCTGCTGGGAAGCGGCCTGGCTCGTTCCATGGAGGGTCCCTTCGGTGCTGGGGGGAGGCAAGGGTGGAGGTCACGCACGGAGACGGGAACCGGGATATCCGGGACCGGACGGTCGAAATGCTGGGGTCACTCATCACATGGGGCTCCGTTCTGCGCACAGCAGGCGCGTCTCGTGTGCATCACGGTACGGCGCTCCCCGATCATGCAGACGGGAGCGGCGCGTTTACGTGGACAGCCACCGGCTTGTGGACAACTCGCCCACTCGAATGGGTGATTCCGGTTTCCTCGCCGCTTTTTGACGGCTGATCAGGCCCGCTCCGCGACCGCCGCCGGATCGTCCAGCACGGCCCGCACGACCGAGTGCGCGGCCCCCAGCAGTGGCCCCTCGGGGCCCAGTCGCGACACCGACACCGGACAGGCCGGCCCCGCCGTGCGCCGCGCCAGCTCGTCGCGCAGGGCCGGCAGCAGCCAGGGCGCGAGTCCGGCCAGCGCACCGCCGAGCACGACGCTCTCGGGGTCCAGCAGGTTCACCGCCCCGGTCAGTGCGATGCCGAGCGCCGTCCCGGCCTCGTGCAGAGCACGCCGTACGTCCTCGTCGCCGTCGGTGGCACGCCCCGCCAGCAGCCCGACGCGGTCCTCGCCCAGCTCCAGACCGGCGGCGCGCAGCACCGCCTCCTCACCGGCGTACTGCTCCAGGCAGCCGCGCCCGCCGCACGCGCACTCCGGCCCGTCGGGCCGCACCGGCACATGGCCCAACTCGCCCGCGAACCCCCGGGTTCCGCGCAGCAGCCCACCGTCCACGACCACCGCCGCACCGATACCGATCTCGGCCGACACGTGCAGAAAGTCTTGAGGGGTGTCCTCGCCGAGCCAGAGTTCGGCGAGCCCGCCGAAGTTGGCCTCGTTGTCCACCGTCAGCGGAAACTCCACGGGCAGCAGGGCACCGATATCGGTGTCGTGCCAGTCGAGGTTCGGGGCGCGTACGACGGTCCGGGCGTCGCGCGCCACCAGACCCGGCACGGCCACGGCCAGCCCGGCCGGCCACAGGCCCTCCCGGTCCGCCTCGGTGACGACCTGGCGCACCAGGTCGGTGAGCTCCCCGATCACGGGTTCCGGGGTGCGGCCGCGGTTCGTGCCGTGCCGCACGGCGCGCGCCCGCACCTTTCCGCGCAGGTCGACCGCGCAGACCGCGAGGTGGTCGACGCCGATCTCGGCGCCGATCCCGGCGGGGCCGTGCCCGCTGACCGTCAGGGCCGATCCCGGGCGGCCCACTCTTCCGGGCCGTGCCGGTCCCGGGCGACCCACCCTGCCGGGCCGCTCGGGACCCAGCTCCTCCAGGAGGCCGGAGCGTATGAGCTCGTCGACGAGGGTGGAGACCGCCGCCCGGGTCAGCCCGATGCGGGAGGCGACCGCGGCACGGGAGAGCGACCCCTCGGCGCTGACGGCGTGCATCACCCGGGCCAGGTTGCGGCGGCGCATGCCCTGCTGGGTGTCGGGCAGGGCGCGTCCGGGACCGGCCGAGTTGTTCTCGTGCAGCGGTGCGGTCATGCCTGTCGAGTCCTCAGTGGGCGTCCGTGCTCCGCTCCAGCAGCGGGGCCGCGTCGGAGAGTACCCCGGCGATCCTGGCCAGCGTCGCCTCGTCCCGCTCCACGGGGCCCAGGACCGGTCCCTGGGCGGTGTTCCAGCGCCGGGCGACGGCGGCCGGGTCCTCGCCGGTCAGCAGGCCGGCGGCCTGGGCCGCGGCGCCGAGCGCGACCAGCTCCTTGGCCTCCGGGACCTGGACGGGGCGCCCGGACAGCCGCCGTACGGTCTGCTGCCAGGCCGTTCCGCGGGCGCCGCCGCCGATCAGAAGCAGCGGGGCCGAACGGTCCGCGTCCTCGTCGAGGACCAGGTCGAGCGCACCGAGCAGCGAGTGGACGGCGCCGTCATAGGCGGCCTGCAGGAGCTGGCCCGCGGTGGTGTCGTGGCGCAAGCCGTGCAGGAGTCCCGAGGCGCTCGGCAGGTTCGGGGTGCGTTCGCCGTCGAGGTACGGCAACAGGGTGACGTCGGTGGTCGGCTCCACGGCCTCGCGGTCCAGGCCCAGCAGAGTGGCGACGCGGTCCACGGCGAGCGTGCAGTTCAGGGTGCAGGCCAGCGGCAGCCAGTCGCCGTGGGCGTCCGCGAAGCCCGCCACCGTGCCGGTCGGGTCGGCGGGGCGCCGCGTCGACACGGCGTACACCGTGCCCGAGGTGCCCAGGCTCAGCACTGGCGTACCGGGACGCAGTCCCAGGCCCAGCGCGGCCGCCGCGTTGTCGCCGGTGCCGGGGGCCACCAGGGTGCCCTTGGCGAACGGCAGGTCGTGGCTGTCGCGGACGGTGCCCGCCACCTCGCCGGGCCGCACCACCCGGGGCAGCAGCGCCGGATCGAGCCCCACATGGGCGAGGGTCTCCGCGTCGTACGACTCCGTCCCGGACGCCCACCAGCCCGTGCCGGAGGCATCGCCGCGGTCGGTCGTGCCCTGACCGGTGAGGCGCTCGGTCAGGTAGTCGTGGGGGAGACGTACCGCCCTGGTCGCGCGGACCGCCTCCGGCTCGTGCTCGGCCAGCCAGGCCCACTTCGTGACGGTGAAGGACGCGCCGGGCACGCTTCCCGTGCGGTCGGCCCAGGCCTTCGGGCCGCCCAGCTCCTCGATCAGCCGGCGTGCCTGCGGCGCCGAACGCACGTCGTTCCACAGCAGCGCCGGACGCACGGGCTCACCCCGCTCGTCGAGGGTGACGAGACCGTGCTGCTGCCCGCCGATCGACACCGCGGCGGCCTCGTGCGCCGCGTCACCGCACTGGCGCAGCGCCTCGCACAGGGCGTCCCACCACTGGCGCGGGTCGCTCTCCCGGCCGGCCCCGGAGGACACGGTGTGCGGTGCCTGACCGCTCGCGACGACCTGTCCGGTGGCCGCGTCGACGACGAGCACCTTGGTGGACTGGGTGGACGAGTCCACGCCGACGACGAGCGGACCCTCGGCTGCTGACATCGGGCTCTCCCTTTTTCCGCGGCTCCGCAGGCTCTGACCTGCTTGTTCTTCGCCCGTCCCGGGTCGCGACGACACGGAACCCACCCCTCGGGGACATCTTGTCCCTTCCCAGAGCTGCGTCGGCATACTAATTTGTAAACGGCCATGACGAAATAGTCAGCAGCAAGGAGCCGCGGCATGAGCTACCAGCCCACCCCCGAGGACAGGTTCACCTTCGGCCTGTGGACCGTCGGCTGGCAGGGAAGGGACCCGTTCGGCGACGCCACCCGCCGCGCCCTCGACCCCGTCGAGACGGTGCAGCGCCTGGCCGAACTCGGCGCGTACGGTGTGACCTTCCACGACGACGACCTGATTCCCTTCGGCTCCTCGGACGCCGAGCGCGAATCGCACATCAAGCGCTTCCGTCAGGCCCTCGACACGACCGGCATGACCGTCCCGATGGCCACCACCAACCTGTTCACGCATCCCGTGTTCAAGGACGGCGCGTTCACCGCAAACGACCGCGACGTGCGCCGCTACGCCCTGCGCAAGACGATCCGCAACATCGACCTGGCGGTGGAACTGGGCGCGAAGACGTACGTCGCCTGGGGCGGCCGCGAGGGCGCCGAGTCCGGCGCCGCCAAGGACGTGCGCGTCGCGCTCGACCGCATGAAGGAGGCCTTCGACCTCCTCGGCGAGTACGTCACCTCCCAGGGCTACGACCTGCGCTTCGCCATCGAGCCGAAGCCGAACGAGCCGCGCGGCGACATCCTCCTGCCCACCGTCGGCCACGCGCTCGCGTTCATCGAGCGCCTGGAGCGCCCCGAGCTCTACGGCGTCAACCCCGAGGTGGGCCACGAGCAGATGGCCGGGCTCAACTTCCCCCACGGCATCGCGCAGGCCCTGTGGTCGGGCAAGCTCTTCCACATCGACCTCAACGGCCAGTCCGGCATCAAGTACGACCAGGACCTGCGCTTCGGCGCCGGCGATCTGCGCTCGGCGTTCTGGCTGGTCGACCTGCTGGAGAGCGCCGGGTACGACGGCCCGCGCCACTTCGACTTCAAGCCGCCGCGGACCGAGGACCTCGACGGTGTGTGGGCGTCGGCCGCGGGCTGCATGCGCAACTACCTCATCCTGAAGGAGCGGGCGGCGGCCTTCCGCGCCGACCCGGAGGTCCAGGAGGCCCTGCGTGCCTCCCGCTTGGACGAGCTGGCGCAGGCCACCGCTGCGGACGGCCTGCAGGCGCTGCTCGCCGACCGCACGGCCTTCGAGGAGTTCGACGTGGAGGCGGCCGCCGCGCGCGGGATGGCGTTTGAGCAGCTCGACCAGCTGGCCATGGACCACCTCCTGGGTGTGCGCGGCTGAACGCACACGCGCCTGGCCTGCTGCGCGCGTGGACGGCGGTGATAGATCCCCGCGTGGAATGCTCCGGAATCATGCGATCCATGGCATGAGTCCGTATCAACTCCCGCGCGGGGGTCGCCCCGTGACCGATTCGAGGCGACTCTGGGCGGTATGGCCATGCCGCCCGTACCGCCCCAGCCGCCCGGACCGCCGCATGACATGCCGCCTCCGGGCGGCTTCGGACCGCCCACCCCGGGCTACAACCCCGGTGGTGGTCCGCGAAGGCGCCCGAACCCCCTCTTCATCCTGCTCGCGGTCCTCGTGGCCGTCGCAGCCGTCGCCGCCGTGGTGCTGATGGTCTCCGGCGGCGACTCCCCGGACGGCAAACCGTCCGGGGAGAGCAGCACGAGCCCCAGCGGCTCGGCCGACCCTTCGTTCAGCATCCCCAGCGAGTTGCCCAGCAGGCTGCCGAGCCGGATCCCCTCCCTGCCGTCGCAGTTCCCCACCGAACTGCCGAGTGGGGTGCCGAGCGATCTTGAGTCACTGTTGCCGTCGTTGGACGACCTCCTGCCTGACTGATCGTTTCAAAATGAGGGCACCGCGTCGTTGAGGGCACGCGCGCGCGTGCCCGCCGTGCCCGCCGTGCCCGCCGTGCCCGCCGTGCGGGCCGGGTCGGCTGTGGAAATGGAACGGCCGTTGCCCGGGCCGCCGAGTCGACGGAGCGGTTGCTGAGCGCGCTGCGCGAGGCCGGCCCGGACGCCGGTTGCTGGACGTGGTGGGGTGCTTCGGAGTCGCCGCAGACGTCCGGTGCCGTCGCCCGACACCAGCTCCAGGAGGCCGCGGTGCACACCTACGACGCCCAGATCACCGCGGGCGCCCCGCAGCCGCTGCCGGACGAGGCGGTGCTCGACGGTGTCGACGAGGCGGGGCGTCGTTCGTAGCGGATGCGGAGCCGTTTCGCCGAGGAGCATCCTCCACTTCCGTCTCTGTCAGAGCCCCTCGTCCTCACGACCGGTCTCCAGCGAGGCCAGCGCCGCCGCCGGATCCATGGCAGGCCCTCCCGCGGGCAACCAGCGCCCCCGCTCCTTGCGGTACGGCCACCAGCGGCCGTCCCTGCCGAGGCGCAGCTGCTGGGGCGCACCGACGACCGTCCACCGGTTGCCCCGTGCCCGCAGCGGCGGCTGTTCGTCCTGCTCCCAGGCCCCGTCCAGGGCGGCACGCGCGCGTGCCAGTGTCTCCCCCTGGACCGGCCACTCCTCCTCGAGAACCGACAGCGCGACCGCGCCCCCGTGCCGCCAGGCCCGTACGGCCGCGGTCAACTCCTCCTGGCCGCGCCCCGACCCCTCGGCCAGCCGGTCCGCCACGGCCCCCTCGGGGGCGCCCGCGGCGAGGCGGACGGCGTCCTGGGCGGCCGTCAGCTCGGGCTCGAACGGAGGCTGTTGCGCCCGGAGCGCCTCGGCGAGCAGGCGATGTGCCTCCGCGGCGGTCCGGGCCGCCAGGAACTCCAGCGCGGCCGGATCGACCCCAGGCGCGGGCCGCGCCTCCGTGTCCAGCGACTGTGGCACGCCGGGTTCGTCGGGCAGCGCGGGCAGGCCGGGCAGTGGCGGCAGGATCTCACCGGTCGCGTACGCCTCGTCCGCGTCCACCCCATCCGCCCCTACCCGCGCCTCGGGAAGCGCCGGGCCCCCACGGCCCTGGAGGTCGTCCAGGACCGCCCGTTCACCGCGGCCCCGCATCAGCAGCAGAATGAACGGGTCCTGGTCGAGCAGGCGCGCCACCTGATAGCAGAGCGCCGCCGTGTGCCCGCAATGGTCCCAGGCGCCGCAGGCGCACTCCGGTTCCAGATCACCCATGCCGGGCAGCAGGTCGATGCCCGCGTTCGCAGCGTCCTCGACCAGGTGAGGCGGCATCTCACGGTCCAGGAGCGCCGCCACGTGTCCGGACCGCTGCACGGCCATGTCCAGGAATCGGTCCCACTGCTCGTCGGACAACTCGTCCAACAGGACGTCGGCGCGGTGCGTGGAGCGGTCACGGTCCTGTACGACGGCCGTGATCCGTCCCGGCCGCACCGACACCGCGCCCACGGCGCCCGCGCGGGCGAGACCGCGGCCGGTCTTCACCTGCTGCCCGTCCAGCGCCCCCTCCTCCAGCGCCTTCAGCCAGGCCCGGCCCCACCACGTCTGGGCGAAGCCCTGCCCGCGCGCGGGCGGCAACGCGGCGAACGTCCGCTCCGTCCCACTGCCGTACCCGTTCATCGGTTCCCCCCTCGCAGCTCGACCAGATCGGCGAGTTCCGTGTCCGTCAGTTCGGTCAGCGCGGCCTCACCCGAGCCCAGCACCGCGTCGGCCAGCCGCTGTTTTCGGCTCAGCATGTCCGCGATGCGGTCCTCGATCGTGCCCTCGGCGATCAGCCGGTGCACCTGCACGGGCCGGGTCTGGCCGATGCGGTACGCGCGGTCGGTGGCCTGCGCCTCGACCGCCGGGTTCCACCAGCGGTCGTAGTGCACGACGTGCTCGGCCCGGGTGAGGTTCAGCCCTGTTCCGGCGGCCTTCAACGACAACAGGAACACCGGCACCTCGCCGTCCTGGAAGCGCCTCACCAACTCCTCACGCCCGGCGACCGGCGTCCCTCCGTGCAGGAACTGCGAGGGCACACCACGGGCCGCGAGATGCCGTTCGATGAGGCGTGCCATGCGCACGTACTGCGTGAAGACCAGAACACCCGCCCCCTCGGAGAGGATCGTGTCGAGCAGCTCGTCCAGCAACTCCAGCTTTCCCGAGCGCCCGGGAACCCTCGGCCGCTCCTCCTTGAGGAACTGCGCCGGGTGGTTGCAGATCTGCTTCAGACCCGTCAGCAGCTTCACGATCAGCCCGCGGCGCGCCATGTCGTCGGCGGCCGAGATCTCCGCGAGCGTCTCGCGCACCAGGGCCTCGTACAGGCCCGTCTGTTCCCTGGTGAGCGAGACCGGGTGATCGGTCTCGGTCTTGGGCGGCAGTTCCGGGGCGATCCCCGGATCCGACTTGCGGCGGCGGAGCAGGAACGGCCCTACGAGTCTGGCGAGCCGCTCGGCGGCGGCCGGGTCGTGGCCGCCCTCGACGGCCTGCGCGTACCGCGTCCGGAAGGCGCCTAGCCGGCCCAGCAGGCCCGGAGTCGTCCAGTCGAGGATCGCCCACAGCTCCGAGAGGTTGTTCTCCACCGGCGTGCCGGTCAGCGCCACGCGGGCGCGTGCGCCGATGGAACGCAGCTCCCGCGCGGTGGACGAGTACGGGTTCTTCACATGCTGGGCCTCGTCCGCCACGACCAGCCCCCACGGCACCTCGGCGAGCCGCCGAGCGTCCAGGCGCATCGTGCCGTACGTGGTGAGTACGAACTCCCCGTCGGCCACCGCCGCCAGGTCCCGTCGCTGTCCGTGGAAGCGGCGCACGGGCGTTCCTGGTGCGAACCTCTCGATCTCGCGCTTCCAGTTGCCCATCAGTGACGTCGGACAGACGACGAGGGTCGGGCCGGCGGTCGACGGATCGGTCTGGCGGTGCAGATGCAGGGCGATCAGTGTGATCGTCTTCCCGAGTCCCATGTCGTCGGCGAGGCAGCAGCCCAGCCCCAGGGACGTCATTCCGGCCAGCCAGCTCAGGCCCCGCCGCTGGTAGTCCCGCAGCGTGGCGGCGAGCGCAGCGGGCGGACCGACCGGCTCCTGCGCCTCAGGATTCGCGATCCGCTCGCGCAGGGCCGCCAGCCAGCCCGTCGCCTGTACGTCGACCCGGCGGCCGTCCACCTCGGCGGAGCCTGTGAGAGCGGCACTGAGCGCGTCGACTGGCGTGACCTTGCGATCCTGCTGAGCATGAGCGTGAGCGCGACGCACTTCCCGAGGATCGATCAGGACCCACTGGTCACGCAGCCGTACGACCGGGCGGTTGGCCTCGGCGAGGCGGTCCAGCTCCTCGCGCGTAAGTCGCTGGTCGCCCAGTGCGAACCACCAGTCGAAGGCCAGCAGGGCGTCCGCGGACAGGAACGACGGCATGTCCGAGGTGACCTTCTCCGGCCCCGCCCCGTCGTCCGGCGGACCGACCACCGCCCGGGCGGTCAGTTCACGGGTGAGGCCCCTGGGCCAGTGCACGTCCACTCCGGCACCGGCAAGCGCTCGGGTGCCCTCTCCGAGGAGCTCGGTGACCTCCTCGTCGGCGAGGTCGACGGCGTCCGGCACGGTCGCCGAGAGCAGAGGGGTGAGCGCAGGCCAGGCCCGGGCCGCGCGGCGCAGGGCACGCAGAGCGTCCATCCGCGCGCCCGGGCCGAACGCCGCGCTCGTCGCGCCGGAGTCGGTCCACACCTCGGAGGCGTCCGCGACGAGCGCGGGGTCGTTCAGGCTGTGCACCTGGAGTACGGCCCGGAACGTGACAGCGGTGTCGTCGGGCTCGGCGGTGTCGAGGCCGGTCGCCTTGGAGTCGGACGGGTCGGTACCCGCCACCTTGGTCCCGGCCAGGCCCGCGCCAGGCGCATCAGTATGGGTCAGGCCCGTACCAGCCACCTCCGCACCGCCCAGGCCGACACCGGTCACCTCGACCCTGAGGGAGATCCGTACGCCCGCGTCATGGCCCGCGGCGACATCGGCGGCCCAGGCGCGCTGCTCGGGCAGGTGCTGCGGTTCCTGCGCGGCGTAGGCCGGCCCGCCCGTCACGAGGGACGCGGCGGGGGAGCGCGGCAGGACGTCGGCCACCGCGTCGAGGAAGGCCCGCACCAAGAGTTCCGGGTCGGGCAGCCGCAGCGGCACGGTGTCGTCCACGGGCACGGCGTGCGCCTCGGGCGGCATCGCGGCGGCGAGCTCGCGGACGCGCTCGATGTCGTCCGTGCCCAGCGGGCCCACGCGCCAGGCGTCATGGTCACTCGCCGACAGCCCCGGCAGCAACAGCCCGCGCGCCACGAAGTGCAGGGCCAGTACGGCGGCGGAGCCCCAGAACGCGGTGGCGCGGTGTCCGTGTGCGTCGGCACGCGTGCGCGTGAGGACGGGCAGGGCCGCGCGCACCGGCAGCAGCAGGGCGGGGACACGCACCGCCTCGACGCCGTCGCCGCCGGGCAGGGCGACGACCAGTTCCTCGACGGATGCCGTCGCGAGTGGCGGGGGAGCGCCCCCGCCGGGGCACCAGAAGGCGACGCTGCCGGTACGGGCCGGATCGCCGGGCACGAACACGGCGCAGCAACGGACCAGTTCGGAGATCTCGGACGGTGTTGCCTCGGGAACCCACTCCGTGGTGATGAGCCCGCTCCTCAAATTTGACTACTCGGGTCGAAGTCGCCGAGGATACAGCATTCAGGCGGCCCACCTCGATCGATCTGATTGTGGTGTAGGTCACTTCTGTCGGTAGGCTGGAGCTCACTCAGGGACATGTGAGGGGTGTGTATCAGGGGCGTCTCAGGGTCGCGGTTCGGAACTGTGGGAAGTGCGGGCCCGTTTTCAGAACAGAGAGCGGCAATGGCCGCGAAGGAGGCGACGCACATGTCGAAGAACGCGAAGATCGCCGCAGGGGGAGTGGCGGTCGGGCTCCTACTGTTGATCTGGTTGCCCTGGTGGGCCGCGCTCCTGATAGTCCTGGGAGTTCCTGTGGCCGCCTATCTCACCCTGGACCCCTCGCAGAGGCGCAGGCTGCGGCGGATGAGCCGCAAGGAACTCGGCCGCTGAGGCGCCGCCGTCCCGGCGGGACCACCGCTCAGCGTGCCCGAGTCGACCACGCCACCGTCCGCGGGCCCAGCCCGTACGGCCCGCGGGCGGCATGGCGCCGCACTCCACCGCTCCGATCCGGGAAATTGCTTTGCGTCCAGGGGCGACCGCACACCACCATGGCCCCCATGACGTATGGAAAGGAGGCCCAGCGACTCCACGGTGAGCGCTGATGGCCCGACACGAGGCGTCCCCGACGCCGTCCCGACAGCCCCAGAACTCGCCGGCGCCCCTGACGCCCGCCTGGCTGAGGGCTCGCTTCGATCGCCTGCCGTACCCGGCACGCATGAGCGCCCTGGCGCACTACGCCCGCACCCTCACCCCGAACGCCTACACAACCCTGCACCACGCCCTCGACACGGGTGACTCGGACGACCGGCACACCGCCTTGTTCCTCGCGGTCGCGCGGCGCGACCTGCGACGGGTGACAGCGGTCCTCGACGACCCGGTGCTCGGCCACCGCGCACGCTCGGCCGCCATCCGGTTGCCCGTCCCCGAGCAGGCGCTGGAGCGCCTGGCGCTGAGCGACATCAGGGCGACGCGCCGCGACACCTACCGACTCCTCAGACTGAGCCGCCGCCACGCGCTCGCCGCCAGACTGCTGCCCCTCGTCCACGAACGCCACGGTGCCCGGGAAGCGGCCGCGCTCCTGCCCGCATGCCCAGCCGACACCGTGACCGCCTGGCTGCCGCGCGTCGAGCCGACGCCCGGCACCCTCAACTCCCTGGCCCGCTCGGCACCGCACGCGCTGGCCGCACACCTCGCAGCCGCACACGAAACGTGCCCGCGACCGGATGCGTACGGATTCGTCCGCCGGAACCGCGCCGTGGCGTCGGTCGCCGCACGCCGCGATCCCGATGCGGCACTCGTCCTGCTGGAACGGGCCCCCGGCCTGCTCACCCCACACGGAGTTCTCGCGGCGCTCCACCGACCCGCCGAAGCACTGGCCATCCTGCGCACTCCTCACCCCGACCCCGACGGTCACCCCCGAGAACGCCGGGTCCCCGCCGGACCGTTGCCGCCGTCACTGCGGCGGGTGCTGCGCGGCCTGCCGGAGCCGGACCTCGTGGACCTCGCACGCCACTGCTCCGCCGCGGGGAGCCGGGTGCGCGGTCCCGGCCGCCACGAAGTGACCCCTGACGGGCTGCTGAGCCTCCTCCCGCCCGCCGACCGGCGACGCGTCGTCGAGAAGAACACGACCGGTGGCGGGCGGCTGCGCGGGGCACCGGTCTCCGTCCTGACCGCACTCGAACCGTCCGACCGGGCGGCCCTGATCCTTCCCTGGCTGGAGGCGAACCGAGGCAGTCCGTGGTCCACGGCTCGACTGGCCTCGGCGCTTCCCCTCGCCGAGGGCGAACCTCTGCTGAGGCGGCTCGCCGACGAGCACCGCGTGCACCTGCGCGCCTTGGCCTGGCCCGCCCTCCTGGCCTGCGCCGAACTCGAAGGCGACCCGGACGGGTTCGCCCGGATCGCCGCCGACTGCGAGCGGGCGTGGCACGACCGGGACGAAGTGCGCGGGGCGACACTCCAACAACTCGCCGGCACGGCACCCCACCTCCTCGCCGCGCTGCCCGAGAGCGTGCTGCGTGACGCCGTCCTCAACGCGCTCCAGTCACGCGACTCGACGACCGGCACGCTCGGCGCCACCGAACTGCTCCTACGCCGCGTCGTCGAGCGGGCCGCCGCGACCGGCGACCGGCAACGCGCGGCGTACGCCGTCGGACTGCTCGGCGAACTCGTCACCGCCCCGCGGTACACGCCAACGCCGACCGCCCTGAACGTAGAGGAGGCGACGGCTCGTGCCATCTGGGAGGCGACGTCCGCGGCGGCACTGCGCCGACCAGAGGTGACCACGGCACTCGCGGAGCTCCTCGGCCCCCATCTGACCGCGCTGCCGGACCTCGATGCCGAGGCGCGACGCGTCGCCGTCGAGCACGACGACCCGCGCCTCGCGACCCGTGCCGCTGCGGCCTGGGTGCGGCCGGCGAGGCTGCGTGAACAGCGCTGCGCCGAACTGATCGCACTGGACCCGACCTTCGCCACGGTGCCCGTCGTCCTGCGGACCGTCACCACCAGGCGGACCGACCTGCTCGATCCCCTCCTCGACGCCGCCCGCGACACTTTCCCAGGCCGCCTGCGCACCCGAGCCACCCCGTGGACACCGAAGGTCCGCCCAGGGGTGACCGGCCGGTGGCTCCCGCGTCAGCGGGCCGCATGGGGTGAACACCACGCGCGCGTGGCCGTGGACGAGGCGGCCTCGCTGCACACCCGTACCGACGCGGCACAGCTCGTGAGAGACCTGGTACGACTCGAGGAGCTGGCCCGGGAGGCACCGCAGCCCGTGGCAGCGGCGGCCCTCACAGCCCTCGGTGAGGCCGCGGCGCGGCAGGACGGGATATCGGGGGCCGTACCGCGCCGAGCGGCTGTACGCGACCTGCTGCTGAGGCACGCGGGCACCGGCGGCGTCCGTGGTCGTGCCGCGATGGCGGCGATCCGCCGACTGCTGGAACGACTGCCCGACGGCGACGCCGTGCCCCTCCTGGCACCGGTGGCGTCCGCGCCCGACGCACCGGTGGGCACGCGCAAGGAAGCCGCCCGCGCCCTGGCCGACCTCCCGGGCGACGACGCCTTCGAGGCACTCCTCGCCGCCTGGGACGCACCGCGTCAACATCCTGATGTACGGGCCGTGCTGGCCCCTGCGCTCCTCGCCGGGATCGACAGGCCCGGGGTGGCGGGGCGTGTCCAGCGGTTCGTGCACGAGGCCGCCGTCCGCGAGGCGGTCGTGCACGCGCGCGTGCACCCCGTGTCCGACCCCCGGCGGAAGCCCGGTAGGGACTTCCTCGTGCGGCTCGTCGAGGAGGGCGACGAGGACACCGTCGTCGCCGCGTGCCAGGCGCTCCCGGCCTGGCTGGTGCCCGACGCGAGCGACGCGATCAGCGCACTCGTCGGCGCCGTGGTGGCCCCGGCGAGCCCTCGCAAGGTGTGGGAGACAGCGGCGTGTCAGCTGGCCCGTCTCCCGGCGGGGCCGGTCGTCGAGGCAGCCGTACGCGGCGCCTTCGCGGCCTTGGGCGAGCGCGCCCGCGCGGGGGAGCCAGAGGTGCGGGTCGACGCGCTGCGGCGACTGCACGGGTGCGCGCAGGCCGTGCACCCCGGTGTCGGAGGCGGGAAGGGGCTGCCCCTCCTGGACGTGCTGGCCGACACCCTCGACGCCGTCGGACTGCACGCCGACGCCGCGTGCCTCAGCTGGGACCTGGCCATGGACTCCGTACGCCGTGGACGGCACGCGGAACACCGGTGGGAGAGGCTCGTGCGACTGTGCGAGGCGGGGCCCGGGCGCCTGCCGGGGTCGCTCCATGTGTCCATGGACCTCGACCGACCAGGCGTGCCCGCCGCCGCACTCGCCGCGGCGCGCGCTCTGCGGGCCCGCGGAACCTCCGTGTCCGGTCTGCTCGCGCTCGCCCTCGTGCGGGCCGGAGGTCAGGCGTCGACCTGGGACGAGCCCTGGCGGGCCGAGCTGATGTCCCTGCGCGATCACACCGACGCGGACACCGCCATGGGGGCGCTGGTCGTCGACGTGGACAGGCGTCGCTGATCAGGGCTGCCGGAATCCAAGCACGTGCTGGGCCTGGGCTTCGCACCCAGGCCCAGCACGTGCACGCAGGCAGGCCGGCGGTGACCTCAGCTGGGGCGTACGGCCATCTTGTCGAGCGCCTCCAACAGGCCCGGCAGCTCCGGACCACGGCCCACCGGCAGCACTTCGCCCGGCTCCTCGTCGAGCAGGACGAACGCGATGTCGTCGGTGCGGGCCACGAGCGACCAGCCGGGCCCGTCCGCACGCAGGGTGCGCGCGTCACCCGACGCGAAGGCCGACCGGACGCGCCCCAGGGGAGGCGGAGTGTCCACGTAGGCACGCGCCTCCGCTAGGACGCGCCGGACGCCGCTGTGGCCCTTCGGCGCGCCCTCCTCCGGGCCGTCGGTCGTCGCGGACGGCTCCTTCGGGGTCGCGAAGTCGGCGTCGTCGATCTGCTCCCGCCACGCCGCCCACTGGAGCGCGATCTCGTCCGCGCCCAGGCGTCGCTGCGCCGGACCCCAGGTGGTCGTGTCGGGCGGGGTCAACGGAGGACCCTCGGCGGCCTCCGGGTCGGGGTCGTGCGGCGCGGGAACGCCGGGGGCCGCGACGGCGACCGCCAGCGGCCAGCCCGGCAGGCCGGCGACGACCGACCGCTCGTCGGGTGAGAGGTCGTACTCCATGCCGCAGTCCCAGGACGCGATGGCGACGGCCACCAGCGACACGTCGTCGACGACGACGGTCCACCGCGCACCGTCCCCGTCCTGGCCCAGCACCAGGCCGTAGCCGTCGGCAAGCGGTGGGAGCCCGAGCGCCGCGCAGGCCTCCGGGTAGTCGTCGCCCAGCACACTCGGGAACTTCGCCGGCGTCAACAGCACCGCCGTGAGCACATAGAGCGCATCGTCCTCGGCGGCGACGGCGTCCTCGTCCGTCCCGGCCATCCCAGCCTCCCCTTGGGTTTGTCCAACGGCGCGCACCCTAGTGCGACCAGAAGGCGCTTGTCACGACTCCCCAGCACACCCGGAGCTGCAGGTTTCCACCTGGACGGGGCGAATCGACCACCGACCGTCCAGATGATCAGGCGGCGGGCAGCCCGAGAAGCGCACGGGCGACGGCCCGCGGCGACTCGTCGCGTTCCCGTGCGAGCGCGATCACCGCGCGACACGCCAGCTCGTTGACCCCGAAGGACAGTGCCTCCGGCGACACCCAGCCCGCGGCCTCGTCCATCCGTTCCTGGTCGTCCTCCGCGCAGGCCGAGACGTACGCGGACGCGGCCTCGAAGAGGTTGGGCGTGCGCCCCTTCTCGGTGCGCCGCTCCCCACTGGTGTCCGCCCCCGCCCGCGCGGTCTCCTCCGCGCGCGTGCCGTTGAACACTCGGGCACAGGCCTTGCGAACCCTGTCGAACACGCCGACCACCTTCCCCCTGTGTGGTTGTCTCGCTGATCACTCAAATACTGCCACTCAAACTAGAGTTGAAGCTTCGACGGCAGAAGGGGGAGGGCACGATGCAGCGCTTCGATCGGCTCGCACAGATCCGGCGGATGGACCCGCACGAGGACGCCTCCGAGATCTACCGGCTCACGTCGGCGTACGAATTCCCCTGGGACTTCACCCGTGCACTTGAGCTGGCCCTGTACCGCACGTACGCCGTGCCCGGTATCGGCCGGCTGCTCGCCGAGACGGCGGAGCTCACGGACCGCTCCCAGAAGCGCTACGACGACACCTCGCTGCTCCTCGACGCCGTCGTCGAGCACGGCTTCGACAGCCTCCAGGGGCGCACGGCCGTCCGCCGCATCAACCAGATGCACCGCAGCTACGACATCAGCAACGACGAGATGCGCTACGTCCTGTCGACGTTCGTCGTGATGCCCAAGCGGTGGATCGACGCCTACGGCTGGCGCAGGATGTCGCGCCACGAGATCATCGCCTCCGCCGTCCACTACCGCACCCTGGGGCGGCACATGGGTATCAAGGACATCCCCGAGTCCTACGAGGAGTTCGCGGCATTCCTCGACGCCTACGAGGAGGCCCACTTCGGGTGGGACGAGGACGCGCGCCGCGTCTCGGACGCCACGCTGGACCTGATGGCCTCCTGGTACCCGCGCCCGCTCGCACCCCTTCTGCGCGCCTCGACGCTCGCCCTGCTCGACGAGCCGCTCCTGAGGGCCTTCAGATACCAGCCGCCCGGTGCCGTGACCCGGGCGCTCGTGCGCCGAGCGGTGCGGCTGCGGGGACGTGCCGTCCGGCTGCTTCCGCCGCGCCGCGCGCCCCACCACGCGCGGCAGAACCGGGAGATCAAAGGCTACCCGGACGGCTACCGGCTGGAGGAGCTCGGCACCCGTCCGGTGCCCGGCGTCCGGGGCTGCCCCGTGCGGCACGTGGGCGGGTCAGCCACCCAGTGAGGCGAGCGTGTCCCGCAGCCAGGTGAGTTCGGCCCGGGACGTGGCGCGCGCGATGGTGAGGACGCCGCGCCGGAAGGGGTCGTCCACCTCCTCGGCGCGCAGCGGCCGGTCGCCCTCGTAGAAGAAACTCGCCGGTTCCTCCAAGAACGCCAGCCTGCGCCGCAGTACGGCCGACTGGGCGGCGGGGTCCTCCAGGTGCCGGAGGAAGGCGAGCACCGTGAACCAGCGGTTCTCGTCGGAAATGTCGCGCTGCACGGGGTCGGCGAGTCGGCGGCGCAGCTCACGTCTGCCGTCCTCGGTGAGCGTCAGCGTGTGGCGGGGGGCGGCCACGGCGCCGGGCTCTGTCGCGCGGGCCAGGAGGCCCGCCTTCTCCAGCCGCTTGATCGCTGGGTAGAGCGTGCTCTCGGCGACGGGACGGACGTGCCCCGTCAGTGCCGTGATCCTTTTGCGCAACTCGTAGCCGTGCAGCGGGGTGTCGTACAGGAATCCGAGGATGGCGAGCTCCAGCATGCCCGCATTCTCCCATGCGCGCTGTACATCGCCTGAGTAATATTGCGCTTCCTCTATACATCGGTTCCGATGTATCTTCCTTCGTGTGCCGTGCAAGGCGGCGACGCAACGAGGGAGGACGCGATGAAGCAGGCCGAGTTCGACGACAGGGGGAGCCACATCCGATGGACGGAGGTGCCGGGAACCGAACCCGCGCGCGTGTACGTCCATGGGCTGGGGGCGGCGTCCGGCGTGTACCACGCGCACATCGCGGCACGGCCCGAACTCGCGGGCCGGCGAAGCCTGTTCGTAGACCTTCCCGGGCACGGCATCAGTGACCGGCCGGCCCACTACGGGTACACGCTGGAGGACCATGCCGACGCCCTGGCGGTCGCCCTGGACGCGGCAGGCGTGACGGGTGCCGAGCTGATCGCGCACAGCATGGGTGGCTCCGTGGCCGTCGTGCTCGCCCACCGCCGGCCCGAACTGGTCTCCCGGCTGGTCCTCACCGAGGCCAACCTCGACGCCTTCCCGCCGCCGACCGCGGGGAGCAGCGGCATCGCCTCGTACGAGGAGGACGCGTTCGTCGCGGGCGAGCACGCGCGCGTGCTGGAAAAGGTCGGTCCGGTGTGGGCGGCCACCATGCGCCTCGCCGACCCGCGCGCCCTGCACCGCAGCGCCGTCGGCCTGAGGCGCGGATCGGATCCGATCATGCGCGAGATCCTCGAAGGGCTGGCCATCGAGCGCCTCTACCTCCAGGGCGGGCTGAGCGGGGAACTGGCCGGCAGACAGGCCCTGGAGGCGGCGGGCGTGCGCGTGGTGACCGTGCCGGGCGCGGGGCACAACGTCATGTTCGACAACCCTGACGCCTTCGCGGCGGCGGTCGCCGGACAGGTGTGAGGGGTGGTCAGGCCTCCCGTACGGCCAGGGCCAGGAACCGCGCGTCCTCGTCGACGTACGACGTCATCCGCCACCCGGAGCCGGCCAGCAGCGGGCGCAGACGGGCCTCGGCGCGCAGGTCGTCCGGCGTGATCTGGCGGCCCTGGCGTGCCGCGAGCGCCGCCCTGCCGATCGGGTGGAACAGCGCCAGCGTGCCGCCGGGCCGCACCACGCGTGCCAACTCCCACAGGTTCTCCGCCGGACGGGGGAGGTGCGCGATGAGGCCCGCCCCGAACACCGCGTCGAGCGACCGCGAGCGCAGCGGCAGCGCGGCCACGTCGGCGAGCACCAGGTACCCGTCCCTGCCACGCCCGGCCCGTACGGCCGCTTCCAGCATGGCCGGGGTCAGATCGGCCCCGACGACCACTCCCGAGGGCCCCACGGCCGCACGCAGCGGCGGCAGCGCGCGCCCTGTGCCGCAGCCCGCGTCGAGCACGCGGTCGCCCTCGCGCAGGGCCAGTTCGGCGACCGCGGCCTCGTAGGCGGGGCCGTCGTCGGGGAAGCGGCTGTCCCAGTCGGCGGCACGGGCCGTGAAGAACTCCTGGACGTGTGTGTGGTCGTCGCTCATGTTCCGCATGATCCCTCACCGGCGCGGAGGATGTCCCTGCGCGCATGTTCGAGCGGGACGCGATCGTTCCGGCGCAATTCTGCGTCATATTCCAGCACCTTCCGAAACGCGCCCCCTATGTGCTCCCGTGCCCCCTAGCGTCCCTGGGCCATGGGACACCTGGACCACGCCACCTTCGGCTGGCTGACCCCCGTGCTGTCGTACGCGATGGCCTGCATCGGCGCCGCGCTCGGACTGCGCTGCACCGTCCGCGCGCTCGGCGCCACCGGCAGGGCGCGCCGCAACTGGCTCGTCACCGCCGCCTCCGCCGTCGGCACCGGCATCTGGACGATGCACTTCGTGGCGATGCTTGGCTTCGGCGTCAGCGGCACGGACATCCGCTACGACGTACCGCTGACCGTTCTCAGCCTCCTCGTCGCCATGATCGTCGTCTGCGCCGGCGTGTTCGCCGTCGGCTACGGCCGCGACCGCACGCGCGCGCTGCTCCTGGGTGGGCTCACCACCGGGCTCGGGGTCGCGAGCATGCACTACCTCGGCATGGCCGCGGTACGGCTGCACGGTGAGGTGACCTACGACCCGGTGCTCGTCGCAGCGTCCGTCCTGATCGCCGTGGTCGCGGCGACCGCGGCCCTGTGGGCGGCCCTCAACAGCAGGTCGCCCCTCGCGGTCACCCTCGCCTCCCTCGTCATGGGGGCGGCGGTGAGCAGCATGCACTACACCGCGATGTTCGCGGTGAACGTGCGAGTCACGCCCTCCGGCGCGGTGCTGCCCGGGGCCACGGCGATGCAGTTCATCTTCCCCCTCGCCGTCGGCCTCGGTTCCTACCTCTTCCTGACCTCCGCCTTCGTCGCGCTGTCGCCCACGTCCGGGGAACGCGAGGCCTCCGCCACGGCCCAACGACCGGTCGAGCGCGTCGCCGGCTAGCGGCGGGCGCGGACCACGACGGAACCGCACCGCGCACGCCGACCCACGCGGGCCGCACCGCACGCCGAACCACTCCCGAGCGAGGAGGCCATGCGTACACCCCGTAGGACCCCCACAGCAGGCGCCGAGACGCCGCCCCCCGTTCACGGCCGTCGTGCGCACGCCGGACCGCCCGCAGATGAAGGGCCGGACGAGCAGATGGACACCGTGACGCACGAGGCGCCCACACGCGCGGGGCGATGGCGGATACGCCCGCGCACCGTCCGCGCCAAGATCGTCTGCCTGCTGATGGTGCCAGTCGTCTCCCTCCTCGCCCTGTGGGCGTACGCCACCGTCAGCACCGCCCAGGACGTCGCCCGCCTGCGCCAGCTGCAGCGCGTGGACTCCCAGGTCCGGGCCCCGGTCGCCGCCGCGGTCGCCGCGCTCCAGGCCGAGCGAGCCGCCGCCGTCGCACACGCGACCGCTCCCACCGCCAGCCGGGGCGACGCGTACAAGGAGCTCTCCGAGCGCACCGACCTGGCGGTCGCCAAGCTGCGCCTCGGCGACGACAGCACCGTCGCCGACAGCCAGGAACTGCCCGCCGGAGTCGCCCAGCGCCTCGAGGCGTTCGTCACCGGCGCCGAGGAACTGCGCTCCCTGCGCAGCGGGGTGCTCGACCGCAGCGCCGACTGGGACGAGACGTACGGGCGGTACACGAAGAGCATCTCCGCGGCCTTCGCGGTGGGCGGTGCGCTCTCCGGCATCCAGGACGCCGAACTGGGTTCCGACGCGCGCGTGCTCCTGGAGTTCTCCCGTGCGGGTGAGGCCCTCGCCCAAGAGGATGTCGCGCTCTCCAGCGCGCGGCTCACCGGCCGCTTCGACGGCGAACGACTCCGGTTGTTCACCGGCGCCGTCGGCACCCGCCGCGTGCTCACCGAGTCGGCCGTCGCGGACCTGCGCGGCCCCGAACGCGCCGCCTGGCAGAACCTCGCCGACGCCGGCGCCTACACCGCACTGGGAGCCGCCGAGGACAAGGTGCTCGCGGGCAGGCCGGGAGCGCACGCGATCGCCGCGGTGCCGGAGGCAGGCTGGGACAAGGCACACGTCCGTGTGCAGGACGGCATGCGGACCATCGAGGAGGACGCCGGACACGGTGTCGCCCGCCGGGCCGACCCCTTCACCCGAGGTCTGCTCACCGCGGCCGGCGCCGCCGTCCTGCTCGGTCTCGCCGCCGTCGCCGCGTCGCTCGTCATCTCCGTACGCATCGGACGCGGCCTCGTCGTCGAACTGGTCAGCCTGCGCAACGGCGCCCTGGAGATCGCCCGGCGCAAACTCCCCGAGGCCATGGGGAAACTGCGTGCGGGCGAGGAGATCGACATCCGAGCCGAAGCCCCGCCCGGGCCGCCCGCCGAGGACGAGACAGGACAGGTCGCCGAGGCGCTCGGCACCGTGCACCGTGCCGCGCTGCGCGCCGCCGTGGAGCGCGCCGAACTGGCCAGCGGCATCTCCGGTGTCTTCGTCAACCTCGCCCGGCGCAGCCAGGTCCTCGTCCACCGCCAGTTGAACCTCCTCGACAGCATGGAGCGCCGCTCCGATGACCCCGACGAACTCAGCGACCTCTTCCGCCTCGACCACCTCACGACCCGCATGCGGCGCCACGCCGAGAGCCTGATCATCCTGTCCGGCGCGGCGCCCGGCCGGGCCTGGCGCATGCCGGTCTCCTTGACCAACGTGGTCCGCGCGGCGGTGTCCGAGATCGAGGACTACGCGCGCGTGGAGGTACGACAACTCCCTGAGGCCGCCGTCACCGGCGCCGCCGTCGCCGACCTCACCCACCTCCTTGCCGAGATCGTCGAGAACGCCGCTCAGTTCTCGCCGCCGCACACGCGGGTGCGCATCACCGGTGAGCCCGTCGGCAACGGCTACGCCGTCGAGGTCGAGGACCGGGGCCTCGGCATGGGCCAGGAGACCCTCGCCGACGCCAACCGTCGCATCGAACAGTCCGAGGCCCTCGACCTGTTCGACAGCGACCGGCTCGGCCTCTTCGTGGTCAGCAGGCTCGCGGCACGCCATGGCATCAAGGTCCACTTGCGGACCTCGCCCTACGGCGGAACCACCGCGGTCGTCCTGCTGCCCACCGCGCTGCTGCACAGCGGCGCGACGCACCCCACGACCCGTCAGGCGGCCGACGCGGAACGCGAGTACACGCGCGTGCCCGACTCCGTCGCGCACCAGGAGGCCATGTCCGCCACCGCCGACCGGCCCGCCCTGGTCGCCCCCGTCCGGGCCGTCGCGCAGACCGCGGCCGAAACCCCGCCCCCCGGAGTCACCACCTTGCGCCTGCATCGCCCCCCGGACGACTCCGAAGGATCCGACGACCTCCCGCGCCGGGTGCGGCAGGCCAGCCTCGCGCCCCAACTGCGCGAGCCGCGCCCCACGGGACCGGCACCCGCGCCGGTCCCGGCGCACGACGACCGGCGCACCCCCGAACTCGTACGGGACCGCATGGCGGCCTACCGCGACGGCTGGGCGCGCGGAGGAGGCAGGCAACCAGGCGGCGGAACAACACCGAATTCCGCGCCGGGCAGCGACAGCAGCGAAGGAGACCCCGCATGATCCAGGACTCGAGCATGAGAGCGGCCCAGCGGTCCGGCGAACTCGACTGGTTGCTGGACGACCTGGTGATGCGCGTGAGCGAGGTACGGCACGCCGTGGTGCTGTCCAACGACGGCCTCGCTGTGGGCGCCTCGACCGACCTCAGGCGTGAGGACGCCGAACACCTGGCCGCGGTCGCCTCCGGCTTCCACAGCCTGGCCAAGGGCGCGGGACGGCACTTCGGCGCAGGAGGTGTGCGACAGACCATGGTCGAGATGGACGACGGCTTCCTGTTCGTGGCCGCCGCGGGCGACGGCTCCTGCCTTGCCCTCCTCACCGCCGTGACCGCCGACATGGGCCTGGTGGCGTACGAGATGGCGCGGCTGGTCAAACGGGTCGGCGAGCACCTCTTCACGCCGCCACGCGTCGGTGCGCGGCCACCCGCCGCAGGATGACGTGAGAGGGCTGTCCGCACCGATGACCGAGGACATGACGGGCGCCCCGCGCGAGCCGGGCAGCCAGTGGTACGACAACGAGGCCGGCCCCCTGGTCCGCCCGTACGCCATGACGGGCGGCCGCACGAAGCCCGGCCCCGCCGGGGTGCGCTTCGACCTGATCGCGCTTGTCACCCTGGACCCGGCCGCACCCGACGTCGACGACGACCTCGCGCTCGGCCCGGAACACCGGGCCCTGATCGACCTGTGCCGCACCGAGACGCAGTCCGTCGCCGAACTCGCCGCGGGCGCCGACCTTCCCGTGGGTGTCGTGCGAGTGCTCCTCGGTGACCTCCTGGAACTCGGCCGCGTCACAGTGAGCCGCCCGGTGCCCCCCGCCCAGCTTCCCGACGAACGGATCCTGCGCGAGGTGATCGAGGGACTACGGGCCCTCTAGACGTACCTCGCGCATCTGTTGCCGGCACTCCTGAGAGAAGTGATCGATGATCTCCGAGTACTCCGACGCCGCGGCCGACGACACGGCCCCGCTGGCGTTGAAGATCCTGGTCGCCGGCGGGTTCGGCGTGGGCAAGACCACCCTGGTGGGCGCGGTCAGCGAGATCAGACCGCTGCGCACCGAGGAACTGCTGAGTCAGGCCGGTCAGTTGGTCGACGACACCGACGGCGTGGACCAGAAGGTCACCACGACCGTGGCCATGGACTTCGGGCGTATCACCATCCGTTCCGGCCTCTCCCTCTACCTGTTCGGCACGCCCGGCCAGGACCGTTTCTGGTTCCTGTGGGACGAACTGTCCCAGGGAGCCCTCGGCGCCGTGGTCCTCGCGGACACGCGGCGCCTTGAGGACTGCTTCCCGGCCGTGGACTACTTCGAGCACCGGCGCATCCCGTTCGTGGTCGCCGTCAACTGCTTCTCGGGCGCCCGGACGTACGGCTCCCAAGAGGTCTGCCGAGCTCTCGACCTCGACCGGGGAACCCCCGTCGTGCTCTGCGACGCCCGCGACCGCGACTCGGGGAAGGAGGTGCTGATCCGACTCGTCGAGTACGCCGGGCGCATGCACACCGCCCGGCTGCTCGACTCGGTCGGCTGACCGTCCGGCCAACCGCTCAGTCGGCGACCGCCTTCTGCGCCAGCACCTTGCCGATCCTCACGCGCACCAGCAACTCGCCCGGAACGCCGTTGCGCGCGCCGAACTCCTCCGCGCGCTCCTCGCCCATGTACCGCGCGCCGATGCGGGCGGCCCAGTGGCGTATGTCGTCCAGGTCCTCCGAAATGCGGGCGCGGCCCTGCAGGACCACGAAGTCGAACGGCGGCCGGTCGTCGTCCACACACAGGGCGACCCGGCCGTCCCGGGCCAGATTGCGCCCCTTCACCGTCTCCTTCCCGGTGTTGAACACCACATCGTCCCCGTCGATCAGGAACCAGATCGGGGCCACGTGCGGACTCCCGTCGGCCCGCACGGTGGACAGCTTCGCGGTGCGGGTGCCGTACGACACGAACGCCCGCCATTCCTCATCGGTCATCTTCTCTGCCATGTACCCATCCTCCTTGCCCGGCGGCCTGTCGTTGGGGAAGGCTGGCGGAGCAATCCTCCGGCCAGGGGGAGACGTCACACGGGGAGATTTTCGGATCATGGCGCAGAACCAGGGACTCGGCTGGTTGCTGGACGACCTGACCGAACGGGTCGAACACGTACGACACGCACTGGTCCTGTCCAACGACGGGCTGGTGACGGGGGCGAGCACGGGACTCAGGCGCGAGGACGCGGAACATCTCGCCGCCGTCTCGTCCGGACTGCACAGCCTCGCCAAGGGCTCGGGACGGCACTTCGGAGCCGGCAGAGTCCGCCAGACGATGGTGGAGTTCGACGACGCGGTGCTCTTCGTCACGGCCGCGGGCACGGGCAGCTGTCTGTGTGTGCTGAGTGGCGCGGAGGCCGACATCGGCCAGATCGGCTACGAGATGACGCTGCTCGTCAACCGGGTCGGCGAGCACCTCGCCGTGGACGCCCGGCAGCCCGAACGGACTCCGATAGTGGACATGTGACCTGCGGTTTCGCCGCCCCCCGCGGAGTTATCCACAGGCTCGCCACGACAAGCGCCGGATTGGCTACGGTTTTTTCACGGCGAACGCACTCGGCGCGAGCCACCCACTCCACGGGGGAGACCGACCATGTCCGGCGACACGCTCACCACACCGCACGACCTGTCCCGCACACCCAGCCGCGCGGCACGGGAACTGGGACTCAAGCGCAGCGAGTTCGACCTCGCGGTGCACCTCGGCCGCATCCGGACCGTGCCCGACGAAGGAGGCGGGGGACGCCGTCGCGTCACCCAGCCCGAGATCGAACGGCTGCGCTCGGCGGACGGCTTTCCCGAAGCGCTGCGCGAGAGCGTCAGGGCCGTGGGCACCACGGAGGGCGCGGCCATCCTGGAGGTGACGCCCGCAAGGTTCACCCGCCTGGCGCGGCTCGGCCTCGTGATCCCGGTCAAGTTCCACCTCAATCGTTACCGCGCCGTCGTCTGGCTCTATCTCGCCGAGGAACTCCAGCAGTTCGCCGAGGGCCAGGGCAACGACCAACTGCTCAGCGGCCGCACCCCCGAGACGCTGCGGGACCAGCTGGCGGCGGGTCTGGACCTGCGGCCCCGGACCTGGCGCGGGCGGTACCTGGGATTCCTGCTGCGGCAGACCAACGACCCCTGGGAGTGCGCCGGGGCTGTGGCGGCCCTGCTCGATCCCGTGCAGATCGCGGAGATCGTCAACGACCCCTACGAACGCGCGTATCTCAACCGGTTCCGGCCAGGGCCGCCCGCGCACGGCACTCCCGGCTCACCCGCAGCGCACCTCGTCGAGAGGATCATGACGGCGGACGCCCCGGACGAGATCAGCTGGCTGCGGTCCGACCTGGAGCAGACCCTGGACCAGGCACGCGCACACCGTCCGGCCCCACGTCCCGGCGCCAGGCCGACCCCATCGACCAAGTCGGACCCGCTACCTGCGCCGATGGACACGACAGAACCGGAACCGTTCGAGGAGTCCCGGCGTCCACGCGGCCTGCTGGGCTGGCTGCGCCGCAGAAGCTTCTGAGCCCGCTCGCGCGCTGAGCGTCGTGCGCTAAAGAGCCCGGAACAGCCCCTCCTGGACGACCGACACCAACAGGCGTCCCTCAAGGTCGTAGATCCGCCCGCGGGCCAGACCCCGGCCGCCGGTGGCGATCGGCGACTCCTGGTCGTACAGGAACCACTCGTCCGCGCGGAACGGCCGGTGGAACCACATCGCGTGGTCCAGCGACGCCATGTCGAAGTTCCGCGGCCCCCACAGCGGCTCGACAGGAAGGCGTACGGCGTCCAGGAGGGTCATGTCGCTGGCGTAGGTCAGCGCGCACGTGTGCACCAGCGGGTCGTCGCCGAGCGGCCCGACCGCGCGCATCCACACGGCACTGCGCGGCTCGGCGTCCTTGACGTCCTCGGCACTCCAGCGCAACCGGTCCACATAGCGGATGTCGAAGGGCTGCCGACGCGCCATCCGCTCCAACTGCTCGGGCAGCGCGCCCAGATGCCGCCGGACCTCTTCCGTGACCGTCGGCAGGGACTCCGGGTCCGGTACCTCGCGGGCCGGCGGCAGCTGGTGCTCGAAGGATCCTTCCTCAGGCTTGTGAAAGGAGGCGGTGAGGTTGAAGATCGTGCGGCCCTGCTGCACGGCGGTGACCCGGCGGGTCGTGAACGACCGGCCGTCGCGGACCCGCTCGACCTGGTACACGATCGGCACACCCGGCCGGCCGGGACGTAGGAAGTACGCGTGCAGCGAGTGCACCGGACGCTCGCCGTCCGTGGTGCGGCCCGCGGCGACCAGTGCCTGGCCGGCCACCTGGCCGCCGAAGACCCGCTGCAGGGACTCCTGCGGGCTGCGGCCACGGAAGATGTTGACCTCGATCTGCTCCAGGTCGAGCAGGTCGACCAGCCTCTCCGCCGGATTCGTCATGACTGGGATTCTCCTTGACTCACAGCTGGCCGACATCGGTGACACGGACGACGGCGCGGCCCTCCGCGTCGGAGGCGGTGAGGTCGACCTCGGCGCTGATGCCCCAGTCGTGATCGTCGTTCGGGTCGTCGAAGATCTGCCGGACCCGCCACAGGCGGTTCTGCGGCTCCTCCTCGATCACCAGCAGCTTGGGGCCGCGCGCGTCGGGGCCGGTGCCCAGGTCGTCGTACTCGTCCCAGTACTTGTCCATCGCCTCGCCCCAGGCATCGGCGTCCCAGCCCGACTCGGCGTCCAGTTCGCCCAGTTCCCCGACCTGGTCGAGGGCGGCGAGCTCCACGCGGCGGAACATGGCGTTGCGGACGAGGACGCGGAAGGCGCGCGCGTTGCTCGTGACGGGCTTGACCTGGTCGGCCTTCTCCTGCGCCTCCTCGGCTGTCATCTCCTCCGGGTTGGCGAGCTGCTCCCACTCGTCCAGCAGGCTGGAGTCGACCTGGCGCACCATCTCGCCCAGCCACTCGATCAGGTCCTGGAGGTCCTCGGACTTGAGGTCGTCCGGCACAGTGTGGTCGAGGGCCTTGTAGGCGCTCGCGAGGTAGCGCAGCACGATGCCCTCGGTGCGCGCCAGCTCGTAGTGGGACACCAACTCCGTGAAGGACATGGCCCGTTCGTACATGTCACGGATGACGGACTTCGGCGACAGCGGGTGGTCGCCGACCCAGGGGTGACTCTTGCGGTACGTGTTGTACGCGTGGAAGAGGAGCTCCTCCAGGGGCTTGGGGTAGGTGACGTCCTGGAGGCGCTCCATGCGCTCCTCGTACTCGACACCGTCCGCCTTCATCGCGGCCACGGCCTCACCGCGCGCCTTGTTCTGCTGGGCGGCGAGGATCTGCCGGGGGTCGTCCAGCGTGGACTCCACGACCGACACCATGTCCAGCGCGTACGACGGCGACTCCGGGTCCAGCAGTTCGAAAGCGGCCAGCGCGAAGGTGGACAGCGGCTGGTTCAGCGCGAAGTCCTGCTGCAGATCCACGGTGAGGCGGACGATGCGGCCCTCGGCGTCCGGCTCGTCGAGCTTCTCGACGATGCCGCCGTCCAGCAGCGAGCGGTAGATCGCGATCGCGCGACGGATGTGCCGCAGTTGCTGCTTGCGGGGCTCGTGGTTGTCCTCAAGGAGGTGCCGCATCGCCTCGAAGGCGTTGCCCGGTCGTGCGATCACCGACAACAGCATCGTGTGCGTCACCCGGAAACGGGAGGTCAGCGGCTCCGGTTCGGAGGAGATGAGCTTGTCGAAGGTGCTGTCCGACCAGCCGACGAAGCCCTCCGGCGCCTTCTTGCGGACGACCTTGCGACGCTTCTTCGGATCGTCGCCCGCCTTCGCGAGGGCCTTCTCGTTCTCGATGACGTGCTCGGGCGCCTGCGCGACGACGAAGCCCGCCGTGTCGAAGCCCGCACGTCCGGCACGCCCGGCGATCTGGTGGAACTCGCGCGCCCGCAGCGTGCGCACACGGTTGCCGTCGTACTTGGTCAGGGCCGTGAACAACACCGTGCGGATGGGGACGTTGACACCTACGCCGAGCGTGTCCGTGCCGCAGATGACCTTCAGCAGACCGGCCTGCGCCAGCTTCTCCACCAGACGCCGGTACTTCGGCAGCATGCCGGCGTGATGGACACCGATGCCGTGCCGTACGTAACGGGAGAGGTTGCGGCCGAACTTGGTGGTGAAGCGGAAGTTGCCGATCAGCTCGGCGATCTGCTCCTTCTCCTCCTTCGAGCACATGTTGATGCTCATCAGCGCCTGCGCCCGCTCCACGGCCTGCGCCTGCGTGAAGTGCACGATGTAGACGGGGGCCTGCTTCGTCTGCAGCAGCTCCGTCAGCGTCTCCGTGAGCGGGGTGCGCTGGTACTCGTACGACAGCGGGACGGGGCGGGTCGCCGAGCGGACCACCGAGGTCGGACGGCCGGTGCGCCGGGTGAGGTCCTTCTCGAACATCGACACGTCGCCGAGCGTGGCCGACATGAGGATGAACTGTGCCTGCGGCAGTTCCAGGATCGGAATCTGCCAGGCCCAGCCGCGGTCCGCCTCCGCGTAGAAGTGGAACTCGTCCATGACGACCTGGCCCACGTCCGCGTTCCGGCCGTCGCGCAGCGCGATGGAGGCCAAAACCTCCGCGGTGCAGCAGATCACGGGTGCGTCGGCGTTGACGGACGCGTCGCCGGTCAGCATGCCGACGTTCTCCGTGCCGAAGATCTTGCACAGTTCGAAGAACTTCTCCGACACCAGCGCCTTGATGGGAGCCGTGTAGAAGGTGACCTCGTCACGGGCCAGCGCGGCGAAGTGGGCACCCGCCGCGATCATGCTCTTGCCGGAGCCGGTGGGGGTCGACACGATCACGTTCGCGCCGGAGACCACCTCGATCAGCGCCTCCTCCTGGTGGGGGTAGAGCGTGAGCCCCCGCTCCTGCGCCCACGACTCGAAGGCTTCGTAGAGGGCGTCGGGGTCGGCGGTCGGCGGCAGCTGATCGATGAGGGTCACGCACCCATCTTGCCTGCCCGCCCCCTCGATGGGGGAATCGGCTGCCGGCCCGAAGATCACGACCGCTACGCTGTGTCGCCGACGGAGCGTCATCGCACCCGGTCAACTGGACAGCGGCGCACGAAGAATGGGACGGGCAACGGCCATGATGGGACCAGCACACTCACTGTCGGGCGCCGCGGCCTGGCTCGGCGTCGGGGCGGCGGCGGCCGCAGCCGGGCACACGATGCCCTGGCCGGTCCTGCTGTGCGGTGCGTTGATCTGTGCCGGCGCGGCACTCGCCCCGGACCTCGACCACAAGGCCGCCACGATCTCCCGCTCCTTCGGCCCCCTCTCACGGTGGCTGTGCGAGATCGTCGACAAGCTGTCCTACGCCGTCTACAAGGCGACCAAGAAGCAGGGCGACCCGCGCCGCTCCGGCGGACACCGCACCCTCACCCACACGTGGCTGTGGGCGGTCCTGATCGGCGCCGGCTCCTCGGCCCTGGCGATCACCGGTGGCCGGTGGGCGGTGCTGGCGATCCTCTTCGTGCACATGGTGCTGGCCATCGAAGGTCTGCTGTGGCGGGCGGCCCGCGGTTCCAGCAGCGATGTCCTGGTGTGGTTGCTGGCCGCGACCAGTGCCTGGATCCTCGCCGGAGTGCTGGACAAGCCGGGCAACGGCTCGGACTGGCTGTTCACGGCGCCGGGCCAGGAGTACCTGTGGCTCGGACTGCCGATCGTGCTGGGCGCCCTGGTGCACGACATCGGGGACGCGCTGACCGTGTCCGGCTGCCCGATCCTTTGGCCGATCCCCCTGGGCCGCAAGCGCTGGTACCCGATCGGTCCGCCGAAGGTGATGCGGTTCCGGGCCGGCAGCTGGGTCGAGCTGAAGGTGCTGATGCCGGTGTTCATGCTGCTCGGGGGAGTGGGCGGCGCGGCCGCGCTGAACTTCATCTGAAGCGCACCGTCGATGGCGTCGACTGCTCAGGTGGTGGTGGCCCCGCCCTCGCCGTAGCGCCGCTCGAAGCGGGCGATGCGGCCCTCCGTGTCCACCGTGCGGGCCTTGCCCGTGTAGAACGGGTGGCTCTCCGAGGAGATCTCCACGTCCACGACCGGGTAGGTCTCGCCGTCGTCCCATTCGATGGTCTGGTCGCTGCTCGGGGTGGACCGGGTCAGGAAGGCGTATCCGGCCGCACGGTCACGGAAGACGACGGGGTGGTAGCCGGGGTGCTTGTCCTGCGGCATGTGCGCTCCTTGTGCGGTGGGGGCAGGGGCGACGGGCCCGGGACGCAGGGATCAGCCGGACAGGGCGTCCTCGTCGACGATGTGCACCGCGGCCTCCTCGGCGGAGGCGGCGGCGCCGTCGATACCGACGTCGGTGGCGACCAGCGCGGCCTCGTCGTCCTCGTGCGCGCCTTCGTCGGGAGCCACGAGCCGACCGGAGCGGGCGGCGCCGACCTCGTAGTCCAGCGCTTCGCCGTCGGTGCCGTCGGCGTCGCCGATGCCGTCCCCGTCGGGCGCGGTGAGGTCCGGAACCTCCTCGGCGAGCCGCTGGTCGAGGGTCTCGCCCTGTTGGCGCTCCGACGCCGTCACACCGGAGTGCTCCACGGCCCAGGGCCTCTCCGGAGGGGACCAGCCGCGGTCGAGGGGATCCTCGACACCGTCGTTCTCCAGCGTGTCCTCGGCGTCCAGCAGCCCCGCGTCGTCCTGAACCTCGGAGGCGTCGGGCTGGTACACGTCGTCTCCCCATCCGTCGGCGCTGTTCACGGGTACCTCCAGGGGGTGGGGACGGGCCCGTGCCGGCCGCGGTCTGCGCCGGACCGCAACTGCACGGGACACCGGCTGCGCGCGACGCGAACCGAGACATTCCGGGACGCTTCCCGAGCGGGTGCCGCTTCCCAGCGTTCCACTCCGGATCGGGACCGCGCAACGGCAGACGGTAAGGAAGGCGCGACGGCAGACGGTAGGGAAGGACGGCGGACCGCCCCGACCTGCACGTCGGAGCCGTGGCCGTGGTCTCGGGCAGTGCGGGGGCACCGTCCGCCGCCGGGCCAGGCAGCGCGCGGGGGCCGCCTCGTGGGAGGCGGCCCCCGGTCGGGCGAGCCGTGGGTGGGGCCGGCGGCGGTCTCGTCGGCGCCACGGTCAGCCGTGCCAGGACCTCCACAGTTCCGCGTACGCGCCGTCCGCCGCGACGAGGTCGTCGTGGCTGCCCAGTTCGCTGATGCGGCCGTTCTCGACGACGGCGATGACGTCCGCGTCGTGGGCGGTGTGGAGGCGGTGGGCGATGGCGACCACCGTGCGTCCGTCGAGGACGCGGGCCAGGGACCGCTCCAGATGGCGGGCCGCGCGCGGGTCGAGGAGAGAGGTCGCTTCGTCCAGGACCAGTGTGTGCGGGTCGGCCAGTACCAGTCGGGCCAGCGCGATCTGCTGGGCCTGGGCCGGGGTGAGCGCGACCCCGCCCGAGCCGACCTCGGTGTCCAGGCCGTCGTCGAGAGCCTGCGCCCAGTCGTCCGCGTCGACCGCGCCGAGCGCCGCCCACAGCTCGGCGTCCTCCGCGTCACCGCGGGCGAGGCGGAGGTTGTCGCGCAGGGATCCCACGAAGACGTGGTGCTCCTGGTTGACCAGGGCGACGTGCGAGCGGACCCGCTCCGCCGGCATCCGGGACAGTTCCGCACCGCCGAGGGCTACGCGGCCGTCCCGGGGTGCGTAGATCCCGGCGAGCAGCCGGCCCAGCGTCGACTTCCCCGCGCCCGAGGGGCCGACCAGCGCCAGCCGGGTGCCTGGGGCGACCTCCAAGGACACCTTCCGCAGCACGTCCACGCCCTCGCGGTAGCCGAAGTGGACTCGCTCCGCGAGCACCTCACGCCCGTCGGGCGCCAGCGTGTCGTCTCCGGCGTCGGGCTCGATGTCGCGGACCCCGACCAGCCGGGCCAGCGACACCTGGGCCACCTGAAGCTCGTCGTACCAGCGCAGGATCAGGTTCACCGGGTCGACCAGCATCTGCGCGAGCAGCGCGCCGGTCGTCAGCTGACCGACATCGATCCAGCCCTGGAGCACGAAGGCGCCGCCGAGCATGAGGACGGAGCCGAGGACCGTCACATGGACGATGTTGATGACCGGGAAGAGCACCGACCGCAGCCAGAGGGTGTAGCGCTCCCAGGCCGTCCACTGCCGGATCCGCAGCTCCGACAGCTCGACTCGACGGTCGCCGAGGCGGTGGGCCTCGACGGTGCGCCCGGCGTCGACCGTCTCCGCGAGGGCGGCGGCCACGGCGGCGTATCCGGCGGCCTCCGAGCGGTAGCCGGCCGGGGCCCGCTTGAAGTACCAGCGGCATCCGACCACCAGCAGCGGTACGGCCACCAGCACGGCGGGGGCGAGCGGCGGCGCCATGACGACGAGCCCACCGAGCAGCAGTCCCGCCCACATCACGCCGATGGTCAGCTGCGGCACCGCCTCACGCATCGCGTTGGCGAGCCGGTCGATGTCGGTGGTGATGCGGGAGAGCAGGTCACCCGTCCCGGCCCGCTCCAGGACACCTGGTGGCAGCCGGACCGACCGTACGAGGAAGTCCTCGCGCAGGTCGGCCAGCATCCGCTCGCCGAGCATCGCCCCACGCAGCCGCACCTGCCGTACGAACGCGGCCTGCACGATCAGCGCGAGCACGAACAGCGTGACGGTGAACTCCATGTGGAGCTCCCTGGCATCGTCCGACACGCGCTCGACGAGGTCGCCCAGCAACCAGGGGCCCACCATGGAGGCGACCGTGGCGGCCGTGTTGACGGCGACGAGGAGCAAGAAGGCACGGCGGTGCCGACGCAGCAGCTCACCCACGTAAGTGCGTACGGTCGCGGGGGCGCCCACGGGCAGGGTGTTCGCCGTGGTGGGGGCGGCCGGGTCGTACTCCGGTGGCGCCACGCCGATCATGCTGTCTCCTCAATTTCTTCCAGTTCCTTCAACACACCGTTGAGGGCGACACCCTCGTCTCGCGGTGCTGCCTCCCCCTCGTCCCGCGACGTGCCTTCCCCGCCGCGCAGCGCGACCTCCTCCTCGGTCTCGCGCGTCACCACGGCCCGGTACCGGTGGTCCTCGTACAGCAGTTCGCGGTGCACACCCACCGCCGCGACCTCGCCCTCATGCACGAGGACGACGCGGTCCGCTCGGTCCAGGAGCAGTGGTGAGGAGGTGAACACGACAGTCGTGCGCCCCGCCCGAAGGCCACGCACACCGGTCGCGATCCGTGCCTCGGTGTGCGAGTCGACGGCGGAGGTCGGCTCGTCCAGGACGAGCACCGGCGGGTCGGTGATCAGCGACCGGGCCAGGGCGAGGCGCTGGCGCTGGCCGCCCGACAGGGACCGCCCGCGTTCGGTGATGCGGGCGTCCATCGGGTCCTCGGCGTCGACCGACCCCTGGACGAGCGCCTCCAGGACATCCCCGCACTGCGCGGCCGCCAGCGCGTCCTCGGCGGCGACGTCGCCCGAGGCGGGCACGTCGAGGAGTTCGCGCAGGGTGCCGGAGAGCAACACGGGGTCCTTGTCCTGGACCAGGACGGCAGTCCGCGCGCAGTCCAGCGGCAGTTCGTCCAGCGGAACGCCGCCCAGGAGTACCGACGGACCGTCCTCTGTGGGGTGGCCGCCCAGCCGTTCGGCGAGTCGCCCCGCCGCGTCGGGGTCGCCGCACACCACGGCGGTGAGTCGGCCGCTGGGCGCGAGCAGACCGGTGGCCGGGTCGTACAGGTCCCCGGAGGGCGTGTCGGCCGCCCGCGATCCGTCGGCGTCCGTCGCCCGCTCCAGCGACAGCACCCGGGCGGCCCGTTTGGCCGACGGTCGGGAGAAGGAGTACGCCATGGCGATCTCCTCGAAGTGCCGCAGCGGATAGGTCAGCACCATGACCGAGCTGTAGACGGTGACCAGCTCGCCGACGGTGATGCGGCCCTCGCGGGCCAGGTGGACGCCGTACCAGACGACCGAGACGAGCAGCAGCCCGGGCAGCAGCACCTGGATGGCCGAGATCAGCGACCACATGCGGGCGCTGCGCACGGCGGCACGGCGGACCTCCTGGGAGGCGCGACGGTAGCGGTCGAGGAACAGTTCCTCTCCGCCGATGCCACGCAGCACGCGCAGGCCGGCGACTGTGTCGGAGGCCAGTTCGGTGGCGTAGCCCGCCTTCTCGCGCTGGAAGTCGGCACGGCGGGTCGCGCGGGGCAGCAGGGGCAGCACCGCGAGCGCCAGCACGGGCAGGCCCACGGCGACGACCAGTCCGAGCGCCGGCTGGTAGACGGCCAGACTGACACAGACCAGCACGACGGTCAGCGCGGCGGCGGTGAAGCGCGAGACGGCCTCGACGAACCAGCCGATCTTCTCGACGTCACCCGTGGAGACGGCCACGACCTCGCCGGCCGCGACGCGCCGGGTCAGCCCCGAGCCGAGCCGGGAGGCCTTGCGGGCGAGCAGCTGCTGGACGCGGGCGGCCGCGGTGATCCAGTTGGTGACGGCGGCACGGTGCAGGAACGTGTCACCGATGGCGATACCGGCGCCGAGCAGGGCCATCAGCCCGCCCGCGAGGGCGAGTCGGCCACCCGAGCGGTCGACGACGGCCTGGATGGCGAACCCGACGCAGAACGGCTGAGCGGAGACGGAGAGGAAGTGCAGCAGGCCCCAGGCCAGTGACTCCAACTGACCGCCCAGCTGGTTCCGGCCGAGCCACCAGAGGAATCGAGGCCCCGAGCGCGCGTCCGGCACACCCGGGTCGGGATACGGAAGGTCGTGGATCTGCATGTCGTCCCAGTGGCTCGTGTCAGGGAAGGGATGGGGGGAGGCGAAAGGAGGCAAAGGACAAGGGCCGAGCGCACGGCGATCGGCGGCAACAAACCGTGAAAGGTTCGCGTCGCAGGGTGGTCAAAATCAACCCGTTTTCCGCGGCACCGCCAGGATCCGGCTACCGTCCGTCAGGAGATGCCACCATGGACCGATGCGGACTCGTGGAGTACGGCATGCTCTGGTCGCGATGACGGCCCTCGGAACCCTCTCGGCATCGCTGGGGGCGTGCGGCGGAGGGGGAGCGGTGACCGGGGGCGGCTCCAAGGCCGCCCGCCCCGCCCGCACGACCAGCGACGATCCGACCCGCATCCCGGACGTCGGGGACCGGTTGCAGCGCCGGATCCCGGCCGACTCACGCCAGGTCGTGGCGGTCTACGGCGACGGCAGGAACTCCGCGAACGCGACGGTCGTGCTGTACACGAAGGACGGCACCGTCTGGGACCGGACCCGCAGTTGGCCCGCGCACAACGGCAAGAAGGGCTGGACGACCGACCACCACGAGGGCGACAAGCGCAGCCCCGTCGGCGTGTTCACGCTCAGCGACGCGGGCGGCGTGCTCGCGAACCCCGGCGCGAAACTGCCGTACACCCGCTCCGCCGCCTTCGCGGCCCCGCGCTCGTGGGCCTCCTCGCACTGGCACGACTTCGACTACGTCATCGCCATCGACTACAACCGCGTCAAGGGCACCCCGCCGAACGAACCGACCCGCCCCGAGGGAGAGGAGAAGGGAGGCAGCATCTGGCTCCACCTCGACCACGGCAGCGGTACGTCGGCCTGCGTCAGCCTGTCCAAGCCGGCGATGGAGTACCTGCTGCGCACGCTCGACCCCGCCCGTCATCCCGTGGTGGTCATGGGAGACAGGGCCGACCTGAACGCCTAGGGTCTTTCGTTTGGATCAGGCCGGACCCCGCGAGCCCGGCATGATCCAAACGAGAGGCCCTAGTGCTGTGACCGGGGAGCCGTGCCGGGCGTCGCGAGCCGGTGAACCTTTTCGGTCACAGCACTGGGGGGAGGCATCATTGCGGACGGTGCCCGACTCCCCGTAGAACACCGGCCATGAGAAGCCGGATCATCATGTCCATGCTCGCCGGAGTGACCCTCCTGGCGGGCACCCTTCTAGGAACGGGCCCAGCGCACGCGGTGCCGGATCGAGACACCGGCGCCCCGGGCCGATCGGCGGACGTTCCCGCGGAGTTCGGCACGGACTGGCACGACCCCGTCACCGCCGCCCCGCCCGTCACCCGGCCCGCCGGGAAGTCCTGCCAGGTCACCGTCGCCGAGGCGCAGTTCCGGGACTTCACGCCGTACCAGGGCACCTACACCCCGCCCGAGGGATGCGGTGACCGCTGGAGCAAGGTCGTGCTGCGGCTCGACGGCAGGGTCAAGGGGCGGCAGTTCGACCGGCTCGGGTATGTGCACGTCGGCGGGGTGGAGATCTTCCGCACGTCGACACCGGAACCCTCGCCGGACGGCATCGAGTGGTCCGTCGAGAAAGACGTCACGCGCTACAGCGACACCTTCCGCGCCGGCCACGACGTGGAGATGCTCATCGGCAACGTCGTCGACGATACCTACACCGGAGTGATCGACGTCAAGGTCACGCTCACCTTCTACGAGGGGAGACGGGCCGCTGCACCCGACCGCGTCCTCACCCTCACCGGCGACTCGACCGTCACCACCCCGCGCAACAGCGAGCGCATCGTCGCCGAGGTGTACGCCACCGGCTCCGGCGGCGGCTGCGAGGAGTACTGGTATCTGGCGGTGCCCAAGGAGGCTCCGTACTCCTGCCAGGCCGACGACGGCCCCTACCGCGAGGTGCGGATCAAGGTCGACGGCCGACTCGCCGGGATCGCGGCGCCCTTCCCGCACGTGTGGACCGGCGGCTGGTCGAATCCCTTCCTCTGGTACGTCGTTCCGGGTCCGCGTGCCTTCGACATCAAGCCGATCGAGTACGACCTGACGCCGTTCGCCGGAATCCTCAACGACGGCCGCGCGCACCGCGTCGAGGTCTCCGTCGTCGGCGTGCCCGAGGGGCAGAGCGGCTGGAGCGCGCCGGTCAACGTCCTCGTCTGGCAGGACGCGGAGAAGGACCGGGTCACCGGTGGGCTCACCGAGCTGCGGGCGAGTGACCTCGCCAACTCCTCTACATACACGCCGGGCACGGCGCACCGCCTGGACACCGAGGGCGGCCACCGGCTGACCGTCGCCGGATACGTCGACACGTCTCATGGACGGGTGACGACCACCGTCAGTCGAGCGCTCGCGAGTTCGTCCCTGCATCGCTGGACCGACGGCGAGAGCGTCGACGGGCTGGACGCCACGTGGACGGATGTCGAGTCGGTCACCGTCGACGGACACGGACCGGCCCGCACCACGCGCACACAGCGGACGTACACCATGAAGGGCACGACCACGGTGGGGGCGGACGACCGGCTGCGCACCGTGCTGACCCTCGGGGACCGCGCCGCCGTCGTCGAGACGCGCGGGGAACGGCGCACCGCGTGGTCGCGGCTCGACGACACCTACACGGGCGACGCGACCTTCACCGTCAACGTGCCCAGGGATCAGCGGCACGCGGTCGGTACGACGAGCGAGCGCTACCGGCTGTACGGCTCGGCGGGTTGCTACGACCGCTCGCTGACCACCGTTCAGGGGGTGCTCACCGAAGACCGAAGGGGCTGCTGAGACCGGCTGGGGGCGGACTGCTGAGGCGGTTGTGTGTCGTGCACCACTCGTGACGGATTTACACGGATGCAACGCAGGGGTCTTCCGAAGGATCAAGAAAGCCACCAGAGTGGGCCTTTCACGGAAGCTGCTTTCCGTATCGCAGAAGTCTCCCCCCGGGCTTCTGTGCTCCACGTCCCTCTAGGAGTGCTCGTGCCGCAGTCCGTCCCCTCTCTGCCGCGACGCCTCGCACGCTTGCTGCGTACCTCTCTCTTCACGCAGGTCGCCTGCGCGCTCGTGCTCGGCATCGTCTTCGGAAAGTTGTGGCCCGGCGTGGCCACGGACCTTCAGCCGCTCGGCGACGGTTTCACCCGGCTCATCAAGACGATCATCTCGCCGCTCGTGTTCTGTGTGGTCGTCGTCGGCATCGCCAAGGCCGGTGACCTGAAGGCGTTCGGCCGGATCGGGCTCAAGGCCCTCATCTGGTTCGAGGTCGCGAGCACGCTCGCCCTGATCATCGGACTCCTCGCCGCCAACGTCGTCCAGCCGGGCTCGGGGATGAACGTCGATCCGTCCACGCTCGACGCCTCGGCGGTCGACGCGAAGACGGGCGGCGGTTCGCTGCCGTCGACGACCGAGTTCGCCCTGAATGCGCTGCCCACGAGCTTCATCGGTGCCTTCGCGGAGAACTCCCTGCTCCAGGTGCTCATCCTGGCCTGTCTGGTGGGCGCCGCCCTGCTGCACCTCGGCCACACCAAGGTGCCGCAGGTGCTGCCCGCCATCGAGCAGGCCCAGGAGATCATCTTCGCGATCGTCGGCTTCGTGATGCGGCTGGCGCCGATCGCGGTGTTCGGCGCGATGGCCGTCCTGATCGGCCAGTACGGGCTCGGTGTCATCGAGACATACGCCAAGCTGATCGTCCTGTGTTACGCGGCCGCCGCGCTCTTCATCACGCTGCTCGCCGTCGCCCTGCGGATCGTCACGGGGCTGAGCCTGTGGAAGTTCCTGCGCTACATCCGTGAGGAGATGCTGCTCGCGCTCGGCACCGCCTCCACCGAGGCCGTCATGCCGCGCGTGATGCAGAAGCTGCGCAAGGTGGGCGCCCGCGACGACGCCGTGGGCCTGGTGCTGCCGACGGGGTACTCCTTCAACCTCGACGGCGCGTCGCTCTACCTGTCCATCGGCACCCTGTTCATCGCCCAAGCCGTGGGCGTGGACCTCAGCCTGGGCCAGCAGATCACCGTGGTCCTGGTGCTGATGCTCACCAGCAAGGGCATGGCGGGCATCCCGGGCTCGGCCTTCCTCGCCCTGTCCGCGACCGCCACCTCGCTCGGGGCCATCCCGGCCGGCGCCGTCGCCCTGCTGCTCGGCGTGGACCGCATCATGGACTCGATGCGTGTCGTCACCAACCTGCTGGGCAACTGCGTGGCCGTGCTCGCCGTCTCCCGCTGGGAGGGTGCGCTGGACATCGCACGGGCGAAGAAGATGCTGAACGCGGAGATCGAGTTCGTGCCGGACGCGGACGAGCAGGAAGCCGCCGTCGGGTCCCCGAAGCCCGGGGTGCCCGCGTCCACGTCCACGTCCAAGGCCGCACCCGTGGACGGGATCCCGGTTCAGCCCGGCCAGGAACCCGCCAAGGAGCCCGCCCCCGAGGTCGGTTGACCGGGGCCTCGTCACGACGGCCTTGCGCCCCCGCTCCGGACTGTCGGAGTGGGGGCGCAAGGCCGTTCGTCGTGAAGTGGCGGAATCTCAACAGTCCCGCAAGGGCACCCCGTCGATCAGCGTGTCCAGCAACGCGCCGAACACCTCCCGCTGATCGTCGGTCAGCGGCGCCAGGATCTCGCGCGCGGCGGACCGGCGCGCACCGCGCAACTCCCGCAGGGTCTTGCGACCGTCGTCGGTGAGCTCGATTCGGATCACCCGGCGGTTGGTCGGATCGGGCACGCGGAGCACCCTGCCGCCCGCCTCCAGCCCGTCGACCAGGGAGGTCACCGCCCTGGGGACCACCTCCAGGCGCTCGGCGAGGTCGGCCATGCGGGGCGGGGAGCTGTAGTGCGCCAGCGTGCGCAGCAGCCGGGACTGGGCCGGTGTGACGCCCAGGCCGCACTGCTCGATGTGCCGCTTCTGGATGCGGTGTACGCGGCGCGTGAACCGCAGCAGTTGCTCGGCGAGCATGCCGTCGGGATCGGCGATGGTCATGCGGGAACAATATCAGGATGTCGTTCATTGTGAGTATAGGTAACAATGAGCTAAGCTCCGTCAGTCTCCGCCACGGCTCACGTCGTCTCACTCTCCGTAGGAGCCCATGCACCCCGACACCCCAACCTCCTGGAGCCCATCTGCCGACGCCGGCGAACAGCCACGGCAGGTGCGGCGCATCCTGAAGCTCTTCCGCCCCTATCGCGGCCGGCTCGCGGTCGTCGGCCTGCTCGTCGGTGCCTCCTCGCTGGTCTCGGTGGCCACGCCCTTCCTGCTGAAGGAGACCCTCGACGTCGCGATCCCCGAGGGGCGCACCGGCTTGCTGAGTCTGCTCGCCCTCGGCATGATCCTCAGCGCCGTCCTCGCCGGCGTCTTCGGCGTCCTGCAGACCCTGATCTCCACGACGGTCGGCCAACGCGTGATGCACGACCTGCGCACCGCCGTCTACGACCGCCTGCAGCGCATGTCGCTCGCGTTCTTCACGCGCACGCGTACCGGCGAGGTGCAGTCCCGCATCGCCAACGACATCGGCGGCATGCAGGCCACCGTCACCTCCACCGCCACCTCGCTGGTCTCCAACTTCACCAGCGTGGTCGCCACGATCATCGCGATGGTCGCCCTCGACTGGCGCCTGACGGTCGTCTCGCTGCTCCTGCTGCCGGTCTTCGTGTGGATCAGCCGCCGCGTCGGCAACGAACGCAAGAGGATCACCACCCAGCGCCAGAAGCAGATGGCCACCATGGCCGCCACCGTCACCGAGTCGCTCTCGGTCAGCGGCATCCTCCTCGGCCGCACCATGGGCCGCTCCGACTCCCTCACGCGGTCCTTCGGCGAGGAGTCCGAGCGTCTGGTCGACCTCGAGGTGAGGTCGAACATGGCCGGCCGCTGGCGCATGGCCGTGATCGGGATCGTCATGTCCGCCATGCCGGCCGTCATCTACTGGGCCGCGGGCATGGCCCTCCAGCTCGGCGGCCCGGACGTCTCCCTCGGCACGATCGTCGCCTTCGTCTCCCTCCAGCAGGGCCTGTTCCGCCCGGCGGTCAGCCTGCTGTCGACCGGCGTCCAGATCCAGACCTCGCTCGCCCTCTTCCAGCGCATCTTCGAGTACCTCGACCTGCCGATCGACATCACCGAGCGGCCGGACCCGGTCCACCTCGACCAGGTCAAGGGCGAGGTCCGCTTCGAGAACGTCGAGTTCCGCTACGACGGCAAGGGCAGCCCCGTCCTCGAGGGCATCGACATCACCGTCCCGGCGGGCGGCAGCCTCGCGATCGTCGGCCCGACCGGCGCGGGCAAGTCCACGCTGGGCCACCTCGTGCCCCGGCTGTACGACGTGACGGGCGGCCGGGTCACCCTCGACGGCGTCGACGTGCGCGACCTGGACTTCGACACGCTCGCACGCGCGGTCGGCGTGGTCTCGCAGGAGACGTACCTCTTCCATGCCTCGGTCGCCGACAACCTGCGCTTCGCCAAGCCGGACGCCACCGACGAGGAGCTGTACACCGCGGCGCGCGCCGCGCAGATCCACGACCACATCGCCTCCCTGCCCGACGGTTACGACACGGTCGTCGGCGAGCGCGGCCACCGCTTCTCCGGCGGCGAGAAGCAGCGCCTGGCGATCGCGCGGACGATCCTGCGCGATCCGCCGGTGCTGATCCTCGACGAGGCGACCAGTGCCCTCGACACCCGCACCGAAGCGGCCGTCCAGGAGGCCATCGACGCGCTGTCGGCCAACCGGACCACGCTCACCATCGCCCACCGCCTCTCCACCGTTCGGGGCGCCGACCAGATCGTGGTCCTCGACTCCGGACGCGCGGTCGAACGCGGTACGCACGAGGAGCTGTTGGAGCGGGACGGGCGGTACGCGGGCCTCGTACGCCGGGACGCCCAACTCGAGTCGACAAGCTGAAGATATGCCAGGTTTGTGACGATATGCGGGTTACCGTGCCCGCATGCAGATGAACACTCCGCCACGGAGCACGATTCGACTGACGCGCCGGGGACGACTCGCCCTCGTCATGGCCGGCGCCGTCGTGACCGGCACCGCCGTGGCGGTGCCGCTGCTGATCCTTGGCACCGAGGAGGAGGCCAAGCCCACCAGCCTGGTGATCCCCGAGGGATGGCGGGCCGGCCAGATCTACGAAGCCGTCGACAAGGTGCTCGAACTGCCCTCGGGCACGGCCAAGAAGTCGCTGGAGCGGGCCAACCTGAGGCTCCCCAGCGACGCCGACGGCAACCCGGAAGGCTACCTCTTCCCGGCGACGTACCCGCTCGGCGCGAAGGCGACGCCGGAGTCCCTGCTGAAGGCCATGGTCGACACCGCGAACGCCAAGTTCCACAAGGCCCCGATCGCCGCCGGCGCCCAGCGCAACGCGATGAACGTCTACCAGGCCGTCACCATCGCGAGCCTCGTCCAGGCCGAGGCCGCCACCAAGGCCGACATGGGGAAGGTGGCCCGGGTGGTCTTCAACCGCCTGGAGCGCGGCATGCCGCTCCAGATGGACTCCACCATCAACTACGCGCTCAACCGCACCACACTGCGCACCACGGAGGCCGACACCCGGATCGACAGCCCCTACAACTCCTACCAGCGCATGGGTCTGCCGCCCACTCCGATCGACAGCCCCGGCGAGGAGGCCCTGCGCGCCGCGATCAGCCCACCCCCGGGCGACTGGCTGTACTTCGTCACGGTCAAACCGGGCGACACACGCTTCACGGCCGACTACGCGGAGCACGAGCGCAACGTCGCCGAGTTCAACCGCAACCAGCAGAGCGCGTCGGCGTCCGCCGGCTGACCCGGCCCGCTGGAGTTCGGGCATGCGCGGCGTGTCCATGCCGCCGCGGGCGGACCCGGCACACCCCAGCCGGAGGCTCAGGCCGCGACGGTCTCCTCGGTCAGCAGTCGCCTGATGTCCCGCACGGCCGAGCGCCCGGCGCGGTTGGCGCCGATGGTGCTGGCCGACGGGCCGTAGCCCACCAGATGGACCCGTGGATCGGCGACCGCGCGGGTCCCGTCGAGCCGGATGCCGCCGCCCGGCTCGCGCAGCCGTAGCGGTGCCAGATGGTCGATGGCGGCCCGGAAACCGGTCGCCCACAGGATGACGTCGGCGTCGACCCGCCGACCGTCGCCCCACTCCACACCCGCGGGTGTGATCCGGTCGAACATCGGCTGCCGGTCGAGGACCCCGTCCTCCAGCCCACGCCGGATCGCGTCGTTCAGCGGCAGCCCGGTCACCGAGACGACACTCCGGGGCGCCAGGCCCTGCCGGACCCGCTCCTCCACCAGGGCGACCGCGGCACGGCCCGCACCCTCGTCGAAGGGGCCCTCGCGGAACACGGGCGGCCGACGCGTCACCCAGGTGGTGGCGGCCGCGTAAGGGGCGAGCTCCAGGAGATGCTGTGTGCCGGAGGCGCCGCCGCCCACCACGATCACCCGCTGCCCGGCGAACGCCTCGGGCCCCGGGTACTGCGCGGTGTGCAACTGCCGTCCCCGGAACGTCTCCTGACCCGGGTAGCGCGGCCAGAACGGCCGGTCCCAGGTGCCGGTCGCGTTGATCAGCGCCCGCGTCGACCACACACCGTCGGACGTCTCGACACGCAGCCGCCCGTCCGGCCCCTCCCGCACGGCCCGCACGTCGACCGGCCGCCGCACCCGAAGGTCGAAGGTGCGCTCGTAGGTGTCGAAGTACGCGGCGATGACCTCGGACGACGGCCGCCCGCCGTCCGCACCTGTGAGCTCCATGCCGGGCAGGGAGTGCATCCCGTGCACCTTGCCGTACGTCAGCGACGGCCACCGGAACTGCCAGGCACCGCCCGGGCCGGGGGAGTGGTCGAGAACCACGAAGTCGCGCTCCGGTTCAAAACCGCTGCGCCGGAGGTGAAAGGCGCTGGACAGACCTGCCTGCCCAGCGCCTGTGACGACTACCTCGACCTCGCGCGTGTTGTTCACGTTTCTACCAACAGTGGCGAGGTCGTGGATCTTCCCGCGCGCTCAGCGCCCGCTCGCGACGAGAAACGGGACTCCCGCCCCCGCCTTCGCAGGGCCCACCAGCCCACGGGCCGCCAGCTCGGGAATCACACCCTCCCCGAACCAGTACGCCTCCTCCAAGTGCGGGTACCCCGACAGCACGAAGTGCTCAACACCCAGCGCGTGGTACTCCTCGATCAGATCGGCCACCTCCGCATGACTGCCGACCAGTGCCGTGCCCGCGCCGCCGCGGACGAGGCCGACGCCCGCCCACAGGTTCGGGTGGATCTCCAGGCCGGCGCGCGAGCCGCCGTGCAGGGCGAGCATCCGCTGCTGGCCCACTGACTCACTGCGCCCGAGCGCCGCCTGCGCGGACGCGATGGTGTCCGCGTCGAGGTCGTCGAGCAGCCGGTTCGCAGTCGTCCACGCCTCGGCGGAGGAGTCACGGGAGATGGTGTGCAGCCGGATCCCGAAGCGGACCGTGCGCCCCTCCCGCTCGGCCAGCGAGCGGATCCAGTCGATCTTCTCCTTGACCTGGGCGGGCGGCTCGCCCCACGTCAGATAGACGTCGGCGTGCCGGGCGGCGACCGGCCCGGCCGCCGCCGACGACCCGCCGAAGAACACCTGCGGGACCGGGTCCGGCGGCACTGCGGTCAGCCCGTCGTCGACCTGGTAGTGCTCACCGTGGAAGTCGTACGGCTGCCCCTGCCACACCCCGCGGACGACCGACAGGAACTCGTCCGTACGGGCGTAGCGGCGGTCGTGGTCGAGACGGTCGCCGAAGCGGCGCTGTTCGGTCGAGTCACCGCCGGTGACGACGTTCAGCAGCAGCCGCCCGCGCGTCAGGCGCTGGTAGGTCGCCGCCATCTGGGCTGCGAGCGTCGGCGAGATCAGCCCCGGCCGGAACGCCACCAGGAACTTCAGCCGTTCGGTGTGCTGGGCGAGCGCGACGGTCGTCAGCCAGGCGTCCTCGCACCAGGTGCCGGTCGGCGTCAGCACCGCCTCGAAGCCCAGCCGTTCGGCGGCCTTGGCGATCTGCGCGAGGTACTCGATGTCCGGGGCGCGCAAGCCGGCCATCCGCCGAGCCTTGTTCGGGCCGTAGGCGTGCCGGTCCACGAGCGTGCGGCCGTCGCCGCCCGTGGGCAGGAACCAGTGGAGACGTACGGTCATGTCACTGCTCCTTGAAGACGCGCGGAGCGGTCGTGGACGGCGGCAGGTCGCCGTTGTAGCGGGTGTCGACGAAGTCCCCGAAGTTCACCTTGCGCGGGATCAGCTTCAGGCTCGTGAAGGTGTCCGCGATCTCCTGCTCGGAGGCGATGAGCGGCTTGTCGACCGCGACGGGAACACGGGAAGCGTTGGTGCGCTTGACCGCTGCCAGCGCTGACTCGTAGGGCAGCCCCGTGTCCTCGGCCCACACCTTGGCCCACTCCTCGGGGTGGTCGTACACCCAGGCGTAGGCGCGGCGCAGCCGGTCCAGGTAGTCCTTGACGGCGGCGGACTTCTTCTTGTTCTTCAGCGCGTCGGGCGACGCCACCTGGAAGGTGAGGCCGTTGGTGATGCCGTCGCCAGTGGTGAGCACACGGCCCTGCTTGGCCTCGAGCACCTGCGAGGTGTACGGGTCCCACACCGCCCACGCGTCCACCTTGCCGGAGGTGAACGCGGCCAGCGCGTCGGCGGGCTGGAGGTACTTCACCTTGACGTCGCCGAAGGTCAGCCCGGCCTTCTTCAGGCTGGCCACCAACTGGTAGTGCGCGGAGGACCCCTGCGCCACGGCGATGGACCTGCCCTTGAGCTGCTCGGGGTTCTTCAGCTTCGAGTCGTTGGGTACGAGGATGGCGTCGCCCTTGGACGTGCCGTGCCAGGCGGCCACCACCGAGATGCTGGAGTTGGCCCCGGCCGCGAAGACCGGCGGGGTGTTGCCGACGCCGCCGATGTCGACGGCCTTGGCGTTGACGGCTTCGAGGAGGGGCGGGCCCGAGGTGAACGTGGACCACTTGATCTTGTAGTCGAGGTTCTTGAGTTCTCCGGCGGCCCGCAGGATGGCCTCCGAACCACCCTTCTGATCACCGACGTCGAGCGTGAGCGAGCCCTTGCCGTCGGTGCCGCCGCCCGTCGAGGTGTTCGCCGCCGAGTTGCCGCCGCAGGCGGTGAGCGCGAGGGCGAAGGGGAGGAGCAGGGCGGCGGGGGCGAGACGTCGTCGCATGGGGGATCCGTTCTGTGGTGTTGCTCTGGTGTCCGGGGGAGGAGGGGGATCAGGCGGCCTCGGCGGCGGTGTCGACGCCCAGGCGCTCCAGGAGACCGGCGCGCAGTTCGGCGAACCGGGGGTCGGCGATGTCGCGCGGGCGGTCGAGGTCGATCTCCTGCTCGTGCGCGATGACACCGCCGTCCATCACGAGGACGCGGTCGGCGAGCAGGACCGCCTCCTCCACGTCGTGCGTGACCAGCAGCACGGCGCAGCCGCGGCGCTGCCACAACTCGCCCACCAGACGCTGGGCCTTGATGCGGGTCAGCGCGTCGAGCGCGCCGAACGGCTCGTCGAGCAGCAGCAGATCGGGCTCGCGCACCAGAGCGCGGGCCAGGGAGGCGCGCTGGGCCTCGCCGCCGGAGAGGGTCTTGGGCCAGGCGTCGGAGCGGTGGCCGAGGCCGACCTCGGTGAGGGCCTGCTCGGCGACGGAACGCCCCGGCTTGCCCGGCAGACCGAGCAGGACGTTGCGCCACACCTTCTTCCACGGCATCAGCCGGGGTGCCTGGAAGGCGACGGCCTTGCGGCGCGGCACCAGCACGGTGCCCTCGATGTCGCGGTCGAGCCCCGCGAGGACGCGCAGCAGTGTCGACTTGCCGCAGCCGCTGCGGCCGAGCAGTGCCACGAACTCGCCCGGGCGGACGTCGAGTCGGAGCTCGTCGATGACGGCACGTCCGTCGAAGGAGCGGGTCAGTCCCTCCACATGCACGGCGTGCGGTACGGCCTGCGGCACGCCCAGGGCGCCCGCTTCGGGGCTCACCGGCCGGTGAACGTCGGTCGCCATTGCAGCAGCAGCCTTTCGAGGGAGCGGACGATGAAGTCGGCGAGCAGGCCGAGGAAGGCGTAGACGATCAGGCAGACCATGATCACGTCGGTCCGCAGGAAGTCCCGCGCCTGCACCATCAGGAAGCCGATGCCGGAGTCGGCGTTGACCTGCTCGGCGAAGACCAGCGCGAGCCAGGCGATGCCGAGCGAGTAGCGCAGGCCCGTCATGGCGTTCGGCAGCGCGCCCGGGAGGACGACGTGCCGTACGAGTCCCCAGCGCGACAGCCCGAGGGACTCCCCGGCCTCGATGAGCTGGGAGTCGACGCCGCGGATGCCGGCGTAGACGTTGAGGTAGAGCGGGAACGTCACGCCGAGGGTGATGATGGCGACCTTCGGGGCCTCGCCGATGCCGAACCAGATGATGAACAGCGGGATGAGGCCCACGAAGGGCACGGTCCGCAGCATCTGCACGGGGGCGTCCACGAGGTCCTCGCCGATCCGGAACAGGCCGGAGACGAGGGCGAGCGTGGTGCCGACGACCGTGCCGAGCAGCAGGCCGACGGCGACGCGCTGGAGCGAGGTGGTCATCGCCTCGGTCAGCGATCCGTCGGACACCAGGTCCCTGGCGACCTCAGCGATCCGGCCCGGCGAGGCCAGCACGTCAGGCGTCAACACACCTGTGCTGCTGAGGAGTTGCCACAACGCGAGGAGCAGGAGCGGGCCGCTGGTGCGGCGCAGCCAGCGGGGGACGCGGGTGCGGCGGGAGGAGCTGGGGATCAGGCGTTCGAGGTCGGGTGAGGGCTGGGTGCCGGCCTCGACCTCGGTGGTCTCGGAGGCGCATATGGGGGAAATGTCGGACTGTGGCGAGTCGGGCGGGGCATGGCTGATGCTCATGGGGGCTCCACAGGAGGAGAGCGGCCAGAGAGGGAGGAGACCTGCCTGTGCGTCGCCGCGTCACGGAGGTGTGGGGCCGGTCCGGACGTGCGGATGCGGCGGGCGCAGGCGCGAGAAAGGTGAAGAGAGGTGAAAAGGCGTCAGCAGCCGCGGCGACACGCGGCGGAGGCCACCCGCAGCAGGTCGATGTGACCGCGCGTGGTGAGCAGGGCTGAACGCAACATGCGGCCGAAGGTAGTCATCCGGCGTGCTCATGGTCAACGGTGTCTCGCGGGATGGACCCCTCGTATCAGGGGGCGAGAGTACGGTCGGGTGTGCGGTACGGGTGTGAAACCGGGCGGATGGGTCAGGATGGGAGCATGTCAGATGCCTTCACCACCCGAGTCCTGAACGTCTCCACCGGTTCCGCGGAGAGGATCGCCGACCTCACCCGTGACTGCGAGGCCTTCCTGCGGGAGGCGGCCGCGGGCCGCGACGGGCTGCTGAACGTCTTCACACCGCACGCGACCGCCGGCGTGGCGATCATCGAGACGGGCGCCGGCAGCGACGACGACCTCCTCGCCGCCCTGCACACCCTCCTGCCCGCCGACGACCGCTGGCAGCACCGCCACGGCAGCCCCGGCCACGGCCGCGACCACGTCCTCCCGGCCCTCGTCCCACCCCACGCGACCCTGCCGGTCATCGACGGACGCCTGGAGTTGGGTACGTGGCAGTCGGTGTGTCTGGTGGATACGAACAGGGACAATCCGGACCGGAAGGTCCGCCTGTCGTTCCTGGGCTGAAGCGGCGCGGAGCCGACCTGCAGCCCCACTTCGGGCCCCAGCTCACGGATTTTGGTGTCCCGCTGGAATTCGGTCAGATACACATTCGGCTCGTTCCGGCAATCTATCCGGCTCATTCCTGTCGGGAATTCCTCGATGCGCGCCCTGTCGAGGAAGGTTCTCCATGAGCCGTTCAGCTCGCCCGAACGACCGCACCGGGCGCCGTTTCCCCACGTCGCAGGGGGAGTTCACGCTGCCGGTCACCGTCACCCCGGCCCTTCCCGTCGATCCGCTCAGCGACCGCAAGGACTACCTGCACCGCGGTGGCCGTACTGCCCGCGCCGGCGAGTCCGGCAGTGTCGTGGCGCTGGTCCTCCCCCATCAGCGCAAGGATGTGGCCCGTCTCATGTCCGACGCGGGCATCAGGCCCCAGATCACGCAGGTCCGCTCCGGCGAGGCCGAGCTGAGCCGCATCACCGGCGCCCAGGCTCCGTCCGGTGTCCCCGTCGGGGGCAGCGGGCCGGTCGCGGAGCGCCCCAAGTGCGGCGGTGCCCCCTTCCGTCGTCTGGGCACCCGCCCGGGGCGGGGCGGCGGTGGTGAGTCCCGCCGGTCTGCTGAGGGCCCGTCAGATCGCCGAGGCCCGCAAGGCCGCTCGGGTCCGCCGCGGCGCATAGCCCGGCAGCGGTGTGGCGCACAGGTCGGCAGCGGTGCCCGGGTACCGCCGCGGACCCTGAGCGCCAGGTCGGCGGACATCACGGCGAAGCGGGCCCCAGCCTCCGGCGCCCTTGCCGAGACCGGCATCCGCTGGTCCTCGTCCGCCGCGACCCCGAGACGTACGAGCAAGTCCAGATCGCCTGATTGTCAGCGTCCGGTCTCGTCGCGGCGGCAGTGCAGGAAGAGGTGGGGCTCGGGCCCGGCGCCGGGGTGGTCCGGGGTGAAGGTGGTGCTGAGCCGGGACAGCACCGTCAGTCCCGCCGCCTCCACCACGCCGGTGACGTCCTCCTCGGTGAAGCTCGTCGCGCGGACCCGCTGACCCATGAAGACCACCTCGAGGTCCTCCACGTCCGCGGGTACGGTGGCCAGCACCAGATGCCCGCCGGGGCTCAGGGCCAGAGCCAGCCGCCGCATCAGAGCCGACTGCTCGGCGCGGGTCATCTGCAGCAGCGAGAAGAACACGCACACGCCGTCGAACGAGTCCGCTTCGAGCGCGAGATCCCTGATGTCGCCGCAGCGGAAATCGGCCCCGGGGACCTGCCGGGCGGCGAGTTCGACCATGACGGGGGAGACGTCGACGCCCAGCACCGAGTGCCCCGCCGCGATGAGCGCGGCCGCGGTGGGCCGCCCGGTGCCGCTGCCCACGTCCAGCGTCCGCGCGGCGGGCGGCAGCCGCTCGATCAGCCACTCCAGCGCGGACAGGTGTGCGGGGGCATGGGCGAACGCCTTCTCGTAGTCGGCGCCCAGCGCGTCGAACAGCACGGCGGCGGGCGGCCGTTGGTCCTCGTGACTTGTGTCGTCGTGCCTCACGTCGGCATCCCCTCGCTCGTCGGCCCGCATCGTCGCACCCGCCGGACGTGTGCCACAACGGCGGCCCGGTGCGCGTCCCGGCGGGCCGGGCGGGGGAGAATGAGGGCCGTACCCAACGGTCGACCTTGTTGAGGAGCGGGAAATGCAGGACGCGCGAGCGGGCCAGGTCGCCGGGCCCGAGGACCTCATTGACGTGGCGCGCCTGGTCACGGCGTACTACGCGCTGCACCCCGACCCGGCCGAACCGGGGCAGCGGGTGGCGTTCGGCACCTCGGGACACCGCGGCTCGTCTCTCGCGGCGGCGTTCAACGAGGACCACATCGCAGCCACCAGCCAGGCCATCTGCGAATACCGCGCCGCCCAGGGCACCGACGGCCCCCTCTTCCTCGGCGCCGACACCCACGCCCTGTCGGAGCCCGCCCGGATCACGGCGCTCGAGGTCTTCGCGGCGAACGAGGTGACCGTCCTCATCGACCAGGCCGACGGATACACGCCCACCCCCGCCGTCTCGCACGCGATCCTCACCCACAACCGGTCGCGCACGTCCGGTTTCGCCGACGGCGTGGTGGTCACCCCCTCGCACAACCCGCCTGCCGACGGCGGCTTCAAGTACAACCCCCCGAGCGGCGGTCCCGCCGGATCCGAGGCGACCTCCTGGATCCAGGACCGCGCCAACGAGATCATCGTCGGCGGCATGAAGGACGTACGGCGCATCCCCTACAGCCGCGCCCTGACCGCCCCCGGCACCGGCCGCCACGACTTCCTCGGCGCCTACGTGGCCGACCTGCCGAACGTGCTGGACCTGGACGCGATCCGGTCCGCCGGCGTGCGCATCGGCGCCGATCCGCTGGGCGGCGCCTCGGTCGCCTACTGGGGCCGTATCGCCGAGCAGCACCACCTCGACCTGACCGTGGTGAACCCGCTCACCGACCCCACCTGGCGCTTCATGACGCTCGACTGGGACGGCAAGATCCGCATGGACTGCTCCTCGCCGTACGCCATGGCCTCGCTCATCGAGCAGCGCGAGCGGTTCGACATCGCCACCGGCAACGACGCCGACGCCGACCGGCACGGCATCGTGACGCCGGACGCGGGCCTGATGAACCCCAACCACTACCTGGCCGTGGCGATCTCATACCTGTTCTCCCACCGCAGGCAGTGGCCCGAAGGGGCCGGCATCGGCAAGACCCTGGTGTCGTCGAGCATGATCGACCGAGTCGCGGCGGACGTCGGCCGTCCGCTGGTGGAAGTCCCCGTCGGCTTCAAGTGGTTCGTGGACGGTCTGTCCGACGGCACGCTCGGCTTCGGCGGCGAGGAGTCGGCGGGCGCGTCCTTCCTGCGCCACGACGGCTCGGTGTGGACCACTGACAAGGACGGCATCATCCTGGCCCTGCTCGCCTCCGAGATCACGGCGGTCACGGGCCAGACCCCCTCGCAGCACTACGCCCGGCTCACCGACCGCTTCGGCGCCCCCGCCTACGCGCGCGTCGACGCCCCGGCCTCCCGCGAGGAGAAGGCCCTGCTCGCCAAGCTGTCCCCGCGCCAGGTCACCGCCGACACCCTCGCCGGAGAGCCGGTCACCACGGTCCTCACCGAGGCGCCCGGCAACGGCGCCGCCCTCGGCGGCATCAAGGTGGCCACCGCGAACGCCTGGTTCGCCGCCCGTCCGTCGGGTACCGAGGACGTCTACAAGATCTACGGGGAGTCGTTCCTCGGCCCGGACCATCTGCGCCAGGTCCAGGAGGAGGCCAGGTCCGTGGTGCTCGGGGCGCTCGGAGCCTGACGCGACATCCGGCCGTCCCTGGCAGCTGCTGCCCGCCTGCAGCAGCTGCACCGCCGGCTCGTGGGCCGTACTGATCGGCCATCACGGGCCCACTGCGTGGCCGGCAGCAGCATCACGTCGTTGCGGAGCGGAAGCCTGTTGGCCAGGGCGATGTCCAGGCCCGGCAGCGCCGGGGTGCTGGAGTGACTGGTGATCAGGCAGTCGATGTCCGAGGCGTCCAGCCCGGCGATCTGCAGGGCCCCGCGCGCCGCACGCTCCCCGTAGGACTGCACGGCCTTCCAGGCCGGGGCGGTGCGCTCCTGGACGGTCTGCGGCGCGGGTATCGCCTCGAGAGCGGCGATCACGCGGTCCACGTCCTGCTGGGTGAACCCGTCGCGTGCCAGCGCCTTTTGGGCGGGCCCGATGCCGACAGCCCGCAGGCCGCCGCCGTGGCCGGGCGCGACAGTGGTCTCCAGGGGCAGCATCCACCCGCGGGTCTCGATGCCCGTACTGGATGCGATGGCGTCGATCCGCGGCGCCCACGCCGCGTGCGGGTGCCGGTCGCGCACCTCCGCGACGATCTGGCTGGTCTCCACGGCGTGCTCGCCGTGTACCCACGGCAGGAGGACAGAGGTGAGCGGCCATGATGCGGCACCTTTCCAGGGGAACAAGCAGGGACGTTCGTCTTGAGCATGGGTGCTAATTGGATATTTCCGCTGTGATGTGGACGACTTGGACAGCCCTTGGCCGCGTGACACGGCACACACCGCTGAACAGGGGCCCTCGGGGCGGTTCCGCAAGTCGTGCCCGACGTGCCGTCACCGACGCGGCGGACGCGTACTGGTGATCCACCGTCAGGTGGTGAAGGTCACAAACGGGATGCCGGATCGTATGTCGCAGATCACAGCCGCCCGTGCTTATGATGCACGCGCTCGAGCTTGTGAACTGCCTCACATGTTGTGCGGTCCATCGGTCAAGGACGACTGGAAGGGAGGCCAGGGGCGTGAACATCTACGCACCCGTCCTCGTGCTCGGAGCCCCCAGGCGACGTTCGCCCTCTTCCCTGTGCGCGTCACACCGAACGGTTCGACCAGGCAGAACTTGAAGCGACGAGTGCGGCATCGAGCTCACTTCCGCACCTGTCGGCGGCGACGCCTCCCGATCAAGTGCTGCCTGACGGCGGTGATCTCGCCGTCTTCGACGGCGAGATCACCCGCCCGGGCTCACCTTCGGCTCGCTGACGCTGTCGGGGCTCGTGGAGACGCTGCTCTTTGACGCTCTCCGCCGTCGGTCACGCGTACGTCTGGCGCGACGGCCCGGAACGGCACCAACGGACTGGAAGGACTGAGGGACCCCCATGGGACTCGAAGAGAAACTGCCGAGCGGATTCCTGCTGACCACCGTCGAACAGGCCTCGGGCTGGGTGCGGAAGGCGTCCGTCTTCCCCGCGACTTTCGGCCTCGCCTGCTGCGCCTTCGAGTTAATGGCGGCCGGCGCGGGCCGGTATGACCTCGCACGGTTCGGCATGGAGGTCTTCCGCGGCTCACCGCGCCAGGCCGACCTGATGATCGTCGCCGGCCGGGTCAGCCAGAAGATGGCGCCCGTGCTGCGGCAGATCTACGACCAGATGCCGAACCCCAAGTGGGTCATCTCCATGGGGGTGTGTGCCTCCTCGGGCGGCATGTTCAACAACTACGCGATCGTCCAGGGCGTCGACCACATCGTTCCTGTCGACATCTACCTGCCAGGCTGCCCGCCCCGCCCCGAGATGCTGATGGACGCGATCCTCAAGCTCCATCACAAGATCCAGAACTCGAAGCTCGGGGTCAATGCGGAGGAAGCCGCCCGCGAGGCCGAGGAAGCGGCGCTCAAGGCGCTCCCGACCATCGAGATGAAGGGGCTCCTGCGTTGACCGGCGGCGGCACACCGCCCACCTGTGCCCATGCGAACGGCAGCGAACAAGCCCCCGCCGCACCGGAGACAGCCGGTGAATCCGTCGGCGTCCGTCAGCCTGGCCCGTCTTTCCGGCCGTACGACGGCCCGGGGCGCGCGCCCGGCGAGAAAGGCGTCCTGGACCTGGTCGTCGACGAACTCGAGAGGGCGCTGAAGGAACAGGGACTCGACCCTGACCTCGCCATAGTCAACAAGGTCGCCGACCGCGGCGAACTCACCTTCCACATCGAGCGCGAGCACCTCGTGCCGGTGGCCAGGACCCTGCGCGACGACCCCGCGCTGCGCTTCGAGTTGTGCACGGGCGTCCTCGGTGTCCACTACCCCGGCGACCAGGGCCGAGAGCTCCACGTCGTGTACCACCTGCGCTCGATCACCCACGGGCGGCTGCTCCGCCTGGAAGTCTCGGCGCCCGGCACCGACCCCCGCGTGCCCTCGCTGGTGCAGGTCTATCCGACCACCGACTGGCACGAGCGCCAGACCTACGACTGCTTCGGGATCGTGTTCGACGGTCACCCGGCCCTGACCCGGATCACTCTGGACGACCGGCAGGGCTTCCCACAACGCAAGGACCACCCCTTGGACGGTGTCGCCGTCGAGTACAGGGGCGCCCGGATCAACCAGCGGAGGTCGTACAGCCGATGACCACCTCACACGTGCACGCCACCCCCGCGTCCAGCGCTCGCGAGACGACCGAGGGCACCGTCTACACGGTCACCGGCGGGGACTGGGACGAGGTCGTGCAGTCCATCGCGCGCGCCGACGACGAGCGCATCGTCGTCAACATGGGCCCCCAGCATCCGTCCACCCATGGAGTGCTCCGGCTGATCCTGGAGATCGACGGCGAGACCGTCACCGAGGCGCGCTGCGGCATCGGCTACCTCCACACCGGCATCGAGAAGAGCATCGAGTACCGCACGTGGACGCAGGGCACGACGTTGGTGACCCGCATGGACTACCTCACGTCGTTCTTCAACGAGACGGCGTACTGCATGGGCGTGGAGAAGCTGCTCGGCATCGAGGACGACATCCCCGACCGGGCCACGATCATCCGGGTGCTCCTGATGGAGCTGAACCGGCTCTCCTCGCACCTGGTGTGCATCGCCACCGGCGGTATGGAGCTCGGCGCCACGACGGTGATGATCTACGGGTTCCGTGACCGTGAACTCATTCTCGACGCATACGAGTTGATCACCGGTTTGCGGATGAACCACGCGTTCATCAGGCCGGGCGGACTCGCCCAGGATCTGCCGGCCGGGGCCGTCGACCAGCTGCGCGACCTGGTCAGGACGCTCAGGAAGAACCTTCCGGAGTACGACAAGCTCGCCACCGGCAACCCGGTCTTCAAGGGCCGCATGCGCGACGTCGGCTACCTCGACCTCGCCGGCTGCATGGCGCTCGGCGTCACGGGGCCCATCCTGCGCTCCACCGGCCTGCCGCACGATCTTCGCAAGGCCGAACCGTACTGCGGCTACGAGACGTACGACTTCGAGGTGCCGACTGCCGACTCCTGCGACGCCTACGGCCGCTTCCTGATCCGCCTGGAGGAGATGCGGCAGTCGCTGCGGATCGTCGAGCAGTGCCTCGACCGGCTGGAGCCGGGGCCCGTGATGGTCGCGGACAAGAAGATCGCCTGGCCCGCCCAGCTGGCGCTCGGTCCCGATGGTCTCGGTAACTCCCCCGACCACATCAAGGAGATCATGGGGGGCTCCATGGAGGCCCTGATCCACCACTTCAAGCTGGTCACCGAGGGCTTCCGGGTCCCGCCCGGGCAGGCCTACGCCACTGTCGAGTCGCCCAAGGGGGAGCTCGGCGCGCACGTCGTCTCCGACGGCGGCACGCGCCCCTACCGGCTCCACTTCCGCGAACCCTCCTTCGCCAATCTGATGGCCCTGGCGGCGATGTGCGAAGGCGGCCAGCTGGCCGACGTCATCGTCGTCGTCGCGTCCATCGACCCCGTTCTGGGAGGCGTCGACCGCTGACGGAACCGTAGAAGCGTCACTCGGCGGGCGGCCCGGTCGATCTGCCCCGGCCCGCCCGCCTCGGCATTCCGGCCCGAGTGCGGGCGAATCGATGTGCGGTTTGCGACAGCACAGCTGTCTGTCATCGAGAAAAAGGCCGTCAGCCCTCCCTGAAGGACAGCTCAGCGTCAACCCAACTTCTACAGAGGGCTCTTGACGATCTTTCCGGGATCGGGTGACACTGCTGTTGCGTTTGACGTCCCTTGTTGCGTCAGTGTAAATCTGGAGAGCTTATGTCGTTGGAACAGCCAGCCGTCCCACGATTAAAAAGCGCCACCGAGGTTTCCCGAAACGAGTTGCCCGCCGTTCTGGGCGGGTTCGACCTCAGCGATCAAGACCGGTTCGGCGACGGATTCCCGCATGAGGTCTTCGCCCGGCTCCGCCGGGAAGCGCCCGTTCTGCTGCACCCACCCGGGCGCACCCGCGACGGTGAGAACTTCTGGGTGCTCTCCCGCTACGCCGACGTGGTCGAGGCCGCGGCGCATCCGCTGCTGTCCTCCCAGGGTGGCGGTGACCGCGAGGGCGGCGGCACCCACCTCGACGACCTGCCCGCCGGCACCTACTCCGGCGCGATGCTCAACATGACCGACGACCCCCGGCACCGGCTGCTGCGCGAGCTCGTCACACCCTCGGTCACCGGCCCGGTGCTGGACGCGCTGACCCCGACCATCACGGAACGCGCCGAGGCGATCATCTCCGAAGTGGTCCAACGAGGTTCCTGTGACTTCCAGAACGACGTCGCCGGCAGGTTCTCCGTCGAGGTGGTGGCCGCGCTGATGGGCGTGCCCCGCCAGGACTGGCCGCAGTTCGTCGACTGGACCGAGGTGGTGATGGGCTACGAGGACCGTGAGTCCGGCGAGTCCTCCTCGCGGAGCCAGGCGGCGCTGCTGGCCATGTACCAGTACGGCGTCAAGCTGATCGCCGAGAAGCGGGCCAACCCGGCGCAGGACTTCCTGTCCGTGATCGCCGCCGGTGACCTGCCGGAAGGCCACGGCGAGCCGCCGCTGCGCGAGTACGAGCGCGAGGTGTTCGTCAACCTGCTGTCCCTGGCCGGGAGCGAGCCCACCCGTAACGTGATCGCGGTGGGCCTGCTCGCCCTGGCCGAGCGGCCGGACCAGTGGCAGGCGCTGCGCGCGGACCGGTCCCTGCTGGACAGCGCCATCGAGGAGATGATGCGCTGGTCCACGCCGACGCCGTACAACCGGCGCACGGCCACCGAGGACTTCACGTTCAACGGCGTGCAGATCCGGCGCGGGGACAAGGTGACCCTGTGGTGGTCCTCGGCCAACCGGGACGAGAGCGTGTTCGCCGACCCCATGACCTTCGACGTGCGCCGGGACCCCAACCCCCACGTGGCCTTCGGCTGGGGGCCGCACAGCTGCCTCGCGGTGGACCTGGCCCGCCTCGAACTACGCACGCTGTTCAGCGTGTTGCTCGACCGGGTGGCCGAGGTGCGGCTGACCGGTCCGGTGCCGTGGGCCAACAACAGCAAGCACACGGTGGCACTGAAGGTGCCTGTGGAGTTCGTCCGGGCCTGAGCACCCGTGGCCTGCCGCTCGCGGCCGGCGCCGCGACCCGGACCGCCGCGGCGGTCCGGGGGCGGCGGTCACAGGGTGGTGACCCCGGCACGCCCGAGCGTGCCGTCTGCCGGTGCCCGAGGCCTGTCTGCTGTCGATGATCGATCTGGAGTGTGGCCGGCCTGCCGCCGCCACAGGCCGGGCCGGCGGCGTGCCCGCCGGCCGAACGTGCCGGGTGCGCGGAATCGGCCCTTCCGGCCTGCCCGCAGTGTCGCGGTAGCCGTCCGCCCGGAGTGACTTCCGGCAGATCTGACGTGTCCTCACCAATGTTGTGACGTGGAGGGGGAATCCCGGGTGGGTAACTCTGCTTGCCAAGAACCGGTCGCGGTCGTCGGCCTGGCCTGCCGGCTGCCGGGTGCGGCGAACCCTGCTGAGTTCTGGCAGCTGTTGCGGGACGGGCGGGACGCGCTGGGCGAACCCGGTCCGCGTCGCTGCCACCCGGATGGCCCAGCCGTGCCGGTGCTGCCCTCCGGTGAGCCGGTGCGGGCGGGTTTCCTGGACCAGGTCGACTCGTTCGACGCGGGGTTCTTCGGCGTCTCGCCCGGAGAGGCGGCCGTGCTGGACCCGCAGCAGCGGCTGGTGCTGGAGCTGGCCTGGGAGGCGTTCGAGGACGCCGGGATCATCCCGGGCGACGGCGACGGCGACGGCGACGGCGAAGGCGAAGGCGGCACCGGGGTGTACGTCGGCGCCACCTACGACGACTACGCCGCGCTGCGCGGCGCCCGGCTGAGCCCTCACTCGGCCACCGGCCGTAACCGAGCGATGATCGCCAACCGGGTGTCCTACGCGTTGGGCCTGCGCGGGCCGAGCCTCGTGGTGGACAGCGCGCAGTCCTCCGCGCTGGTCGCGGTGCACCTGGCCTGCCGGGCGCTGGCGGCGGGGGAGTGCACGGTGGCGCTGGCCGGCGGCGTCAACCTGAACATCTCCCAGGACGGTTACGACGTCACCCGGGCGCTGGGCGCGCTCTCGCCGGACGGACGCTGCTACACCTTCGACGAGCGGGCCAACGGGTTCGTACGCGGCGAGGGCGGCGCCGTACTGGTACTCAAGCCGCTGTCGGCGGCACTGGCCGACGGGGACACCGTGCACGCGGTGATCCGGGGCAGTGCCACCAACAACGACGGCGGCGGCGATTCGCTGACCGCCCCGCGCCAGGAGGCGCAGCAGGACGTGCTGCGCATGGCCTGCGCGGCGGCCGGGGTGTCCCCGGCCGAGCTGAGTTACGTGGAACTGCACGGCACCGGAACGCCACTGGGCGACCCGGTCGAGGCCGCGGCGCTGGGCACGGTCGCGCGGCGCGAGCGGCCGCTGCTGGTCGGCTCGGTCAAGACGAACATAGGTCACCTGGAGGGCGCGGCCGGAATCGCCGGTCTGGTCAAGACGGTCCTGTGTCTGTCGCGCCGGCAACTGGTGCCCAGCCTGAACTTCCGCACCCCCAACCCGCGGATCCCGTTGGCGGAGCTGGGGATGCGGGTGGTCACGGAGACCGGGCCGTGGCCCACCGTGGAGGGCCCGCTGCTGGCCGGAGTGAGCTCGTTCGGCATGGGCGGGGCCAACTGCCACGTGGTACTGGCCGAGCCGCCCACTCCCGGCGCAGCGCCGGATCGCGAGGCCGGGCGGTACGACGGGCCGGTGCTGGTGCCGTTGTCCGCCCGGGCTCCGGCGGCACTGGCCGAACTGGCCGGCCTGGTGGGCGAGTCGGTGCCGGGGTCCGTGGTGGACCTGGCCTACTCGCTGGCCACCACACGCAGCCGGCTGGAGCGGCGGGCGGTGCTGGTCGCGGAGTCGGCCGAGGAGGCGTCCGGCCTGCTGGAGGCGCTGGCCGGCGACATGCCGAACGCGCGGGTCGTGCGCGGCACCGCTGTCGAGGGGCGGACGGTGTTCCTGTTCGCCGGCCAGGGCAACCAGCGGCCGGGCATGGGCCGGGAAATCTACCGGCGCCACCCCGTGTTCGCCGCGGCGGTGGACGAGATCTGCGAGGAGATGCGCCCGCACCTGCCACGGCCGCTGCTGGAGGTGGTCTTCGCCGAGGAGGGTTCGGCGGACGCGGCGCTGCTGGACGATCCGACCTACACGCAACCCGCGTTGTTCGCCGTCCAGGTCGGGCTCTTCCGGCTGGTCGAGAGCTGGGGGGTCACCCCGGACGCGGTCCTCGGCCACTCCTTCGGCGAGCTGGCCGCCATGCATGTCGCCGGGGCGATGTCGCTGGCCGACGCCTGCGCGCTGGTGGCCACCCGCGGCCGGCTGATGCACGAGATCCCGCCCGGTGGGGCGATGGTGCTGGTGGAGGCGTCCGAGGCGGAGCTGCTGCCGGACGTCGAGGGGACCGGCGGACTGGTGTCGATCGCCGCGCTCAACAGCCCGACCGCCACGGTGCTGTCGGGGGACGAGGACGCCACGCTGGCGATCGCGGGCCGCTGGTCCGGCAGGGGCAGGCGCACCCGGCGGATCCAGGTCCCGATGGCCAGCCACTCGTCACACGTGGACGGCATCCTGGACGGGATGCGCGCGGCCGCGGCCCGGATCGACTGGCGGCGGCCGACCCTGCCGGTCCTGTCCTCGCTGACCGGTGCCGAGCTGGACGTGACCGGGGTGGACTGGCCGGAGTACTGGGCACGGCACACCCGCGACACGGTGCGGTTCGCCGACGCGATCGCCGCGGCCTGCGCGGGCGGCGCGCGTACGTTCCTGGAGCTGGGTCCGGACGGGACGCTGAGCGCGATGGGCCCGGGCAGCGCGCCGCAGGACGCGGCGTTCGTCCCCGCGATGACCGGCGGCGAGCGCCCGGACCTGAGGTCGTTGCTCACCGCGGTGGCCCGGGTGCACGTGCGCGGTGTCCCCGTGGACTGGGCCCGGTTCTACGAGGGCTCCGGGGCCCGGCGGATCCCGCTGCCCACTTACCCGTTCCAGCGGCGGCGGCACTGGATCGCCGGGGTGACGGCCTCCGGCGGCACGACGTCCGCACCGGTGGATGCGCCGGCGGCACAGACACCGGAGCGGCCGGTCTCGCGACTCGCCGGGCTGCCCGCGTCCGAGCGGGAGCAGGCGGTGCGCGCGCTGGTGCGCGCCGAGGTGGCCGCGGCGCTGGAGCTGGAGTCGGCCGAGCGGCTGGACGTGCGCCGCACGTTCCGGGACCTGGGTTTCGCCTCGCTGATGGCGGTGGAGCTGGGGCAGCGGCTGACCGAGGTGACCGGGCTGCGGCTGCCCGCCACAGTCGTACTGGACCACCCGACCCCGGAACGGATCACCGAGCACCTGATCGCGGAACTGGCCGCCGGGACACCGATCGCCGGGACACACTCCGAGCCGACGGTGGCGGCGCCCGCGGCCGAGCCGATCGCGATCGTCGGGATGGCCTGCCGGTTCCCCGGCGGCGTGGGCTCGCCGGAGGACCTCTGGGACCTGGTGGCCTCCGCCGGTGACGCGGTCGGCGGGTTCCCCACCGACCGCGGCTGGGACCTGGACGCGTTGTTCGACGCCGATCCGGACCGGCCGGGCCGCAGCTACGCGCGCACCGGCGGTTTCCTGTACGGGGCCGCCGAGTTCGACGCGGGACTGTTCGGCATCTCGCCGCGCGAGGCGCTGGCCATGGATCCACAGCAGCGGCTGCTGCTGGAGACCTCCTGGGAGGCGCTGGAGCGGGCCGGGATCGACCCGCTGTCGCTGCGTGACAGCGCGACCGGGGTGTTCGCCGGAGTGATGGCACAGGACTACGGCCCGCGGATGCACGAGGGCGCCGCCGGCCTGGACGGCTACCTGCTGACCGGCACCACGGCCAGCGTCGCCTCCGGCCGGATCGCCTACACCCTGGGGCTGCGGGGCCCGGCGGTCACCGTGGACACGGCGTGTTCCTCGTCGCTGGTGGCGGTGCACCTGGCGGCGCAGGCGCTGCGCACGGGGGAGTGCTCGCTGGCACTGGCCGGCGGGGTGACGGTGATGTCCACGCCGGGCATCTTCGTGGAGTTCTCCCGGCAGCGCGGGCTCGCGCCGGACGGCCGGTGCAAGTCCTTCGCGGCCGCGGCCGACGGCACCGGATGGGCGGAGGGCGCCGGGCAACTGGTGCTGGAGCGGTTGTCCGACGCGCGCCGCAACGGCCACCGGATCCTCGGCGTGCTGCGTGGTTCGGCGGTGAACCAGGACGGCGCGTCCAACGGTCTTACGGCACCCAACGGCCCGTCGCAGGAGCGGGTGATCCGCACCGCGCTGGCCGCCGCGCACCTGTCCGCCGCGGATGTGGACCTGGTGGAGGCGCACGGTACCGGGACCGCGCTGGGCGACCCGATCGAGGCGCGGGCGCTGCTGGAGACCTACGGCCGGGACCGCGGGGACGACCCGGTGTGGCTGGGGTCCCTGAAGTCCAACATTGGCCACACCCAGGCGGCGGCCGGGGTCGCCGGTGTCATCAAGGTGGTGCAGGCGATGCGGCACGGCCTGCTGCCCCGCACGCTGCACGTGGACGAACCCTCGCCCCATGTGGACTGGTCGGCCGGCGGGGTGCGGCTGCTCACCGAGGAGCGGCCGTGGCCGGAGCGCGACCGGCCGCGCCGCGCCGCGGTGTCCTCGTTCGGGATCAGCGGCACCAACGCGCACGTGATCGTCGAGCAGGCGCCCGAGACGGCGGCGGAACCCGCGGTGGAGCCGAACACGGCGCTGCGGTCCGGTCCGGTGCCGGTACTGGTGTCCGGGCAGACCGCGACCGCGTTGCGCGCGCAGGCGGAGCGGCTGGCCGCGCACCTGGAACAGCGGACCGAGCCGCGCCTGGAGGACGTCGCGCGCGCGGCCGCCGCCTCCCGGGCGCGGCTGGAGCACCGTGCCGTGTTCACCGCCACCGACCGCGCGGACCTGCTACGGGGACTGCGCGCCCTGGCCGCCGACGAGGAATCGCCCGGCCTGGTGCGCGGGGTGGCCGATGTGGACGGTCGCACGGTGTTCGTGTTCCCCGGTCAGGGTGCGCAGTGGGAGGGGATGGCGGTCGAGTTGCTGGATTCCTCGCCGGTGTTCGCGGCGCGGATGGCGGAGTGTGCGGCGGCGTTGGGTGAGTTCGTGGACTGGTCGTTGCTGGGTGTGCTGCGGGGTGAGGCGGGTCAGCCGTCGTTGGACCGGGTGGATGTGGTGCAGCCGGTGTCGTTCGCGGTGATGGTGTCGTTGGCGGCGTTGTGGCGGTCGTTCGGGGTGGAGCCCGATGCGGTGGTCGGTCATTCGCAGGGGGAGATCGCGGCCGCCTGCGTGGCGGGGGCGCTCTCCCTGCGCGACGCCGCGAAGGTGAGCGCGCTGCGCAGCGCCGCGCTGGGCGCGTTGGCCGGCGCCGGCGGGATGATGTCGGTGGCGCTGCCGATCGCCGAGCTGGAACGGCGGCTGGCGGCCCGCGCCGACCAGGTGTCGGTGGCCGCCGTCAACGGGCCCGCCGCGGTGGTGCTTTCCGGCGAACCCGGCCCGCTCCGGGAACTGGTCGCCGAGCTGACCGCCGAAGGGGTGCGGGCCCGGCTGGTCGCGGTGGACTACGCCTCGCACTCCGAGCAGGTGGAAAGGATCCACGCCGAACTGCTGGACCGGCTCGCCGGACTGGAGCCGCGCAGCGCCGAGATCCCGTTCTACTCCACGGTGACCGGCAAGCGACTGGACACGGCGCTCCTGGACGCCGAGTACTGGTACCGGAACTTACGCCGGACCGTCCGCTTCGAGGAGACGATCCGGGAGCTGGACCGCGCCGGACACCGGGTGTTCGTGGAGGCCAGCCCGCACCCGATCCTGACCGCGGCCGTGCAGGACACCGTCGAGTCGGCCGGCAGCACGGCCGTGGTGGTCGGTTCGCTGCGCCGCGACCAGGGCGGCCCAGGCCGGTTCCTGCTGTCGCTGGCCGAGGCTCACGTGCGCGGCGTCCCCGTGGACTGGACCGCGGCGTTCGGCGCCGGAGGCCGCCGGGCGGAGCTGCCCACCTACGCGTTCCAGCGGGAGCGCTACTGGCTGTCCCCACGGTCGGGCGGATCGGACCCGGCCGCGTTTGGGATGGACACCACCACCCACCCGCTTCTGGGCGCGACCGCTTCGGTGGCCTCCACAGGTGAGCTGCTGCTCACCGGAGAGCTGTCCCGGCAGCGCCAGCCGTGGCTGGCCGACCACACGGTGTTAGGCACCGCGGTGCTGCCCGCCGCGGCTTTCGTCGAGCTGGCCGTACGAGCCGGGGACGAGGCCGGCTGCCGGTCGCTGGAGGAACTGACCGTGCACGCGCCGCTGCCGCTGCCCGAGCGCGGCGGCGTGCGGGTGCAGACGGTGCTCGGCGCACCGGGCGAGGACGGCGGCCGCGCCGTGGACGTGTACGCGCGACAGGGCAGCGGACCGGAGTGGACACACCACGCCACCGGCAGGCTCTCCATGGCCGATGTGCCCGCGCCCGAGATCGGCGGCTGGCTGCCCGAGAGCGCCACCCTGGTCGAGCCGGCCGACCGCTACCCGGCACTGGCGCGGCTCGGCTACGGCTACGGGCCCGTGTTCCAGGGCCTGCGCCGGTTGTGGCGGCACGGCGAGGAACTCTTCGCCGAGGTCGCCCTGCCCGAACCGGCGGCGGGGGAAGCCGCGTCGTTCGGGTTGCACCCGGCACTGCTGGACGCGGCGTTGCAAGCGGCCCTCCCGGCCGACGGCACGGCCGACGCCGCTTCCACGACCCTGCTGCCGTTCGCGTTCACCGGGGTCCGGCTGTACCGGGCCGGTGCCGCCGCGGCGCGGGTGCGACTGCGCCCCGCGACCGGGGGAGCCGTGTCGGTCACCGTGACCGATGGCGAGGACAACCCCGTCGCCGTGATCGACTCGCTGGCCTTCCGCCCGGTGACCGCCGGACAACTCACCGTCGGCCGCCAGGACCACCTGTACCGCACCAGCTGGGTTCCGCTGGTGGTTCCGGCGCAGGACGGTGCGTGGACGGTGTCGGAGGGTCCGGGCGGGCTGGAAGAGCTGGGCGAGCAGGTGCCCGCCGTGGTGGGTGTTCCGACGGCCGGGGTCACCGACGCCCTGGCGGTGGTGCAGCGCTGGCTGGCCGAGGAGCGGTTCGTCGGGTCCCGGCTGGTGCTGCTCACGCGCGGTGCCGTCGCCGCCGGGCCGGGGGACCCGCCGGTCGACCCGGACGCGACGGCGGTATGGGGCCTGGTGCGCAGCGCGCAGACCGAGAACCCCGACCGCTTCGTCCTGGTGGACACCGACGGGCACGTCGCGTCCGAGGCGTTGCTGCCCCGGCTGGCGGTGACGGATGAACCGCAACTGGCGGTGCGTGGCGGGCGGGTGTTCGTGCCGCGGTTGGGCCGGGTGTCCGAGGTGGGTGGGGGTGTGCCGTGGTCGGCTGGGGGCACGGTGCTGGTCACGGGGGCGAGTGGGGCGCTGGGGCGGTTGGTGGCGCGGCATCTGGTGGAGCGTCATGGGGTGCGTGGTCTGGTGCTGGCTTCTCGGCGGGGTGGTGAGGCGCCGGGGATGGCGGAGCTGGTCGTGGAGTTGCGTGGGCGGGGTGCCGAGGTGGCGGTGGTGGCGTGTGACGTGGCCGAGCGGGAGGCGGTGGCGGCGCTGCTGGCCGCGCATCCGGTGACCGCGGTGGTGCACGCCGCCGGGGTCCTCGACGACGGGGTGCTGGCCGCACTCACCCCGCAACGGGTGGCCGAGGTGTTCCGGGCGAAGGTGGACGGCGCGCGGCACCTGGCCGAGCTGACCGGCCCGGAGCTCACCGCGTTCGTGCTGTTCTCCTCGGTGGCCGGGACGTTGGGCAACGCCGGGCAGGCCGCGTACGCGGCGGCCAACGCCGCACTGGACGGACTGGCCGCACAGCGCCGCGCCGCCGGGTTGCCCGCCACCGCGGTCGCCTGGGGACTGTGGGCCGAGAACAGCGGGATGACCGAGCGGATGGCCGACACCGACCGGGCCCGGCTCGCCCGCGCCGGGGTGTTGCCGCTGGACTCCGGCACCGCGCTCGACGTGTTCGACGCGGCCACGGCACTGGAGGATCCGGTGCTGGTGGCCGCCCGGCTGGACCTGGCGGCGCTGCGCGAGCGGGCGGCCGAAGGTGTGCTGTCCCCGGTGCTGCGCGCACTGGTGCCGTCGGTGCGCCGCGCCGCCGTCACGGATCGTACGGCGGACGGCGCCGACGGGCTGCGTCGGCGGCTTGCCGAAGGGGAGCCGCTTCGGGTGCTTCAGGACCTCGTGCTGACCCAGGCGGCGGTGGTGCTCTGCCACTCCGACCCCGGCGGGCTGTCACCGGACCGGCCCTTCAAGGACGTCGGTTTCGACTCGTTGACCGCGGTGGAACTGCGCAACCGGCTGAGCCGGGTGACCGGAGTACGACTGCCCGCGACGCTGGTGTTCGACCACCCCACCCCCGCAGGACTGGCCGGGTACCTCAGGGACCAGCTGGTCGGCGGCACCGCCGCGACGAGCACCCCGGCGGCCGCCTCCCCGGTCATGAGCGCGGACGAGCCGATCGCGATCGTCGGCATGGCCTGCCGCTTCCCGGGCGGGATCGCCTCGCCGGAGGACCTCTGGGACCTGGTGGCCCGCGGCGGCGACGCCATCGGCGGGTTCCCCACCGACCGCGGCTGGGACGTGGCCGGCCTGTACGACCCCGACCCCGACCGGGCCGGTCACTCCTACACCCGGCACGGCGGCTTCCTCTACGACGCCGGCCGGTTCGACGCCGGCCTGTTCGGGATCTCGCCGCGCGAGGCGCTGGCCATGGACCCGCAGCAGCGGCTGCTGCTGGAGACGGCCTGGGAGACGCTGGAGCGGGCGGGGATCGACCCGTCCTCGGTCCGCGGCAGCCAGACCGGCGTGTTCACCGGCGTGATGTACCACGACTACGCGGCCACGCTGCGCGAGCTGCCCGAGGGCGTCGAGGGGCACTTGCTCACCGGCACCGCAGGGAGCGTCGCCTCCGGCCGGGTCGCCTACACGTTCGGCCTGCAGGGGCCCGCGGTCACCGTGGACACGGCATGTTCCTCGTCGCTGGTGGCGGTGCACCTCGCGGCTCAGGCGCTGCGTTCCGGGGAGTGCTCGCTGGCGCTGGCGGGCGGGGTGACGGTGATGGCCGAGCCGACCACGTTCACCGCGTTCTCCCGGCAGCGCGGGCTGGCCGCGGACGGGCGGTGCAAGCCCTACGCCGGGGCGGCCGACGGCACCGGCTGGTCCGAGGGCGTCGGCCTGCTGCTGCTGGAGCCGCTGTCCGCGGCACGCCGCAACGGGCATCGCGTGCTGGCCGTGGTGCGCGGTTCGGCGGTGAACCAGGACGGCGCGTCCAACGGTCTCACGGCACCCAACGGTCCCTCGCAGGAACGGGTGATCCGCTCCGCGCTGGCTGCCGCAGGACTGCGCGCACAGGACGTCGACGCGGTGGAGGGCCACGGCACCGGGACACCGCTGGGCGACCCGATCGAGGCGCAGGCGCTGCTGGCCACCTACGGCGCCGACCGCGACCGGCCGTTGTGGCTGGGGTCGATCAAATCCAACATCGGACACGCGCAGGCCGCGGCCGGAGTGGCCGGCCTGATCAAGATGGTGCAGGCGCTGCGGCACGGGGAGCTGCCCCGCACCCTGCACGTGGACGAGCCGTCCCCGCACGTGGACTGGGCGTCCGGGGGAGTGCGGCTGCTCACCGAGGCCCAGCCCTGGCCGGACACCGGCCGCCCGCGCCGCGCCGGGGTGTCCTCGTTCGGCATCAGCGGTACCAACGCGCACGTCATCGTCGAGCAGGCGGAGCCCGAGCAAGCCGACGAGTCCGGTGCGGCGCAACCGCACACCGAGCCGCGGCTGTGGCCGGTCGCGCTGTCCGGGCAGACCGAGGACGCCCTGCGCGAGCAGGCCGCGCGGCTGGCCGCGCACCTGACCGACCACCCCGGCGACAGGGTGCTGGACATCGCCTGGTCCAGCGTGGCCGGCCGGGCCGCCCTGGAACACCGCGCCGTCGTGCTGGCCGCCGACCCGGAGCAGCTGGGCGAACGGCTCGGCGCACTGGCCGAGGGCCGGGACACCCCGGGCGTGCCGCGCGGCACCGCGACCGACGCGGCGCGGCGGGTGGCGTTCGTGTTCCCCGGGCAGGGCGCGCAGTGGGCCGGGATGGCGCTGGAACTCCTCGACTCCGCACCGGTGTTCGCCGCCCGGCTCGCCGAGTGCGCCGCCGCGATCGAGGCCCACACGGACTGGTCGGTGCTGGACGTGTTGCGCGGCGCGCCGGGCGCGCCGGGGCTGGAGCGGGTGGATGTGGTGCAGCCGGTGACCTTCGCGGTCACCGTGTCGCTGGCCGCACTGTGGCGCGCGCACGGCGTGGAACCGGAGGCGGTGATCGGCCACTCGCAGGGCGAGATCGCCGCGGCCTGCGTGGCCGGGGCGCTGTCCCTGGCCGACGCCGCCGCGGTGGTGTGCCTGCGCAGCCGCGCGCTGACCGAACTGTCCGGCAAGGGCGCGATGATGTCGGTGGCGCTGCCCGCCGAGGAGTTGCGGACCCTGTTCACCGACGACCGGCTGGGCGTGGCCGCGATCAACAGCCCCACCTCCACCGTCGTCTCCGGAGATCCGTCCGCCCTGGAGGAGCTGCGGGCCGACTGCGCGTCGCGCGGGGTGCGGACCCGGCACATCGCGGTGGACTACGCCTCGCACTCCACCCAGGTCACCGCCGTAAAGGACAGCCTGGCCGGTCTGCTCGCCGACATCAGCCCGCGGGCGACGCCGATCGACATGTACTCCACGGTCACCGGGCAGCGGCTGGACCCCCGTGAACTCACCGGCGCGTACTGGTACACCAACCTGCGCCAGACCGTCCGGTTCGCCGACGCGGTGCGCGCCGCGCTGGACGCCGGGATCGGCACCTTCCTGGAGATCAGCCCGCACCCGGTGGTCGCCCCGGGCGTGCAGGAAACCGTGGACGCCGCCGGGGCGCGGGCCGCCGTACTGTCCACGCTGCGCCGCGACGACGGCGGCTGGCCGCGGTTCGCCCAGTCGCTGGCCGAGGCGCACGTGCGCGGGGCCGGCGTGCGGCTGGCCGAGGTGTTCGAAGGCACCGGCGCACGACGGGTGGACCTGCCCGCCTACGCCTTCCAGCACCGCTGGTACTGGCTGGCCCAGCAGGCCCGGTCGCGTGCCGACACCTGGCGCCACCGCGTCGAGTGGCGCGCCGCGGGTGCGCCGAAGCGCACCGAACCGGACGGCGAGTGGCTGGCCCTGGTGCCCCGCTCCGGCGTGGCACAGGACTGGCTGGAGACGCTCACCGGCGGCCTTCCGGTGCGCGCCGTCACGGTGGACACCGAGCACGCCGACCGTGCCGCCCTGACCGGCCGGCTGCGCCGCGCGCTGGCCGAGCACACCCCACGCGGCGTGCTGTCCCTGCTGGCCGCCGACCGCCGCCCGCACCCCGAGCATCCCGTGGTGCCCGCCGGAGCGGCGGCCACCCTGGCACTGGTTCAGGCGCTGGGCGACCTGGACGTGGCGGTGCCGTTGTGGCTGGTGACGTCCGGCGCGGTCAGCACCGGCGACAGCGATCCGGTGCGCGAGCCGAGCGCGGCGCAGGTGTGGGGGCTGGGCCGGGTGGCGATGCTGGAACACCCCACGTTCTGGGGCGGCCTGGTCGACCTTCCCGCCGAACTGGACGCGGCCGCGCTGGAACAGCTGCGCGGCGTGCTGGCCGGCGGCTGGGGCGAGGAGGACCAACTGGCCGTACGCGCCGGCGGTACGCTGCTGCGCCGGCTGGTGCGCGCCCCGCTCGACGGCGGCGGCGGCGTCGCCGGCGGCTGGCAGGCCAGGGACACCGCGCTCGTGACCGGCGGCACGGGCGCGCTGGGCCCCGAAGTCGCCCGCTGGCTGGCCGGACTCGGCGTCCGGCACGTGGTACTGCTCAGCCGCAGCGGAGCGAAGGCGGAGGGGGTCGCCGAGCTGGCGGCCGAACTCGACGGCCTCGGCGTGCGGCTGACCGCGCGGGCCTGCGACATCGCCGACCGGGCCGCCGTGGCCGCGCTGCTGGCCGGGTTGCGTGAGCAGGGCGAGGCGGTGCGCACCGTGGTGCACGCCGCCGCGCTGATGCGGCTGGCCGCACTGCCCGACACCGACCTGGCCGAGTACGCCGACGTACTCACCGCCAAGGTCCAGGGCGCCCGGAATCTCCTCGAACTGCTCGACCCGGCAGAGCTGGACGCGCTGGTCTTCTACTCCTCCATCGCCGGGGTGTGGGGCAGCGGCGACCACGGCGCCTACGCCGCGGCCAACGCCGAGCTGGACGCGCTGGCCGACCAGGCCCGCGCGGCCGGAGTGCCGGTGACCTCGGTGGCCTGGGGCGTGTGGGACGGCGCCCGCTTCCCCGAAGGGGTGGACGCGGGCCAGCTGCGCCGCCAGGGCCTGCCGCTGCTCTCGCCGGGGCCGGCGCTGGACGCCCTGCGAACCATCCTCGAGCGCGCCGAGACCGGGCTGTCGGTGGCCGACGTGGACTGGCCGAAGTTCATGCCGCTGTTCGCCTCGGCCCGCAGCAGGCCGCTGTTCGCCGAGATCCCCGAGGCGCAGCGCGCGCTGTCCGGGGCGTCCCGGCCGGAGGCGTCGCAGCCGTCAGGTTCCTCCTGGGCGCAGCGGCTGGCCGGGCTGTCCGACACCGAACGCCGCAGCACCCTGCTGCGGCTGGTGCGCGAGCAGGCCGCCGTGGTGCTGGGCCACTCCGGCCCGTCCGAGATCGACGCGGACCGGGCCTTCCGCGAACTGGGCTACGACTCGTTGACCGCGATCGAGCTGCGCAACCGGCTCGGCGAGGTCAGCGGGCTGACGCTGCCGGCCACCCTGGTGTTCGACCAGCCCACCCCGGCCGCGGTGGCCGAGTACCTGCGCACCCGGCTGGCGCCCCCCGAGCCACCCCTCCTCGCAGAACTGGACCGACTCGCCGAGCGGCTGTCCGGGGTGGACACCGACGCCGAACGGGCCGACATCGAAACGCGGCTGCGGTCGATGCTGTCGCTGATCGGCACAGATGAGGACGACATCGACTTCGACCCGACGTCGAACGAGGAGATGTACGACCTCATCGACCGCGAACTCGGAGCGAACTGAAGGGGGTTGGGCATGTCCGAGGAAGAGAAGCTGCGCGGCTACCTGAAGCGGGTCATGGTCGACCTGCGCAAGGCCAACCGCCGCCTGCAGGAGATCGAGCAGACCCGCACCGAGCCCGTCGCCGTCGTCGGCATGGCCTGCCGCTACCCGGGCGGGGTGCGCTCCCCGGAGGACCTGTGGCGAGTGCTGGCCGAGGGGCGGGACGTCACCGGCGAGCTGCCCACCGACCGCGGCTGGGACATCGAGGGCATCTACGACCCGGACCCGGACCGCTCCGGCCACTCCTACGTGCGGCGCGGCGGCTTCCTGGACGACCCGGGCGAGTTCGACGCCGGCTTCTTCGGGATCTCGCCGCGCGAGGCACTGGCCATGGACCCGCAGCAGCGGCTGCTGCTGGAGACCTCCTGGGAGGCGCTGGAACGGGCCGGGATCGACCCCACCGGGCTGCGCGGCAGCCGCACCGGCGTGTTCGTCGGCCAGAACCACCAGGAGTACGGCACCGCCCTGGCACACGCCCCGGCAAGCGTCGAGGGGCACCTGGTCACCGGTGTGGTCTCCAGCGTGCTGTCCGGCCGCGTCTCCTACACCCTCGGCGTCGAGGGGCCGGCGATCACCGTGGACACCGCCTGCTCCACCTCGCTGGTCACGCTCCACCTGGCCGTACAGTCGCTGCGCAACGGGGAGTCATCGCTGGCCCTGTCGGGCGGTGTGACCGTGCTGGCCAGCCCCGGGCCGCTCATCGAGTTCAGCCGCCAGCGGGTGCTGGCCGCCGACGGCCGGTGCAAGGCGTTCTCCGCCGGGGCCGACGGCATGGGCATGGCGGAGGGCGCCGGTGTACTGGTGTTGGAACGGCTGTCCGACGCGCAACGCAACAACCACCCGGTGCTCGCCGTCATCCGCGGCTCCGCGGTCAACCAGGACGGCGCCTCCAACGGACTGACCGCCCCCAACGGACCCTCCCAGCAACGGGTCATCCGCGCGGCGCTGAACGCTGCCGGTCTGTCCCCCGCCGACATCGACCTGATCGAGGCACACGGCACCGGCACCTCCCTGGGCGACCCCATCGAGGCACAGGCGCTGCTGGCCACCTACGGCGCCGACCGCGACCGGCCGTTGTGGCTGGGCACCGTGAAGGCCAACATCGGACACACCCTCGCCGCCGCCGGGGTGGCCGGGGTGATCAAGTCCGTGCTGGCGCTGAACCACGGGACCGTGCCGAAGACGCTGCACGCGGAGACTCCGTCCCCCCACATCGACTGGTCGTCCGGCACCCTGTCGCTGGCCACCGAGGCGGTGCCCTGGCCCCGCGGTGAGCGGCCGCGCCGTGCCGCGGTGTCCTCCTTCGGCATCAGCGGCACCAACGCGCACGTCATCCTGGAGGAGGCTCCCGACCCGGCCACACCAGCCGACGAAGCGCCGGAACCGGTTGCCGAGCCCGCGAGGGTGTCTGCCGTGTCGGAGCCGGTGCTCTCGTTGCCGGTGCCGGTGGTGCTCTCCGGTCGTAGCGCCGACGCGCTGCGTGCCCAGGCCGCCCGGTTGTGTGAGTTCGTC